>JAFXDB010000136.1 GCA_017516305.1 Clostridia bacterium | reverse complement strand
CTTCGCCAAAGAGCTGGGCAACGCCTTTGCGGATGATACCAGGAAGCGCGAAAGGCTGCTGGAGGCCGTCCGTCTGTTCGATGAGGACAAGAACCGTGCTGCACTCAAGATCCTGGACGATCTCCGCCCGGACGCCAGCACCCGCGATGAGATCTACGCGGTGGGCCTCTTCACCGCCCTGTGCCAGAGGGACCTGGGCCTGACCGCGGCCGCCATCGCCACCTACGAGGACACCGCAGCCAAGGGCGCGGAGACCAGCCAGCTCTATTCCAACCTGGGCATCCTTTATGGTGAAACCGACCCGGAAAAGGCGTTCTCTGCGTATATGAAGGCCATCAAGCTGGATCCGCAGAACGCGATGCCCCATAACAACGTGGCCGCCCTGATGCTGCGTCTGGGCGAGTACGACGGGGCGGCCCAGGCGGCAGCCAATGCGGTGGAAATCAATCCGAATCAGCATCAGGCGTGGACGACGCTTGCCATCGTGACGGCCATCCAGAAGGATGAGGAGCGCAGCGAAAAGTGCGTCCGCAAGGCTGTCGAGTGTGGCCAGGACGAGGCTGCCCTGCGTGGAGCGATCGCCCATTATAAGAACATCGCCGAGCGGGACGCGGCTCAGGAGGCATGACAAAAGGCTCCGGTCAAGTGACCGGAGCCTTTCCTGTGCTGATGACGGGACTCGAACCCGTACGCCGAAGCAAGCGATTTTAAGTCGCTGGTGTCTGCCATTCCACCACATCAGCAAGCGAAAATATTATACCACAGGCGCGGGGGCTGGTCAATGTGCAAGTTGGCCAGCCCCGCTGCTTGCGTCAAATCTCGTATATCGCGCCGGTGGAGAGCCGCTGCAGGCGTTCGCCCATGCGGGCCTTCAGCGCGTCGTACTGCATGCCGCCGGTGCAGTGGCCGGTGTAGTAGACGGTCTCCTGCTTCAGCAGCTCCATCGCGGTGAACTTCAGCCGGGTGGCTTCCTTCTCCGGGTTGAGCTTCATCAGGTGGAAGCCGCCGATGAACACATCCGGCGCGAACCAGGTTTTGAGGTTCATCACGCCCCGGTGGCTGCAGCCGCTGACGATGATGCGCCGCTCGCCCTCGCGGATGAGCAGGTACATCTCATGCCGGAAATCGTCGGTTTCCAGCTGATCCCGGCGCTTGACCTGCATGCCGTAGGCGTCGGTAAAGTACACCTGGGGGAAGTTGGGGCAGGTGTGCAGGCTGAGGGTGTCGGAGAGCGTCAGGTTGTCGCGGACGAACACGATGCGCTCTTCGCTGAGCAGCTCCCAGTCAAGCCCGATGTACTTTTCCTCGGCGTTGTAGTAATCGCCGAAGGCATGCTGGCTGACGTAGACCTTCGCGTGGTCGTTGACCTCCAGGAAACGCTTGATGCCGCCGCCGTGGTCATAGTGGCCGTGGCTGAGGATGCACAGGTCGACCTGCGTGAGGTCAACGCCTATCTTTTCCGCGTTGTCGGCAAAGGCGCCGCTCTGGCCCGCGTCAAAGAGGATGCGCTGGCCGCTGACCTCGATGTACAGGCTCAGACCGTGCTCGCAGACGAGGTCAGGATTAGCGGTGGTGTTTTCGATCAGGGTGAACAGCTTCATAAAATGGCTCCTTTGTGCGCTTACAGGTCATAGGTCATCGCGGTGAAGCGGATGCCGTTGATGGTCTTTTCCACATCCGCCGGCCGGAAGCCTGCGTGGAGGTAGAAGGGCAGGCCGTAGGGGCTGCTGTTGAGCGTCAGGCGGCGGAGGGCGGGGTTCTCGCGGCGGACGTCATCCAGCAAAGTGCGCAGGATCGCGCTGGCAACGCCCTGACGGTGATAGTCCCGGTGGGTGAACACCAGCACGATGTGGCTCTCGCCGCGCATAGCCATCAGGCCGATGATGCGTCCGCCGTCCAGTGCGCCCCACATGCGGTTCGTGCCGTCCAGGCAGGCGGCGCGGAAGGCCTCATTGTCATAGATATCCCGGCGGAAGGTCGTGACGCCCTCGGGGCCGTAATCGGGCGCTTCAAATTCAAGGTAGGTCGCCATGGCGAGGTCGAGCGCTTCATCCACCTCGTCCGGACGCAGGCGGCGGATCTCGTAAGGCATCATGCGTCCTCCTGTTCGCCGGCGGGCAGCGCGCCGTCCTTGCCGGCGGATTCCACCTGTCCCAGGTGCCGCTGGATGGTGCGGGTCTTGACAAAGGCGCTGTCGATGGATTCGCTGGCCTGGCGCAGTCGGAGCTGGGTTTTCTCCAGCACGTCGGAGAAGGCGCCGAAGTCCGCCTTGACCGTGCCCAGCAGCTTCCATACTTCGCCCGAGCGCTTTTCGATGGCCAGTGTACGGAAGCCCATTTGCAGCGCGTTCAGCAGCGCGGAGAAGGTGCTGGGGCCCGCGATGACCACCCGCTGCTCCCGCTGAATGGCATCCACCAGGTCAGTCTGCTGCACGACCTCGGCGTAGAGGCCCTCCACGGGCAGGAACATGACGGCGAAGTCCGTGGTGTGGGGCGGCGCGATGTACTTGCCGGAAATGCGCCTGGCCTCCAGCTTGATCTGCTGCATGAGGGCCTTGCGGGCCGCGTCCACCGCAGCGGCGTCGCCGGACTGGCTGGCGTCCTGAAGGCGGG
>JAFXDB010000135.1 GCA_017516305.1 Clostridia bacterium | reverse complement strand
GCCGTGGCCTCGTCCAGCACCAGGATACGCGGGTCGGCCAGGATCGCACGGGCGAAGGAGATCAGCTGCTTTTCGCCGGTGGAGAGCATGTCGCCGCCTTCACCCACGTCGCTGTCCAGCCCCTTTTCCATGCGGGCGACCACCTCCGTGGCGGATACCAGCTCCAGCGCCCTGGCGATCTCCTCCTCCGTGGCGTTGGGGTTGCCATAGAGCAGGTTTTCCCTCACGGTACCGGAGAAAAGGTGGGGCGTCTGCAGGACGTAGCCGATGGCGCTGTGCAGCCACAGCTGACTGCGTTCCCTCGCGTCCCGCCCGTCGATAAGCACCTGGCCCTTCGTCGGCTCAAAGAAGCGGCAGACCAGGTTCACCAGCGTGGACTTGCCTGCGCCAGTCTCACCGACGATGGCGATGTTGGAACCGAAGGGGATCTTGAGGCTGAATTTCTCCAGCACATATTCGTCGCCGTCGGGGTACTTGAAGTCTACATCGACAAACTCGATATCGCCTTTGATCGGCTCCCAATTCTCGCGCCTGGGCTCGAAGGCGTCACCATACTTTTCGATAACCTCCGGGCTGTCCACAACGTCAGATTTGGTTTCCATCAGTCGGGAAAAGCGCTCGATGTTCACCTGGGTGGTGATGAGGTCGGAAATGGCGCTGATGAACCAGCGGACGGGCTCCATCATGCCCTGGGCATAGGTCATGAACATAGAGAACATGCCCACCTCGGTTTCGGCGATGACGCCGCCCTTCCACAGCACAATGGCCAGCGCCACGGAGGACGCCATGTTGAGCGTTGCGGAGAACAGACCATGCAGATGGGACGCCCGGACAGACTTTCTGCGCATGGCGCCG
Organism: Clostridia bacterium; assembly: GCA_017516305.1. Lineage (GTDB taxonomy): Bacteria > Bacillota > Clostridia > Christensenellales > Aristaeellaceae > UBA11524. Next base: position 3,150 of record JAFXDB010000135.1, on the reverse strand, counting down.
GTATCAGCGAGGAAGTCGCCCGCCATCTTGTCCTCAATGACCAGGGTCTTGATGGTCTTGGCGCCGGTGATGCCCTCGTTGAAGTCGCTGGTGATCTTCGAGTTCAGTTCGCGGATCTCACGGTTGACGCGGATGAGCCTGGTCTCAAACAGGGAGAACAGGATGACGATCAGCGGCAGAATGGCCGTGACCAGCAGCGCCAGCTTCGCATTGAAGATGAACATGACGCCGACCGCGCCCACCAGGTAGGAGAAATGCCACACCGCATCCATCAGCGACCAGCTGACCAGTCCGCCGATGCGGCTGGTATCGGAGATGACGCGGGCGTGGATGTAGCCGACGCTGTTCTGGTTGAAGTAAGAGAAGCTCAGCGTCTGCAGGTGGGAAAAGGCCGCATCACGCAGGTCGCGGTTGACGCTGACCTCCGTCTTCATGGCGAAGTTGCAGGAGGTGTAGTTCAGTACGCCCGTCAGCACCACCACCGCCGCATAGAAAACGATGAACAGCGGCAGCGTGTCCAGGGTCTGATCCTTGATGAAGTGATCCAGAGCATAGCGCTGGAACTGCGGCACCAGCAGATCCACACAGGTGGACATGAGGCCGCAGAGAACCATCACCAGCATCATCCGCCGGTACTTTCCCAGGTAGGGCACGACCTTGGGGATACCAAAGAGAGGCAGCGATTTCCTTTCCTGCTTCTCTTCCTTCTTGCCGATCAATTCGCTCATGCTTCCACCTCCTCTGCCGTCATACTCTGGATTTCGCTGATGCGCTGGTAGAGGCCGCCGGCATGGGCCAGCTCCTCCGGCGTACCCATTTCAGCAATGCGTCCCCGATCCAGCACGATCACCTGATCCGCCTTGGAAAGGGTGGAGATGCGGTGGCTGATGAGGATGATGGACGCACTGCCGAAGCGCTTCTCCAGCGCCGCGCGGATCTTCGCATCCGTCTCCGCATCCACGGCGGAAAGGCTGTCATCGAAGATCATGATGGGCGTATGCTGAGTCAGCATGCGGGCGATGGCCGCGCGCTGCTTCTGACCGCCGGAGAGGGTCACGCCACGCTCGCCCACGAAGGTGTCATAACCCTTGGAGAAGCCTTCGATGGTATCATCCAGGCAGGCTGCACGGGCCGCCTCGCGGATGTCGGTAAGGGTCAGACCGTCATCGGTGATGGAAAGGTTCTCCTGCAGCGTACGGCTGAAGAGGAAGGTTTCCTGCAGGACGATACCGATATTCTTGCGCAGATGCTCGCGGCTGATCTGCGCAATGTCAACGCCGCCGATGGTGATGCGGCCGTTCTCCGCAGGCAGGTCATAGAGGCGGTCCAGCAGGAGCATCAGCGTCGATTTGCCGCTGCCCGTACCGCCCAGGATGCCCAGGGTCGTGCCTGCCTTCATGGTGAAGTGAATGTCATGCAGCATCTGCGGGCAGCCGTCGTAGGCAAAATTGACATGCTCGAAGGCGATATCGCCGGTCATGTCGGGGGTCAGCGGGTTCTCCGCGTCCGTTTCCGCCGGAGAATCCATGATATAGCCGATGCGGTCAACGGCCACGCCCGCCTTGCTCATTTCGCTGATCATGCGGCCCAGCATACGGATGGGCCACACCAGCTGGCCATTGTACGCAAGGAAGGCGATATACTCGCCCTCATGCATCCTGTCATTCAGGCAGAACACCACGCCGAAGACGACCACCAGCATGATCTGCAATCCGGAGAGCACGTCGCTGGTGGACCAGAAGCGGCTCATCACACCGCCCATGCGCACCCACAGGCTGGTATATTCCTCATTGTGCTTCTCAAAGCGGTCACGCTCATACTTCTCGCGGCCAAAGGCGCGCACCACACGCACACCGGTCAGGTTCTCCTGGGCCATGGCGGACAGGCGGCCCTCCGCCTCGTCGCAGTCCTTGAAGCCCTCCCCGATCTTGTTGTGGAACTTCACCGAGTACAGGACGATAAAGGGCATCGGCAGCAGCGCAATCAGCGTCAGCCACGGATTCATGCCCAGCATGAACACCATGGACATCACCACCAGGATGACGATGCGCAGCAGCTGCGTCAGCTGACCGGCGACGAAGTTGCGCGTCGTGTCGATATCCGATGTGCAGCGCTGGATGATATCGCCGGTGTGGTTCTTCATATGCCATAAGAAGGGCAGGCGCCCGATGTGGGTATAGAGCTGGTCGCGCATGGTCTTCACCAGCGTTTCAGAGGCGCCGGTGTTGCTGAGGGTGAAGCCATACTGGCTCAGCACCTTCATTACCGCCACCACCAGCACGGCGCCGGCCATCAGCCACATATGCGCCTTCAGGTACTCCGCGCCGCCAGCCCAAAGCACCAGCCTCTCCGCCAGCGACCCGGCTTCCATGGGCTTGCCGCTGATGACATTGTCCACCGCCACGCGGATGATCTGCGGGGTGAGCATATCCGCCAGGGCCATGAAGGCCGTCATCAGGATTGAGAGCATAAACAGGCCCTTGCTGCCCCTGAGGAACCGCCACAAGAGCCTGGCCTTTCCCTTTTTCGTTTCTTTCTGCATTCTGCATCCCTCCCTCTGGGACTTTCGTGATGGGTATTTCTTCTCTGCTGCCTTGAAAAAAGGCCGGACAGACATCAGGAACACACCCGACATCTTATCCAGCCAATAACTCCCCCAGTATCAGCCCTCCGACCAGTCTTCCCCATTATAGCACACCGCTCTGAATTGTCAATGCTCCCGCTGGTAGATAGCATGCGTTATTCATTGCCTGCATACGTACATATCCCTGACAAAGCGCATAAATCATAACAGCCTTATCCCTCTGGGTATACCACCGTCAACAAAAAATCCCCCACCGGCGAACCGGCAGAGGATGTTTTGCTGTTCTCGTACAGAAACCTTGCAGAAACTGCGTCGAGGTTCTCCGTATTAGCGCTTGGAGAACTGAGGCGCACGACGGGCGGCCTTCAGACCGTACTTCTTGCGCTCCTTCATACGAGGATCGCGGGTGAGGAAGCCAGCCTTCTTCAGGGCAGCGCGCAGCTCGGGATCGGCCTTGCACAGGGCGCGGGCGATGCCATGACGGATCGCGCCAGCCTGGCCGGACACGCCGCCGCCGCAGACGTTGACCAGCACGTCGAAGGACGTGGTGTTGGTCAGGGTCAGGG
>JAFXDB010000018.1 GCA_017516305.1 Clostridia bacterium | reverse complement strand
GGGGCTGGCGTGGCCGGCGGGAGCGCCGGCGGCGTGCTCTGCCACGCAGTGCTTGCACACGCTCTTGTAGGCGCAGCCTTCGCACTCGGCGGGCAGGGGGTAGTTGAGCGCGATGCGGTTGGTACGCCTCCAGGCTTCGGGGAAGCCCAGGGTCAGCACATCCACCGGCTCGCAGGGGAAGGTGTTGCAGGGACGCATCCGGCCCTGCCAGTCCACCGCGAAGTTGCTCCGGCCTGCGCCGCAGCGCACGCCTTTTTCGGCGGTGATGTTCTCGCCGCCCGGGTCGGGCAGGCTTTCCGGCTCGCAGTCCGGTTCGGTGATCCGCCCCTGCAGCGCCTGCCGCAGCTTCATCATGGCAACGTAGGAATCCAGCCCTGCGTCAGCCAACTTGCGACCGGTTTCCTCCCGGGGAACCATGAGGCCTGCGTTGATGGCGAAAGTCAGTCCCTGCTCGTGCAGCAGGCGGATGACGTTCTCGCCGTCCTGCATGAACTCATTGGGGGTGACGGCGATGCTCAAGGGGATCTTTGCGTCCTCCAGGCGGCGGATGTTCTCCAGCACCCGGGCGAAGGCCCGCTTGCCGGTCACGCGCTCGTAAGCATCCTCGCTGGCGCCGTAGAGGGTGATCTGCACCGCTGACGGCGGATGCGCCTGCAGGAAATCCAGCATGTCCGCATCCATCAGCAGGCCGTTGGAGAGGATGCTCACCTCGACGCCCTTGCTGTGCAGAAACAGATACAGCTCCCGGAAGCCGGGGTAGGTCAGGCATTCGCCGCCGGTGAGGCGGGCATACATCATGCCGCAGTCGATGGCTTCCTGCATGATGCCCTTCCACTGTTCCACCGTCAGCAGCTGCGCGCCGTGCATCTGCTCCCTGTTCAGGTGGACGTAGCACATTTTGCAGTCCAGATTGCACAGGGGGGTCAGCTCAAAGCTGCCGGAGATGGGGATACCCTTCTCCCGCGCCTTGAAGCCCAGGAATTTGCGCACCGCTTCGTAGCGACGGTAATCGGTAACGCCCTGCTCGTCCAGCTGCTTCAGCAGCGTTCGCAGGGTGGGAGGCAATGTCGTCTGCTCCGTACCGTTCACCGTCCTTTCAGCGTTTGGGAAATAGTTTTCTATAACAGCGTCCGGCGAAAGCCCTCAGCCCTTTATAGCATTTGCGGATGGGATACAGCGCCATCCATATCCTGCCCCATGCTCTGGCCTGGGGGGTGTCCAGCTGATGCGTCCTGCCGTTGCGGACGTATTTCACCACCTGGCCCAGCACCTGCTCCCGGGGAAACCAGGGATCCGGATTCCAGCAATTGTCCCCCAGGGTTTGCACCTGCTCCGGCTTCAGCTTCCACACCCGATGGACAACATATCGTCCTCCGCCCAGGGTGAACAGCACCACATCGCCCTTCTTCAGCTCCCGGCTCAAGGGAACGATGGTAACCGGATCCAGCCCCCGTCGGATCAGAGGGCGCATGCTGTCCCCTTCCAGGCAGATGGTGACCGGCGGCGCAGTGCCTTGCCGGGCAAGCTCACACCAGGTTTCCATGGGGATGGTGCGGATCTGCTTTTCCTGCGACATCTTACGTGGCCTTCCTGCCGTACTTGTAGCGCTTGGAATAGTGACCCGAATAGCGCTCGGAGCTATAGTAATAATGCTTGTTGCTCAGGCTCTTGAACTTCACGCCGTTGAGCACCGCGCCCAGCATCTTGCAGCCGGTCTGCCTGATATGCCGGACAGCCTCGCCGATCTCGTTCTGGCTGCCCTTGCGGTAGCCGACCACCAGCAGCGCGCCGTCACAGAACTTGGCCAGAGCGACCGCGTCCACCAGCACGCCCACCGGCGGGGTATCGATCAGCACCACATCGAACTGGGTGCCCAGCCAGGCCACCAGGTCCTTCATGCTGTCGGTATCCAGCAGCTGCAGGGGGTTGGGCGCCTCATAGCCGGCAGGGATCATGCACGCGCCGGGCACATTGGTCTGGTAAAGCACCTCTGCCACGCTGCAGTGGCCGGAGAGGTACTCGCTCAGGCCGTAGTGCTTCTCCGTACCGTAGCGCAGCTGATAGTCGGTCTGGATGCCCGAGGCACGCAGATCCGTATCTATCAGCACCACCTTGCGGCCCAGGCGGGCCAGGGTGCGCATCAGGTTCATCGACACATAGGACTTGCCCTCGCCTGCATAACGGCTGGTGATCATCACCTTGCGTACGTCCGTGCCGCAGTAGGACAGGTTGGTGCACAAGGTATTCATGGCCTCGTGGCTGACGAAATCGCACTCGGGGAACTGGACGATCTCCAGCATGGGCATGGCCGATTCGGCCTTGGGCCCGTCCTTGTCCAGCTTGCGGTCCGCGATCTTCTTCCGGGGCCGCTCCGGGAACACCGCCAGGGTCGGGACGCCGCCGTAGGTCTCGATGTCCTCAGGGCTGCGGGGGCGGTTATCCAGCACAAACAGGAGCGTGATCAGGCCCACCGCCAGGACGCTGCCCAGCATGAAGCCCATCACCATGCGGCTGGCCTTTGACACCCGATAGCCCGTGCTGGGCTCCAAGGCGATGGAGAAGTCGCTGGGCTCCTCGCCGCGCATGGTGTTGATGATAAATGTCTTGGCCGACTTGGCGTAGGCGTTGGCGATATCTGCGGCCATCTTCGCATCCGGGTAGCGGACGGTGATGTACAGGATGCGGGTATCCTGCGGGTTGCTGATGCTCAGCATGGACTGCATCTGCCCGTAGCTGTAGGGCAGACCCAGCTCCTCGATAACCATCTCGTGCACTTCCCAGGTTTTGAAGACCTCCTGGTAGTCCAGCGTCAGCACCGTGCCCAGCTGCAGGTTGGATATGTTGATGCCGCCGGAGCTGGTATCAACGATGTACAGTTTGGACGTGGCGGAGTAGCTCGTCACACCATTGCCGGCCATCCAGCCCATCAGCATCGCGCCCACAACGGCGCAGATGGCGACCAGCCAGAACTTTTCCAGGACGGCGAAGAACAGGGCGATCAGGTCAATGGTCTTCTCCTCCGGCGGCTGCGGCTCCTGGCTTTTCTCCAGGTACGGCATATTGCCCGTTGCCTGCAGGGTCTGCAGCACCGCACTCGTCACCGTTGCAACTAGCTGCGGATCCGCCTGCACACTTTCTGGTGTTTTCTGGAGTTCATCCATATGTCATGTATCTCCACTCGTCAAGAATAGGTTACTGCACTTCCAGTACCTGGCTGATGACCACCAGCATGATAGGACGTGCTTCCAACTCGGGAAGAAAAACCTGCTTCAGGCCGATCTCTACGGAGTCGGACTTCTCCTGACCTCCCCTGGGCTCCAGAGCCGTTG
>JAFXDB010000134.1 GCA_017516305.1 Clostridia bacterium | reverse complement strand
CGACCGCCCCATGATCAACTGCGAATATATCCACGCCATGGGCAATTCCTGCGGCGGCATGGATGAATACACCGCGCTGGAGGACAAGTACCCCATGTACCAGGGCGGCTTCATCTGGGATTATGTGGACCAGGGTCTGCGGACCGTGGCCCCCAACGGCCAGGAGCGCTTTGCCTACGGCGGCGACTTCGGCGATAAGCCCACCGACTGGCATTTCATCGGCAACGGCATCGTCCTGGCGGACCGCAGCCTTTCCGCCAAGGCCCAGGACGTCCGTCACCTGTACCGGGACGTGTTCCTCAAGGTGGGCAAGACCGGCGTGACGGTGTGGAACCGCAAGCTCTTTGCGCCCCTGAAGGGCTATAGCCTCCGCTGGACGGTGGAGTGCGACATGAAGCCCATCAGGGCGGGCGAGATCCTGCTGCCGGAGATCGCTGCGGGCGAATCCCGGCATATCAACCTGCCCTACGGTAAGCTGCCGGCGGAGGGTCAGGTGGTACTGACCGTGTTCCTGGTGCTGGCCGAGGAAAAGGGCATCCTGCCTGCAGGCACCATCCTCAGCCACGGTCAGGCAGTCTATGGTACGCTGACCCGCCCTGAGGCCGCAGCGTCTACGCCCAGACCCTCCGTGGGTGACAACAATGTGGGCCTGCGCAGTGATAAGCTGGGCGTCCTGTTTGAGAAGGCCAAGGGCATGATTTCCTTCCGCGATCGCGCCGGCAGGGAGACCCTCCTGTGCGCGCCTCAGCTGAGCCTCTTCCGCGCGGCCACGGATAACGACTGCGGCAACGGCTACAATGTGCGTGAGGGCGTGTATCACCTGATCAGCCGCTACTACTGGCTGCGCCATGCAGAGGTGACGACCGATGAGGCCACCACCCTGACCTACCGCTATTCCACCCCCATGCTCAAGGATTTCGAGATGACGGTGGTCTACGCCGTGCGTACAGACGATGCAGTGGAAGTGACCGTCAACTGGCCCGGCGCTGCGGATCTGCCGGATATGCCTGCGCTGGGACTGTCCTTCCAGCTGGACGCCCGCCTGGACAAGGTGCGCTACTTCGGCTTCGGCCCGGAGGAGAACTATGTTGACCGCCGCGAAGGCGCCTATCTGGGCTGGCATGCCTACCAGGTCAAGGACGGCATGAGCCCCTATCTCAACCCGCAGGAGAGCGGAAATCGCGGCGGCGTGCAGGCGCTGTCCGTCACTGACAAGGACGGCCATGGCGTACTGGTGGAGGGCGAAAACCTGGAGATCAGCGTGCAGCACTGGCTGCCCGAGCAGCTGGCTGCAGCCCGCCATTACAGCGATCTGATGGGCCCGGTCAAGACCGTGCTGGACGTGGCCATGTTCCGCAAGGGCGTGGGCGGCGATGACAGCTGGGGCGCTCCCACCCTGCCCAAGTACTGCTATCCTGCCGACAAGCCCTATTCCTTCACCTTCACCCTGAAGGCCCTGTAAGACAAAGCGATCCCCCGGAGTGTGATGCTCCGGGGGATTTTGCGTTAATGGGTCAGGATAAAATCCTTCGTTTCCCGATGGGAAAACAGATACAGCGCAAAGGGCAGGGAAATGAGGCTGCCGACGGCAAACACCAGGTACAGGGGAAAGATCTCGCCCAGCAGACCGTAGATCACCGCAGACAGCGCGCATCCGCCCACTGAGGCAGCCTCGATAAAGCCGAGGATCGCGCCCCGGTTTTCCTCCGGCAGCGCCAGCATTAAAGCGGCGTTGAAGATGGAATTGCCCGCCGCATTCAGCAGCGCGGAGAGAAACAGCAGCACGGCCATAGGCAGGAAATCCGTCATGAGGAAGGCCAGCACGCACAGCGCCTGGGAACCGATGAAGCCGATCGCCATCAGCGCGAAGCGGGTCCTGGGCTTGAGCTTGAAGATCCCCAGCAGCAGCACGCACAGCAGCGAGCCCGCCACCTCCACGGACAGCAGGTAGCCGTACATGTCCATCGTGAAGCCCTTTTCCATGCAGAAGGGGAGCATCAGGCTGAGGGGGCCTGCGGCCAGCAGATTCAGCAGCAGCGCAAAGGGAATGAAGAGCTTCAGGCAGCGGTCGGAGAAGATGGCTTTCATTGCCTTGCCGAAGTCCGCCAGTACGCCCTTCACCGAGACCTTCTCGCCCTGCTGCACCGTGCGGGGCACGCGGATGAACATCTCCGACACCGCAGAGATCAGGTAGCTCGCGCCGTTGAGCACCACGATCAGCGGCACGCCCAGGAACGCCACCAGCACGCCGGAGAAGGCCTTGCCCACCAGGTTGATCAGCGCGTTGGAGGCCGAAAAGACGGACTGTCCCCGCACCATGTCGTCATGGGGGATGAGGTCGATCATCAGCGTATTCACCGCCGGGTTGAAGAACACCGAGCACAGCGACGCCGCAAAGGCTGCCAGCAGCACCACCGGTACGCTCAGTGAATCCGTCCAGGCCAGCACGCCCAGCGCCAGCATGATGAGTCCTCGCAGGGAATCCATTCCGACGATGACGAAGCGGCGGCTGAGCTTATCCACAATGCTGCCGGCAAAGGGGGACAGGAACATCGTCACAAACATGGCGATGGAGGTCATCACGCCCATCAGCGCACTGGAGCCGGTCTTTTCGTACACCCAGTAGCCGATGGCTACGCTGTAGAGCAGATCGCCGATGTCGCTGATGGCGTTGCCCTGCAGGAGCAGGATAAAATCCTTGTTCCACAGTTTCCGCTGCATGTGAGGCCTCCACGGTAGTTGATGAGTGCAGTATATCATCCAGCGGAGGACCGTGTCAATGCGCAGCGGAGATTGTTAATTCAAGTCTAATGTGCTATTAGGAAACGCCCTGCCCATCACGGACAGAGCGTGCAAATCAGGTGTAACCCCAGTTGGCGACGACCCACTCGCCGCCGGGTTCGCGGTAAAGGATGAAGATGTAGTCCCTGGCGAAGGCGCCGGCGATCTCGTAGTCATGCAGCTCCATGCTGCTCAGGTCGGCCAGGAGGAGGATGCCCTCCTTCGTGCCGGTTTCGTCCTGCCACCAGGGGTTGGGGTTGGCCTCATCTGCGTCGTCCTCGTCGTAGCGGACGGCCATCAGGCCTGTACCGGGCCATTG
>JAFXDB010000017.1 GCA_017516305.1 Clostridia bacterium | reverse complement strand
GGGGACAGGGAGACGTACTCTTCCCAGCTTTGCGGCTGCACCGAAGCCATGAAGGGGAAGATGCGGCGTCTTTGCGGAGGGTTGCGTCCTCGTTCTTATTCATCCAAGCAACCCTCCGCAACGTCGCCGCCCCGATATGCAGCCGCCTTTCCGACGCCTTGGGGGCAGGAGGGGGACGGGGGGAAAACTCTTTTCAGTTTTCCCCCAGCGCCTTTGCGCCGCTTTCGGCGGGCGAAAGCGGCTTCCCACTTGCGGAGTTGGTCATTCCCTAAGGGAACGTGAAGAACCCACTTTTTGAGTCTGGCACTCAGTCGCTGGCCGCTTCGCGCCCGGCCGTTCCTTCGCGTAAGGAAGCTTTTCCTACGGAAAAACACGAAAATCGCCGCATATGTCGCCGATTTTCGATTTACAGTCTGCCGACGGCGAGTTACTATAACCAGGCGCTTACCTTTTTTGACAGACTGAAACGGCGAACCGGTCACAACCGATCCGCCGTCATGTGTTGTGTTACTTCACATCCCCGCCGCAGTCCGCGACCACGCGCTTCACCTTGGCAAGCGCCACGGCCACCTCGCCCTCGCCGTCGTTCAGCACGACGAGGTTCACGGGGTGCTTCCGCTCGCTCAGGCAGTCATAGAGCGCATCGGCGTTGCAGCCGTAGTGCTCCGGGAGGTTCAGCAGCATTTTCAGCGCCAGGTGCAGCTCCTTGGCGGAGACGTACTGGCGGCCGTCAACGAAGATCGTCAGGCTTGTCATTGGCGCTCACCGTGCCTTTCTGGCCGTCGATGGTGACGACGGCGCCGGATTTGAGGATCTCGGTCGCGTGCTTCGCGCCGATGATGACGGGAATGTCCAGGGTCTGGCCGACGATGGCGCCGTGGCCCTCGGGGTTCGCGTCCTCCAGCACCAGGCCGCTGGCCTTGCGCAGCAGGGGATACATGGCGCCGCTGGTCTGCTTGCAGACGATGACGTCGCCGTCGTCGAAGGTGTGGGCGTCGGTTCCCATATCGCGGATGACGCACAGGGGCGCGGTTTTGCGTCCGCCGTGTAGGCCGGTGCCGCTGAGCAGCATGTGGCCCACGACGTGCACCTTCATCAGGTTCGTGGTGCCGGAAATGCCCAGGGGGACGCCGGCGGTGAGCACCACCAGCTCGCCGTCCTTGACGATACAGGCAGCGACGGCAGCGTCCACTGCGTGCTCAAAGAGCTCGTCGGTGTTGGTTTCCGTACCGATCATCAGCGGCACGGTGCCCCAGTACAGGCCCATCTGCCGCCAGACGCGGGGGTTGGAGGTGCAGCCGACGATGACGCTGGCCGGGCGGTAGCGGCTGATGGTGCGCGGTGTGGAGCCGGACATGGAAACGGTGATGATGGCGCTGGCGTTCAGGTCCTGGGCGGAGGTGACGGTGGCGTGGGAGATGGCGTTGGTCACGTCCGTGGCGGTGGCTCCGGCGCGGGAGAAGCCGCGGATGTTCTTCAGGTCTGCCTCGGCAGCCAGGGCAATTTTGACCATCGTTTCCACCGCCTGCACGGGGTAGGCGCCCACGGCGGTCTCGCCGGAAAGCATGATGGCGCTGGTACCGTCGTAGATGGCGTTGGCCACGTCGGTGGCCTCGGCGCGGGTGGGGCGGGGGTTCTTGATCATGGAGTCCAGCATCTGCGTGGCGGTGATGACAGGCTTGCCCAGGGCCAGGGAGCGCTGGATCAGCTCCTTCTGCAGGGCGGGCACGTCCTCCAGGGGCACTTCGACACCCAGGTCGCCGCGGGCGACCATCACGCCATCGGCCACGCGGAGGATCTCGTCGATGTTCTCCACGCCCTCCATGTTCTCGATCTTGGCGATGATGCTGATGCCGTTGCCGCCGTTCTCCTGCAGGATGTGGCGGATCTGCAGGATGTCATCCGCCGAGCGGGTGAAGGAGGCGGCGATGAAGTCGAAGTTCTCCTGAATGGCGAAAAGGATGTCGCCGCGGTCCTTCTCGGAAATGAAGGGCATGGTCAGGTGGACGCCGGGGATGTTGACGCCCTTGTTGTTGGAAACGACGCCGCCGTTGTTGACGCGGCAGATGATGTCCGCGCCGTCGATCTTTTCCACCGTCATGCCGATGAGGCCGTCGTCGATCAGGATGGGGCCGCCGACCTTCACATCCTGGGGCAGGTTCTTGTAGGTGATGGAGACGCGGGTTTCGTCGCCCTCCACATCCTCCGCGGTGAGGGTGAAAAGCTGGCCGGGGGTGAGGGTCACGCGGCTGTCGCGGAAGGACTTGACGCGCACCTCCGGGCCCTTGGTGTCCAGCAGGGTCGCCACGGGCAGGTTCAGCTCGCTGGCGATGCGCATGACCGTATCGTGGTATTCCTTGTGGCTCTCATGGGTGCCGTGGGAGAAATTGAAGCGCGCCACGTTCATACCGGCCTTCATCAGGTCGGGGATCAGGCCTTTTTCAAACAGATTGGGGCCCATGGTGCAGATGATTTTCGTTTTGCGGATGACATTCGTCATGAAATTCTCCTCCAAAGTGAGATTGGACAGGCTTGCTCCCCTTATTATACACGAAAAACCCCCGCTTGTGAAGAGCAGGGGGTGATTTCCATGAAATTCGTGCTTCAGAAGCCGGTGTTGTAGAAATTCACGATCTTCCAGCCGGTGGCGTCGGATTCGTAGACAAGTTCGGGGAAGCGCAGGCCGTGGGTCGTTTGCACCTCGTACATGTGCTCGTTGGGCAGGTCGAGACAGCGCAGGACGGTCACCGCATCGCCGGTGGGGATGGCGGTGAGGGCCAGGGGATCGTACAGCGTGCTGCTGGCGGTGCCAAGGCGGCGAAGCAATTCCCCGATGGCCATCAGCGACGGATCGTTGACGGCGCCGTAGTGGATGATGACCTCCTCGGGGGTGAGGGCGGCCAGCTCGGCCTCCGATGCGGTCATGGGCAGGCGGGACAGCAGGTAACCGTCGAGGGCGTCGTCACTCAGCAGCGCAGGGGCGGCGTTGCCCTTCAGGGACATGAGGCAGCTGCCGTCCCAGGAGTGGGCGAAGAGGTATGCGCCGATCACCTGACCGTCGCATTCCAGCACCACGGCGAACATGGAGCAGCGGACGTCGCTGGCGTCGTTGTCGTAGAAGAGGGCGCGGGGCATGGATTCGTATACCGTGTAAACATAGGGGATAACGGCCTGCCCCAGGTACGGGGTGATGTCGTATCCGGCGTCCCGCAGGAAGATGTCGGTCCAGGTGAAATAGAGGGCGGCGGCGTCCGTGCGGGAGGCGGAGAGGGTCTGTGGCAGCTGCACGGGCATGTGGGGGTGCCGGAAGGCGGCTGTCCAGCCGTATTTCTGCAGCAGGGCGTCGTGGGTCTCAGGAATGCCGAAGGTGACGGGCTCCAGCAGGCTGCGGGAGAGCATCATGGGCACGTCAACGGAGATGGCGTGTACGGTGCCATCGGGGAGGCGGACGCAGGCGAGGTCGTACAGGTCATTGTGGGTGATGACGTACGCCTGCGCTTCAGCGCCGTAGAAGGTGACCTCGTAGACCTTGTTGGCCGGACGGTATTCCAGGGGTTCGCAGGGGGCGTCCACCGTCAGCAGGGCGCGGAGCCAGCGCAGGAAGGCTGCGTCCTCCACGGTCAGGGTGGGGTGCTCGCCGTAGTTGCTGGTCAGGGTGATGATGGCGTAGGCAGGAGTCTCGGCATGGGCAGGCTCGTCCTGCGGGCGCAGAAGGAGGGAAAGCGGCAGCGCCAGCATGATGGCACAGATGATGCAGAGCAGTTTTCTCATGGGGTACCTCCGTGTCGTGGGTTGGCAGGGGATTTCCATCAACTACAACGCACGGAGCGGGGGATTTGTTCCCTGGATATTGAAAAAAAGCGAAAAAATGCGCCTACCGCTGCAGCAGACGCATCTTTTGCTTCTTTCCTTTTCGGAAATGCCGGGATTACTTGAGCATCTTGCCCATGAGCTTGATCATCAGGAAGAAGAGGATCAGCACCAGGAAGACACCGGCCAGGCCGATGATGGTCACCAGCAGGCCATCCATGAGGAGGGAATTCTTCACCGTTTCGGTCACGACGATGGAGGTGGCGGCGTCGGCGCCGCCAATGACTGCCTCGCCCTCGGTCTCCGCCAGGGCGGTGACGCCGGTCAGCACCAGCAGCAGGGCCATCAGAAGGGAAGTCAGCTTCTTCATTTTCTTCATGCTCCTTTCTGACATTACGCGCCCAGCAGCATGGACACCAGGGTGATCACCATGCCGCCCGCCACGATGGAGCCCAGCTGGCCGGATACGTTGGCGGAGGTGGACTGCATGAGGATGAAGTTGGAGGGATCCTCCTTCAGGGCCATCTTGGCGATGACGCGAGAGGACATGGGGAAGGCAGAAATGCCCGCCGCGCCCACCATGGGGTTGATCTTCTTCTTGCGGAAGAGGTTGAGGAACTTGGCAAACAGCACGCCGCCTGCGGTGTCAAACACGAAAGCGAACAGGCCCAGCAGCAGAATCAGGATGGTCTCCAGGCGCAGGAAGTTCTCGGCGATCATGGTGCCGCCGATGGTGATGCCCAGC
>JAFXDB010000133.1 GCA_017516305.1 Clostridia bacterium | reverse complement strand
TGGGCGTTCGATGGCTGCAGTAGCCTGACGAGCGTGAGCATCCCGGAAAGCGTGACGAGCATCGGGGATTGGGCGTTCAGGGACTGTTGCAGCCTGACGAGCGTGAGCATCCCGCAGGGCGTGACGAGCATCGGGGAGAGTGCGTTCTCAGACTGCAGCAGCCTGACAAGCGTGAGCATCCCGGAGAGCGTGACGAGTATCGGGGAGAGTGCGTTCTCAGACTGCAGCAGCCTGACGAGCGTGAGCATCCCGGAAAGCGTGACGAGCATCGGGGATTGGGCGTTCGTGGACTGTAGCGGCCTGACGAGCGTGAGCATCCCGGAAAGCGTGACGAGCATCGGGGAGGGTACGTTCTGGGACTGCAGCAGCCTGACGAGCGTGAGCATCCCGGACAGCGTGACGAGCATCGGGGATAGTGCGTTCAAGTACTGCAGCAACCTCACCCTCCGCGTCCACCCGAACACCCCCGCTCACACCTATGCGCAGCAGAACAACCTCCGCTTCGAGCTGATTGCGCCCGCACCGTAGCCCGTGCAGAAGCCCTCCTTCCTTTCCCGCCTCTTCGGCAAAAAGTATCCCATCCCCCGCAACCAAACAAATCAGGGCTGCCGCTTCCCACAGCGACAGCCCTTTTTGTATGCCATTTTCCGACTCTTCACGGAAAGTTAGGGAATGGTTTGTATGACATGGCGCAGACACCTTCATCGCCAGTGCGGCTGCATCGAAGCCATGAAGGGGAAGATGCGGCGTCTTTGCGGAGGGTTGCGCCCTCGTTCTTATTCATTCAAGCAACCCTCCGCAACGTCGCCGCCCCGATATGCAGCCGCCTTTCCGACGTGTTAGGAGCACGGGGGGATCGGGGGGAAGCACCGGTTGCTTCCCGAATAGGAAAAAGCGCCTTTGCGCCGCTTTCGGCGGGCGAAAGCGGCTTCCCACTTATGCTGTTCGGTCAGTTGTGAGAAAACGCGATAACATACACAAATGTGCAGTCCCTAAGAAACCGTGAAGAACCAAAAGGACGCTCCCCCGCCTTTTGGGCAGGAGAGCGTCCGTGTATTCATCTGATCCGGTACACATCCAGCGCGTTCCGCGTGGTGACGGCAGCCAGCTCCTCCACCGGCATGCCGCGCAGGGCGGCGATCTTCTCGCACACGAAGCGCACATGGGTCGGTTCGTTGCGTCGGCCCCGCATGGGCTCCGGGGACAGGTAGGGGCTGTCGGTTTCGATCAGCAGGCGATCAAGGGGGACATTCATCGCCGCCTCCTGGAGCTTGGGCGCCTTCTTGAAGGTCACCGGCCCGGCGAAGCTGATGTAATACCCCATTTTCAGGTACTCCCTGGCAATCTCCCAGGAGCCGGAGAAGCAGTGGATGATGCCGCCGGAGAGCTTGCCCTTCTGCTTCTTCATCAGGTCGATCATGTCCTGATGGGCGTCGCGGACATGGTACGCCACGGGGACGTCCAGCCGGTACGCCAGCTGCATCTGCTTTTCGCACACGTCCAGCTGCACATCGCGGGGAGACAGGTCATAGTAGTAGTCCAGGCCGATCTCGCCGATGGCCTGTACCTTCGGGAGCTTCAGCCACTCCGTCAGGGTATCAAGGTTTCCCTCCTGATACGTCTTCGCCTCATGGGGATGGATGCCCACCACGGCATACGCGCCCTCATGAGCCTGGGCGAAGTCGATAGCATGCTTCGAGGAGGCCATGTCCGACCCGACGACGGCATAGCGGGTTACGCCATGTTCCGCCATCCGGGCCAGGACTTCGTCAAGGTCGCCGTCAAAGCGGCGGTCATCGACGTGACAATGGCTGTCAAACAGTTCGTAGCTCATGCTTTTCCCTTAGCCGATCAGCGCGCCGTCCGCCACGCCCTCGCCCACGGAAGCCAGGCGCAGGTTGCCCTCGTCATCCACGGCGGAGAGGATCATGCCGTGGGACTCGATGCCCATCATCTTGCGGGGCGCCAGGTTGGTGATGGCGACGATCTGCTTGCCCACCAGCTGCTCGGGATTGGGATAATATGCAGCGATGCCGGAGAGGATGGTGCGCTCGCCGTCCTTGCCGAAGGAAAGGCGGAACTGCAGCAGCTTCTTGGACTTGGGCACGTTCGTGCACTCCAGCACGCGGCCCACCTGAATCTTGGACTGGAAGAAGGTGTCGATGTCGATCACCTCGGGGTAGGTCGGCTCCTCGTGTTTTTTGTCAGCCTTCTCGGCCTTCTTCTCAGCCTTGTCGTCCTTCTTTTCGTCCTTCTTCTCCTGCTTTTCGGCCTTCTTGTCGGCCTTGTCGTCGGCAGGGCTGAGGACCTCCAGCTCCTTCTTGATATCAATGCGGGGGAAGAGGGCCTCGCCCTTGCAAACCTTGATCCCCTCGGGCAGAGCGCCGTAGGACTTGAGGGAATCCCAGGTCTTGAGCGCCTCGTCGGTCACGCCCAGCTGCTGGAAGATGCGCTCCGGGGTGGTGGGCATGAAGGGATAGATCAGCACCGCCACAAAGCGGACGCACTCCGCCAGGGTCAGCAGGACGTTGCCCAGGCGATCCTTCTTTTCAGGATCCTTGCCCAGAATCCAGGGCTGGGTCAGATCGATGTACTTGTTGCATTCGCCGATGACCTTCCAGATTTCCGCCAGGGCCTGGCTAAACTGGAGCTTGTCCATCTGCGCCTCCACCAGAGAGGGCAGCGCAGCACAATGCTCGTGCAGGGGCTTGTCGAAGGTCTCGTCAAAGGCCTCCTGCTTCCAGGCGGGCAGCACACCGCCGAAGTACTTTTCCAGCATCGCCACGGTGCGGCTCACCAGGTTGCCCAGATCGTTGGCCAGGTCGGCGTTCATGCGGGTCAGGAAGGCCTCGTTGGTGTAGTTGCCGTCGGAGCCGAAGGGCATCTCGCGCATGAGGTAATAGCGCAGGGCATCGCAGCCATAGCGGGCCACGATGGGCTGGGCATACTGCACATTGCCCTTGGACTTGCTCATCTTGTCGTTGCCAAAGAGCAGCCAGCCGTGGGCAAACACCTGCCTGGGCAGCTCCAGCCCCAGGGCATGCAGCATGATGGGCCAGTAGATGGTATGGAAGCGGACAATCTCCTTGCCCACCAGATGGACATTTGCAGGCCAGAACTTCTGCATCAGCTGATCATTCTCCGTGCCAAAGCCCATCGCGGTGATATAGTTGGACAGCGCGTCGATCCACACATACACCACATGCTTGGGATCAAAATCCACAGGCACGCCCCACTTGAAGCTGGTGCGGCTGACGCACAGATCCTGCAGGCCGGGCTTGAGGAAGTTGTTGATCATCTCATTGGCGCGGCTGGCGGGCTGAATGAAGTCGGGATGGGTCTCAATGTAGTCAATCAGCCAGTCCTGATACTTGCTCATGCGGAAGAAGTAGCTTTCCTCCGTCACCAGCTCCGTGGGACGGCCGCAGTCGGGGCAGACCTTCACGCCATCCTTCTCAGCCAGCTGGCTGGCCGTCCAGAAGGACTCGCAGGGCGTGCAGTACTGTCCCTCGTAGGAGGCCTTGTAGATATCGCCCTGCTCGTAGAACTGGCGGAAGATCTTCTGCACGATTTTCTCATGGCGCTCATCGGTGGTGCGGATGAAGTCATCGTACTCGATGTTCATCAGCTTCCACAGCTCCTTGGTGTTGGCCACGATCTTGTCCACGTACTCCTTGGGGGACACGCCGGCCTCGGCAGCCTTCAGTTCGATCTTCTGGCCATGCTCATCGGTGCCGGTCAGGAAGTAAGCGTCATAGCCGGTCATGCGCTTGAAGCGGGTCATGGTATCGGCCGCCACCGTAGTGTAGGTGTGGCCGATGTGCATGTTGCCGCTGGGGTAGTAGATGGGCGTGGTGATGTAGTAAGGCTTCTTGCACTCGCACATGGGGAAAACCTCCTTCAAATTCGGGGGGAACAGAAAAAATCCACCCCTCTGTCGTTCGAGGGGCGGAGTGTGATTACACTTTCCGCGTTGCCACCCTGATTTATCGCTTCGCATACGGATAACGGCGCGACCCGTCAAGCCCTACTGAGCAGGGCTATCACCCCGCCGTGTTCAGGCCTGATGCTCCGGAGCCATGTTCCCCCGCCCGCACCGGCTGCTTTTCACCTGCCGCAGCTCTCTGACGCGTGTGCCTGGAAGGGTACTCTTTCCTTCATTGCATGGGGGGATTATAGCACCGGACGGGCGGGGTTGTCAAGTGCTTTGTTCGTATACTTCACCGTTCCCAGTGCACCCACTCCACCGCCGGTTCATACCCGATTCTGGCATAGAACGGGTTCATCCCGCCGGTCATGTGGGTAGCGCCCAGGGCCTTTGTCCGACGGTACATTTCGGACAGCGCGGCGGCGGCAAGGCCCTTTTTCTGATAAGCGGGCACGGTGCACAGGGGCTCCATATAGGCGAGCCTGTTCTCCGGCGTCCACCACATGCCCGCGTAGCAGACGTACTCCCCTTTTTCGTTCTCGATGGCCACGTCCAGGTGCTGCGTGGCATGGGGCGCGGTCAGCAGCGCGCCGGTGTATTCGATATCGCCGTCCCAGGGGCCCTCCTCCGCCTCGTGGCCGAAGCCCTTCCAGCAGCACTCGCTGCATCTGGCGATGTCAAGCGGGGCATCGGCAAAGCAAAAGCCCTCCGGCAGCGGATAGTCCAGGGGCCTGGCAAAATCGTACACCATGTCCCAGGCCGACCAGGTGCGGCGCAGGCCTGCGCGTTCGGCGGCGGCCATCAGGGCTTTTTGCCCGCCGAAGATGATCAGCTTATTGCGGCCATCCTTTTGGGGCATGCCGGTCAGGGCGTATTGAACCAGCTCGTCCGCCAGGAATTCATAGCCGGGGCGGAGGGAGAAGTACACGTCCGTCACCGGGTTCTCGTAGAATACAAAGGCGACAATGCTTTCGCCGTCGAACCAGAGGCGGTTGCGGTGGACGAGGGACTTGTCCATCCAGTCGGAGGAGAGGGCGTATTCCAGGAAGGGCGCGGGGACGCCGCCGGACCAGTCGCGCTCGTAAATCTCCGTCATGAACCGATAGACCGCCATGTGGTCGGACAGCAGGCGGTACTGGCGGTGGGTGATGCTCATCGCTTTTCGCTCCTTGTGGCAAAGTACAGCTCGGTGATGTCCTCCGTCTGGTTTTCCAGATAGCCGGTGATGACGAACCCGGCGGCGAGCTGCCCGCCCAGGTAGCTCTCCATCGTGTGCCCGAATTCGACCCAGTCGCCCTGACCTTCGTGATCCGCCGAGCGATACGGCATGCGGTTGACGGCCTTGTAGCAGCCCAGGTCTTCGTCCCAGTCGCAGACATAAGCAATGGGGTTGGAGGAAACCATGATGAACGTGCCGCCGGGCTTCAGCACCCGGTAAACCTCGCGGAAAACCGGCCCGACGTCCGGCACATAGCACAGGGATGGCGGGTTGAACACCAGATCGAAGGATGCGTCCTCAAAGCGGCTGAGGTCGCACATGTTGCCGTGCTCGATGCGGATTTCAAGGCTCTCCCGGGCGGCAAGGGCGCGATCCTTGTCCAACATGCGCTGCGAAAGGTCGATCACCGTCACTTCCGCCCCCGCGCATGCCAGGAGCGGCGCCTGCAGACCTCCCGCACCGGCAAGGCAAAGCACCTTCCACCCCTTCACATCCCCCAGCCACTCCGCCGGGATAACGCCGTCTTCGCCGAAGGTCATTACCAGCCGTCCCTCACGGGCGTTTTGAAGCTGTTCCGCCGTGGCGCAGGCAGACCAGTTCACATTTTCCTCCACCAGGCGGTCGATGTTGCGCTGCACCTGGTCAAACACATTCTCCACAGGCTCTCCCTCCCCCTTTTTCCATTGATTATAGCACAGCTCCCCAGCATCAGGCAAGTCGCCTGCACAGACACAGCAGCGCCCCGTTTCATATCCGGCTTCCGCGTCAAAGAAAGTAAGAGAAAGCAAGAAATAAAGGCTCTTCAAGGTAAGTTAGATGATATGAATGAGTGCTGGGCGGTATTCTGTTCCCTGCCATTGCGGCTGCACCGGAGCCTCAAAGGGGACGATGCGGCGAATTTGCGGAGGGTTGCGTCCCTTTGATTCTGAATTCAAGCAACCCTCCGCAACCCGAGCCGCCAAACTATGCAGCCGCCTTTCCGACATCTCGGGTACGGGAGGGGGGCCGGGGGAAAAGCACTCTTTGCTTTTCTCCCGGCGCCTTTGCGCCGCTTTCGGCGGGCGAAAGCGGCCTCCAACTTGCATGACACAGCTTTTCCCTAAGTAAACGTGAAGAAACAGAAAAAGCCCGTCCCGAAGGACAGGCCGATGAACGGAAACCGAAGATGCCCCAGAGTGCCGATGCACGCTGTTTTTTCACCCGCTGTTAAAGCAGGGAGGAGCCCTGCCGCCTGCATTTGCCGTCCCCTGGCATGCTTCGCAGCATGGGGGCATGGCATAGCCGAACTGTAGACCCGGGCCCCATTTTTTGAAATGTGGGGAAAACCAGAGCGCTGTCGCTCACCCCAGGAGCATCCCTTGACTGTATTATATCCACGACCGGCAGCGCTGTCAAGCGGAATTTTCGTTGTTTTCACTGTCAGTTTCATCCATGCGGGACTGCGCCGCACCGGTCTGCCTGCATGCCGTCAGCAGGCGCGCCATGGCCTGCGCGACCTGTTCATCCTCCACCGGCGGCATGGGCCAGCCGCGCGCCATCCCGGCAATGGCCCGGTCACTCAGGATTTCCTGCGGGCTGACGCCGCGCCGGGCTGCCAGGGCGTCCCGCTGCCAGGCCAGGAGCCACGCGGTGACCTCCGACGCCTCCCAGCGCAGGATGTCCGGGATCCCCTTCGCCAGCGGCCCCTGCAGGCAGGCCGAGCAGCGTCCGCAGGGCTTTGCCCGCTGCCCCAGGGCCGCGGAGATCCCCGCCGGAATGCACCCGCTGCACAGCAGCAGACGCAACAGCGCCTTCGTCGGACGCCACCAGCTGCGCAGCATCCGCCACCGGTCAGCAGAAAACCAGGTTGTCGCCCGGTACATGCCGCCCATGGACTCATTCTGGCGCACCAGATGTCCCGGGGTGACCAGCACCACGCATTCGGCCTCCCCGCCGTCGCGCCCGGCACGTCCCGCCTGCTGGGCCAGCTCGATGACCCCGGCAGGCAGCTCATCAAAGATGACCCGGCGGATATCGGGGATGTCCACACCCATGCCGAAGGCGGTGGTGGCGGCAAGGAGCTGCGTTTCTCCGCCCACGAACCGGGCCATCGAAGCGCCGCGTTCCTCCCTGTCCAGTCCGGCATGATAGAAGTCCGCTGCAAAGCCCGCCCTGCACAGCGCCGCCGACAGCCACTCCGTCCGCGCGCGGCTGCGGCAGAACACCACCGTTTTGCAGGGCTTCTCCTGCATCATGCGCAGGATGGCGCGGGTGCTGTCCGCAGCGGTCACGGCGCTGAATATCAGGTTGGGACGCACCACGGGCAGCCTCACGCAGCGCCGGAACTGCATGCCCAGGCTCTCGCAGATCTGCTTCTGCATGCGCGCATCCGCCGTGGCCGTCATGGCGCAGAGCACCGGCCGCCGGGCAAGGCTGCTGACAAACGCCCCGATACGGGCATAGGCCGGGCGGAAATCCTGCCCCCACTGCACGACGCAGTGGGCCTCGTCCACCACCAGGAGCCACGGCGGCACATCAGCGCACAGGCGGCAGAAGGACAGCGTCTCCAGCCGTTCCGGGGACACCAGGACGATGCGGCTTGCCCCTGTACGCAGCCTGTATTCTGCTTCCCGGCGCTCCCGGGGCGTCATCAGGCTGTCCAGGGTCTCCGCCGCGATGCCCCTGCGCCGCAGGGAGGCGACCTGATCGTGCATGAGAGCGATCAGCGGGGACACCACCACCGTCAGCCCCGTTCTTACCACGGCGGGCAGCTGCCAGCACAGGCTTTTTCCCGCGCCGGTGGGCAGAATGCAAAGAAGGTCCCGGCCCTGCAGGAGGCAGGAAGCTGCCGCCTTCTGGCCGGGACGATAATCCGGTACGCCAAAGACACGCTGCAGCGCTTCCCTGCAGGCCCGGCGGTCAGCGCGGCGCATCAGAAGCGCCTGCCCCCGCCGCCGTGGCTGCGTCCGGCAGAGGAGCGGTGCACGCCGCTGCCGCCGGAACGTCCGCCGCTGCCGCCGCCGGAGCCCGTAGAGGTCGGGCGGGCCGTGCGGGTCACGGTTTCGCGCAGGTACTGCTCGTCATCCTTCGTCAGGGTGTAGGCCGCGTTGGCGGTCACATCGTACTTGTAGGTGCCGCCCTTGAGGCCGTAAGCTGCGGAGACCGTGCCCACCATGATGGCTGCCGCCAGCAAGCCGCCGCCCAGGGCGATGAGCACCTCGTGCATCTCCAGCGGGTTGTAATAGCCGGAGAGGCGCCGTCCGGTATCCCGGTCGTAGCGGAACATGCCGCGCTCCCGTCCCTCGTCCATGAAGACGGATGTGCGGCGCATCGCGGCCATCGCCGCGCCGCCCCAGTCGCTGCGCATCAGGTACGGCTCCGCCGCGTCAAAGATCAGCTCCTCGCGGTAATCGCTGATGTAGTCGATCATCACGCCGCCGGTGGAAATGTACTGGACACGGTTGTTCAGGTCGATCAGATACAGCATGCCGGAGAAATCCTCCCCCATGCCGTAGCCGCCGTTGTCGTAGA
>JAFXDB010000132.1 GCA_017516305.1 Clostridia bacterium | reverse complement strand
TGCCTTACCACTTGGCGACACCCCATCGCAGGTTGGAACTGCCACAAATGCAGCAGACCAGAAGGGAAAAAAGAGGGAGAATAGTGGGGCTCGAACCCACGACATCCAGAGCCACAATCTGGCGCTCTACCACTGAACTATATCCTCCACAATCGCGCGCCTGGAGGGGCTCGAACCCCCGACCCACGGCTTAGAAGGCCGTTGCTCTATCCGACTGAGCTACAGGCGCAAGCCGGTTTGCCAGGCTGAAACCCCGAAAGGCAGTGGCGCGCAGCACTCGCGGGCAGGAGCCTGCGTTGTGCTGACTTAATAAAGTATATCAGAATCACCCCTGTTTGTCAACACCTTTTTGAAATTTTTCTTCCAGGCTCACCACTTTTTCGGCTGCCAGCGGACGATCTCCCCTGCCGCCAGGGACTTCGGCACATCAATGAGCCGTTGGTTCCGGCTGCCGCAGAAGGTCAGCTCCAGCGAGCGCTGTGCCAGCACAAAGGGGCCGTCCACCAGCACATCCACCTCCTGCAGCAGCGCCAGCACCGCCGGGTCGGCCTGCTGCATCAACGCCTCCCACGTCCAGCCGGTGTAGCACCATACATTCATGTGCGCCGCATGGGCCGCCCGGGCCAGCTCCGCGCAGGCATCCGGCTGGCACAGCGGGTCGCCGCCGGACAGCGTCAGACCGTCCAGCAGCGGATTCTCCAGCATCTGCGCAATCAGCGCATCGGTGGTCTCCTCACGTCCGCCGGAAAAATCATGGCTTTCCGGGTTGTGGCAGCCCTCGCAATGGTGCGGGCAGCCCTGGGTGAACACCGCAAAGCGGATGCCCGGCCCGTCCACAATGGAATCCATCGCCGTGCCGAAAATACGGATTTTCATATGCTGTCCCGCCCTTTTTGTTTCATCATTTTGCATCATTTTGCATCATTTGTAGGATATGCTCTTGCCGTCCTCGCCGTCATCGGGGAAGATGATGATGAGCGTCCGCCCGCGCTGCAGCTCCATTTCGCTGCCGTCCGGGCCGTAAAACACCGTGCGGCTGTTCATCGCGTCACGCCGCCAGTAGCCGCTGACATGCACGCCGCCCATGAAGAAGTCCGCGTTGCCCTCCGCCGGGGTTCCGTCCTTGCCGACAACGTAGGCCACCGGCTCCAGCTTGTTGTTGTGGTTGTACTCCACGCGGGTGAACTGCACAATGACATTGGCAAAGGCAATGGCGCCCTCGGCCGCGTCCCGGTCGGCATACCAGGCCGACTTGTCCGTTCCGACATTGCGGATGTAGCCGTCCCAGTCCTCGCGGTACACCAGGCGGCTGTTGTAATTCCGCGCCCCGCTGCCCCAGTTGACGTAAACATACCCCGCCTTGTCGCCCTCGGGGACCTCGTCCGTGAAGAGGAAGGTGTGATTGGGCGCAACATGCGTCTCGGGGATCATTTCGCTCATGGCGGCGACATTTGCGTCCATGTTATAGGGGGACTTGAGGCGCTTGCGGGCAGTGTAGAGGTGCTTCCAGGCCGTGCCGCCGGAAGTACCGGAAAAGAGCACGCCCTTCCCCGTCGCGCCGTACTTGCGGAACTCCGCCTTCACGTCGCTCCCCTCCACCTCCTGCTGGCCGTAGTAGAGGAAGCCGCCGTCCCATTCCTCGCGGAGCCACACATGGCCCACACGGGCAGAGCGGACGTAGCCCACGGAATCCGGGATCAGGTCGGAAAACACAACGGTCATGCGGGTGGATTCGTTGCGGGTCAGGGGCGTCTCGTAAAAGATGTCGCCATAGGTAACGCCCCAGGGCGCACGATCCCCCACGCCGCCGGAATCATTGCCGATCTGCACCAGCATGGGCATGTAGCGCCCGGTGATGGCCAGCCCTGCGAAGCCCTCGAACTTCGGCAGATAGGCCAACGTCCGCCCGGTGGTGGGGCTGACGCCCTCCGGCGCCTCATTCAGGCCAACCTCCTGCAAAAGGATGCCGCGCTCGGCCTTCGGGTCGATCACCGTTTCCGCCCCGGCAGAGGTCGCCAGTAGCAGAATAATTAGTACAGCAGCCATCAGCTTGCGCATGGTATGCCTCCTGAATGCTAAGGTTTATCTCGGCTTGATGCTGGTTTCGCCATCATCACAGCGGAAGTAGACCACGTTCTCCCGCAGCACCACGCCATCCTTGCGGAACAGTTCGTCAATGGTCAGGATCATATAGCCGTTCTCCTGCAGCCAGCGGATCATCGTCTTTGCTGTGGTCGGCGTTTTGTCCTTGATGTCGTGCATCAGCACAATGTCGCCATCGGTAAACTGCTTGCGCACATTGTTCATGATGGTATTGGTGCTGCGATCCTTCCAGTCATAGGTATCGACCGACCACTGGATCAGGGCCACGCCGGCATTGTTGTCGATCATCTGGTTGTACAGGCCATAGGGCACGCGGGCGTAGCGGGCCGTGATGCCAATGACCGGGATGCAGGCTGCATCGAAACGGGTTCTCTGGGAGCGGATGGCCGAACCGGACATCTTCGACACATCGCCGTGGGTGTAATTATGGCTGGCCACAGCGTGTCCCTCGTCATGCTCGCGCTGAACAAGGTCGGCATAGCTCCCGATGCGGTTGCCCAGGACAAAGAAGGTCGCACGCTCGCCCACCTCCAGGAGGTTATTGAGCAGCACTGTGGTGTTGGTGCGCTCGGGGCCGTCATCAAAGGTGAGAGCCACCGTGCGGTAGTAGGTCAGATTATCCGTTTCGATCTGCGCCTTCTCCGTCATGTGGGGGCGCAGGTCAGGGTAATACAGCGGCACCTCGATCAGCGTGTGCATGCCCAGCTGCGGATACATGCTGCTGGTCGGGATATGGATGACCATGCTCAGCCCGTGCAGGGTGAAGTCCAGCCCGCGCAGGCCTTCGTCCGTCAGGAGCGCGGCCAGGGCTTCCTCATCCGGCTCAGCGTCCGGGAAATAGAAGCGAACCGTCTCATCCACCGCCGTACGCAGCATCTCCCAGCCCGCCTCGTCGGCAATGATGTCCACCAGGAGGACGCGCTCACCGGTGGTCATGTCATAGGTGCGGCTGGTGATCTCCTGACCGATCAGGTCACGGTGATAGGTCATGCGGGCCTGGCAGAGGAAGCTCATCCAGGTCAGGCCCGTGCGGGAGTAGCGCACCTCCACATCCAGACGGCTGTTCTTGCTGGTGTTGTTGCCCGCCTTCTGCAGCGTGGGGCCCAGACGCTCCACATATCCGGCGGTGATGGCTGCCAGCTCCGCATCCACCGCATCGCAGCAGGTGTCCAGCGTCCACAGGCGGATGACGCTGCCGTTCTTCTGCTTCGTATCCTTTTTGGTGGCCGTCACCTTATGGCATTCCTGCAGCGGCAGCCCAGGCTCCTTTCCCCGTGCGGATGCACCGGTCATGAAGCACACACACAGCAGGCAGGCCGTCAGCAGCGACAGAATTCTTCTCATATCCATTCCTCCGCAGCATTGCTTGCTAACTTATTTATTATACTCCAGCGGCGATGCCCATGTCAACCTGACGAAGCAGTTGCATCCCCTCCCCACCCGCTGACGCGCTTCGCCGGAGATGCAGAAAACTCCCCTGTCCGGCAGAACCACCAGACAGAGGAGTGTATTCGCTGTTTTACTGCCCTTCCGGCAGTTCCTTCTGCGTGTAGCCGCCCGTACAGCGCCAGTAGGGCATATCCGGCTCCAACGGGACGTCGTAAGCCGCAAAGAGCTCATCCACAGTCAGGAACATGTAGCCCCGCTCCTGGAGCTCGGCCAGGATCAATTCCGTCGCTTTGACGGAATTGACCTTCATGTCATGCATGAGGATGATGCCGCCGTCCTGGGTTCCGCTGACGATATTGCCGGCGGTCCTCCTGGGCTCCGGGCCCATCTCCCCCTGCCAGTCTGCCGCCTCCACACTCCACTGGATCAGCGGCCAGCCCATCTGCGCCTCGGCCATGCCCTCCCAGTGTCCGCCGGGTGCGCGGGCGAAGGGAACCGGCAGGCCAATGGCGGCGATATGGGCCGCATCTGCCTTGGCAGGCATGGTCTGAAGGGTGCTGATGGGCGTCTGATAGGCAAAGACATGCTGCCAGTTATGGCTGGCAACGCGGTGACCCTCGTCATGCTCGCGCTGGACAATGAAGCGCTGCTGCGCAATGCGCTCGCCCACCAGGAAGAAGGTCGCGCGCTCACCGGCCATCATCAGCTCCTGCATGATCTGATCGCTGACCAAGCCGTTGGGGCCGTCATCAAAGGTCAGGGCAACGAAATGGTAGTAGGCCGTATTGTCCGTCTCTGCCTGCGCCTTTTCGGTCATGTAGGGGCGGATGTCAGGATAATACAGCGTCACCTCGATCAGCTGATGCTCGCCAGGATAGAAGTCCCCCGCATGCAGGTGGATGACCAGAGACATACCGTGCAGGGTGAAGTCCGCCATTTCGATGGCCTGGCGGGTCGTGGCGGCAGCCAGGGCGGCCGTGTCCGGCTCCAGATCCGGCCAGTAAGCCCTCACCGTGTCCCCAACGGCGTCGGCAAGGATCTCCCATGCCTGACTGTCGGCGGGGAAAATGTCCGTCAGCAGCACACGCTCGCCCGTCACCATGTCATAGGTGCGGGTGGTGAAGCGCAGGTCGCGATTCGTTTCCCTGACGATGGTGCGGGCCTGCAGCATGAAGCTCATCCACGTCAGGCCCGTACGGCTGGGCTTGATGATGCAGTTGACGCGGCTGGTGCCGCCTCCGGGCGCAGGCAGCGTGGGGCCGATCTCGTCCGCCCATGCCTTCGTGATGGCATTGAGCTCCGCGTCCACGCCCTCCTGGACGGTTCTGATCTGCCACAGGTACACCCGCGCGCCGTTGCGCATGTTCGTATGCGTCTCTGTGAGGGTCTGGCGGTGGCAATCCTGCATTCTGAATGCATTTTCTTCCCCCGCAGCCATGGCCGTGACAGTCAGCAGCGCCAGGCACAGGAGTCCCGCAAGCAACCGCTTCATCATTCTCACCTCGTCCTTTGTATCATGCAATCCCCTTACTCCGCGTCGGCCTCGTCCTCCAGGCCTGCCTCCACGCTGAGCTTCACATACTTATCGAACACCGTCTGGATCACGTCTTCCTCCTGGGCGACAACGAAGGCCAGGTTGCCGTCCTCCGCCTTCTCCACCCGGGTGATGAGGATCTGCTCCTCACCGTTAGGGTCGGGCTCCAGCTCGATCAGCACCGCATACTCCTCCCCTGCATAGGGGATCATCGCGCCGTAGCGGAAGCGGAACACCGTGCCGTCCGGGCCCGTCAGCTCCACCAGCGGGATGCCGTCAAAGGCGTCCAGCATATCCTTCTCACTCATTCTCGGCGTCCTCTTCGTCCATGATCTGCAGGAACTTGGTGAACACCGCCTGCTGCACGGCCTCGTCCTCTACCATCTCGTAGATGACGTCCTCGCCCTCGCCGCTGACGAGCATGATGAAAACGCTGCACTCTCCGTCCTCGTCGTCGCTCAGGTCGTCGGTGACGGCCAGGAACTGGGCGCCCTCGTACTCGATGCCCGCCAGCAGACGGAACTGCACCGTCTCGCCGCTTTCGTCAATCAGCTCAATGATCTCCAGATTCTCGTTGTTCTCCATGGTTTTTTCCTCCTGTTGTTCGTATTGCTCCTCCGCGGCGTTGCGCTGGGTATCCAGCCACTGCTGCAGAATCACCGCCGCGGCCACCTTGTCCACGTTGTGCTTGCGCTCGGCGCGGTGCATGTTGCCCTCGATCAGCGCATTGGTGGCGGTCACGGTGGTCAGCCGCTCATCCTGATAATACACCGTCAGGCCGGCTTTTTCAAGCTGTTCGCAGAATTTCTTCACTTTTTCCGACTGGAAGCCCGACGTGCCATCCATGTTCAGCGGCCAGCCCGAGAGCACCAGATTCGTTTCGTACTGCTCGCAGATGGCCACGATCTTTTTCACATCCGGGCCCCAGCCCACGCGGTAAATGGTGTCGATGGGCGTTGCGATCAGCCGGGATGCGTCCGAGACCGCCACGCCGATGCGGGCGTCCCCGATGTCCAGGCACACAATTCGTTCGTTCATGATATCCTCGCTTTGCCCGGACATCATGAATTCGCAAATTCGGAATGCGGAATTCGGAATTGAAAGTGTCCGGCTCGTCAGTACTTTGATGATGGAACTCCTGAATACCGGTTTGCTGTGGTACAGTAACCAAATTCCGAATTCCAAATTATATTTTTACTTGTTCCGCGCCCTTGCCGACCATGGCGATGCAGGGCTGCTGCGTCAGCACGCGGCGGGCGGTGTCCATGACCCGCTCCATCGTCAGGCCCTCGATGCGGGCAATGGTCTCCTCGTGGGTAGTGGGACGTCCGCGCAGGAGCGTAGAACGGCCCATGCCCTGCATGCGGCCGCCGGGGCTCTCCAGGCCCATGAGGTAACCGGCACGCAGCTGGGTCACACTGTCGCGGAATTCCTTGTCGGTCATGCCGTCGGTCAGGAAGCGGTTCAGCTCCGTGCGGATCTCCTCCAGCACCAGCTCCGCGTTTTTCGGGTTCACACCGGCATAGATGCCGAAGGTGCCCACGCCCTCGTAGGTGTTGGGATAGGAATAGACGGAGTACGCCAGGCCCAGATCCTCTCGGATGCGCTGGAACAGGCGGCTGCTCATAGCCCCGCCCAGGACGCCGCTGACCACCGCCAGCGGGTACACATCCTCGCTCCCATAGGCCGCGCCGGGATAGCCCAGGCAGATGTGCAGTTGCTCGGTGTCCTTGTCGCGCAGACTGCTGACGCCATTTTGCAGCGTCCATTTCGGCAGCACAACGGGGCTGACGGCGTTATCCCATGCGCCGAAGTATTCCTCCACCAGCGCCTGTACACGCTCCGGGTCGTAGTTCCCGGCAATGGAGATGACGGTTTCCCGGGGGCCATAGTGCTTGCGGCGGAATGCCAGCAGGTCATCCCGGGTATAGGCGGAGATCAGCTCCGTCGTACCCAGGATGGGCCGCCCGGGCGCCTGATCACCGAACTGGGCGGCGGAAAGCAGGTCGTGCACCAGATCCTCCGGGGAGTCCTCATCCATGGAGATCTCCTCCAGGATGACGCCGCGCTCCTTGTTCAGCTCCGTCTCGTCCATGGTGGCATGGAGTACCAGGTCGGAAAGGATATCCACCGCCAGGGGCAGATCCTCGTCGATCACCTTGGCATAGTAGCAGGTGCAGTCCCGGCCGGTGAAGGCGTTGAGCTGACCGCCGACAGCGTCCATCTCCTCGGCGATCTGCCGGGCGGTGCGCCTTTCGGTTCCCTTGAAGACCATGTGCTCCAGGAAGTGGCTCAGGCCGTTCTCCTGCTTTTCCTCCATGATGGAGCCGACATGCATCCAGGCGCCGATGGAAACCGAGCGCAGGAAGGGCAGCCGCTCGCCGACCACCTTCAGGCCATTGGAAAGAAGCCATTCGTCACGCATACGACCATTCGCTCCCATGCTGTTTTTCGCTATCATTTCCACTTCAGCCCTTTCTTATGTCGGAAAATAACCTGTAAAAAGAAATTCGCAAAAGCCCAGCGTGTGGACTTTTGCGAATGTTTTGCTTGTTGGGAAATCCGCCAGGTTGGCCCTGCCGGGGACGCCTCATCAGTCACAAGAGCGACAGCTTCCCCTCAAGGGGGATATGCGGCTCGTCCGTTCCGGTACGTTCCACCTCATCAGTCGCCCAGGGCGACAGCTTCCCCTCAAGGGGAAGCCAAGGGGGGATCCGCCGCAGCGCCGTCAGGGCTACGTCAGGCAGAAGTCAACTCCGGCGCGGCTCGCCCTCCGCGAGCCGTGCCCGCGCGATGCACCCTCCGTGCATCGTGCGACGCGCAACCATGCCACACAAACACGGCGCTCAACCCACAAAGGAACCCTGCACAAACACCCGAGAAAGGGAGTCCAGAGGGTCGAATGACCCTCTGGCAGGGTCAAGGGGCAGAGCCCCTT
>JAFXDB010000131.1 GCA_017516305.1 Clostridia bacterium | reverse complement strand
TTGCCATGCGTACCGAGATCACCAAGCTGCATCAGCGCCTGCAGACCACCTTCATCTACGTTACCCATGACCAGACCGAGGCCATGACCATGGCTTCCCGTATCGTGGTTATGAAGGACGGCGTTGTGCAGCAGGTGGATACCCCCCAGAACCTGTACGACTTCCCCGCCAACGAGTTCGTCGCCGGCTTCATCGGCTCTCCCCAGATGAACTTCTTCGACGTGCGTCTGCGCCGCGAGGGCAATGACGTCGTGGCCGTCTTCGGCGAGAACAAGATCGTTGTGCCGCGCGGCAAGATCGAGAAGTTCTACGACGAGTCCTACATCGGCCGCGAGGTCGTCATGGGCATGCGTCCCGAGAACATCCACGATGACGAGATGTTCCTCAACGCCAACCCCGACGCCACCATCGCTGTGGACGTTGAAGTTACCGAGAAGATGGGCTCTGAGACCTATCTGTACCTGACCACCACCGGCAAGGAGGGCAACATCATCGCTCGCGTGAATGCCCGCACCACCACCAACACCGGTGACAAGATCAAGGTCGCCTTCGACGTCAACCACCTGCACTTCTTCGACAAGGAGACCAGCCGCACCATCCTCGAGTCCGAGGCTGTGCCTGCTCCCCGCAAGTAATTCCATTCTCTTCTGACTCTATGGGCGGCTCCCTTCACAAAGGGGGCTGCCTTTTTTCGCTGCCGACATCCCCGGCGATACCCGGATGCGGCATGAACTGGCTGTTACGGTGGGCTGGGAAGGCACGGAAACGTCATTTTGGGAAAGAATTTGTAAGAATTGAACAAAATTTCCGACATTTGAGGCAAATTCTGCTTTTCATGCAGGGGAAAGTGTGCTATAATTATGGAAGGATTGATTTCGCGGCTGCGGGAGAAACCTGCAGGTTGTGGAAGGAGTATGGAAGCATGATGGACAAACAACAGCTGGCGATGGTGCAGCAGACGTTGGCGATGCTGGCAGCGCCCGTGGAAATGATGGATGCGGAGGAATGCCCTGCGATGACCGGGCATACTCCCGTGCAGGATGGCGAATGGCTGTATATGGCTGTGGAAAAGGCGCCTTATGCGATGCGCTGCAGCGCAGATGCGCCCGGCGCGCAGGATGTGCTGCTCCTGGCTGCGCAGCTGGTCAGAGCCATGTGCGTGGATAAGGCGCTGAATTCGGAGGACAGCTTCGCCGTCTACCGCCGCGCGCTTCGGGGCGAATTGGCTGGAAGCGAGCTGGAAGCGCTGAGCCATGAGCATCAGCTGCCGGATGATCTGCGCCGCTGCGTCATGATCTTCCACATCGTCCAGACGGACAGCGACCGGGCTTACAATCTCCTCAGGGACATCACCCCCATGCAGGAGAAGGACGTGCTGGTGGATATGGACAAGCATTCCGTGGTGCTCCTCAAGGACGTCAGCGACGAGGATACGGTGGAGGATCTGATCCAGTATGCCCAGGCGCTGCAGGAAACGCTGATGGAGGAAACGGCGCACACGATGACCATCGGTGTCGGCGGCGTCCGGCATACCCTGGAGGAACTGCGGGAAAGCTATGCCGAGGCACGGCGCGCCATTGAGGTCGGCCGCACCTTCAAGCCTGAGGAGAGCATCTATGTTTACAGCCGCCTGATTCTGGAGCGCTTCCTGATGGAGCTGCCTGCGGATATCAGCGCCTATTATCACGGGCTGCTGTTCAACCGGCGGAATCAGCGCCTCTTCAATGAGGAAATGCTCTACACCATCGACATGTTCTTCCGCAAGGATCTGAATCTGTCGGACACGGCGCGTCAGCTCTACATTCACCGCAACACCCTGGTGTATCGCCTGGATAAGGTGCAGAAGCAGACCGGGCTTGACCTGCGCTCCTTCACCGATGCGGTGACGTTCAAGATCCTCATGGAGCTCAAGCGCGTCAGCGGGGAACGCGGCGCTGCAGGCCGTCTGGAGCGCTGACCCTGCTCCATCAACCAATCAGTACCATTGAAACGGAGGGCTTTTTATGAAGAAGCTGCTTGCGATGATCAGCCTCATGCTGGTCGCCTGTATGGCCACGGGCTGTGCTTATCTTCCCTCGCTGCTGTCCGGCGATATGCTGACCACCGGTTCATCCGTCACGTCTTCCACCACCAATGCGGTGGACGGGGACACCGTGACCATCAGCCGCGAGGAGTACGAGCGCTATCAGCAGTTTGACGTGCTACTGGAGCTGATGGACCTGACGAACGCCTACTATTACGAGGAGGTGGACGTGCAGTCCATGCTCGACGGCGCGGCCAATGGTCTGCTCCAGGGCCTGGGCGACCCCTACACCTTCTATTACACCCCCGAGGAGTTCGCGGCTCTCTGGGAGGATGACGAGGGCGAGTACGCCGGCGTCGGCATCCAGATCAGCACCTCCTACCTCACGGGCCTGTGTACTGTCAGCCGCGTGTTTGACAACGGCCCCGCCCGCGAGGCCGGTATCCACAAGGGTGATATCCTCTACATGGTGGAGGACATGTACGTCAATTCCTCCACCATCAATGACGCGGTGGACGTGATGCGCGGCGTCCCCGGCACGGACGTCAACGTGACCGTCCTGCGCGGCACGGAGGAACTCACCTTTACCCTGACCCGCGCCACCATCACCGTCAACCGCATTGAATCCGGCATGCTCAACGACAAGGTCGGCTACATCATCATGTATGAGTTCGCCGGTGACGCATCCGTGGAATTCTCCCGCCATCTGCAGGCGCTGGAAGCCCAGGGCATGCAGGGCCTCATCATTGACCTGCGCGACAATCCCGGCGGCTGGGTCACCGACGCCGAGGAGATCGCCGACCTGTTCCTGGACAAGGGAACCCTGTGCTACCTGCAGTACAAGGACGGCAGCCGCGAATACTACCGCACCAAGACTGACAAGGCGGATCGCCTGGGCTTCCCCCTGGTCATCCTGGTGAACGAGAACAGCGCTTCCTCCTCTGAGATCCTCACCGGCGCGCTGATGGACCGTGCAGGCGCCACCGTCGTGGGTGTGCAGAGCTACGGCAAGGGCATTGTGCAGAGCGTCGTGACCCTGGATGACGGCGCCGGTATGCAGATGACCGTGGCCCAGTATTACACCCCCAACGGCAACGCCGTGCATAAGCTGGGCATCACCCCCCATGTGGAGGTGCACCTGCCCGAGGGCGACAACGGCATGTACGAATTCGGCGACCTGAACGATCCCCAGCTGGCCAAGGCTCTGGAGGTCATGATGGAGAAGCTGAACAAGTAATCTGCATGACAAGCAGCAAGGCGGACGTTTCTGATGGAGCGTCCGCCTTTATCATCCCGGAATATACCCTTGTCGGAAGGGTGCGTCCCGATATACACCGCGATGATGCAACAGAAAAACGCCCGGATTGCTCCGGACGCTCTCTTTGCGGGACTTATTCTTCCTCGGCTTCTTCGCTATCCTCGTCATCGTCGAGACCCGCAGCTTCGGCGGCGGCCTCCAGCTGAGCGGTGAACAGGCCAAACACGGCGTTCAGCACGGTTTCGTCCTCAATGCCGATGTAGGTCTCCTCGTCGCCGTTGCGCACGGCCTGCAGGATCAGCACGTCCTCCTCTGCGCCCTCTTCGGTCTCCTCGTCCTCCATGGGCAGCAGAACCAGGTAATCCTTCTCGTCGTACTCCACCACGTCCAGCAGGAGGAAGTCCACCTCGTTGCCTTCGTCGTCGGTGAGGGTGATGATGCTGTCGTCATCCAGTTGAATCATGGGTCATTCCTCCTGTGCAGGGTACAAAACGGGAATCCCGGAATATACCCTGATGTTTGATGGGATTACTCGGCGTCGGTGAACTGGGCGTCGTCGTCCTCGTCCTCGTCGATGAGCAGGGCCTTGGCCTCCTCGAAGATGGAAACGAGCAGCTCCTCGTCCTCCACGTCCACCAGTTCCTCGGTCTCGTCATCCACGATCACGGACTTGAGGATCACCACCTCGTCATCCTCCTCGTCCTGGGGAACCAGCACAACGTACTCGTCCTCGTCGCGGGTGATGCGGCAGGCGATGTCGTAGAGGTACTCGTTGCCCTCGTCATCGGTCATGACAACGACGTCGTCGATCATCTCGTCCATGTTCTCGGGGATCATGTTGTTATCAGTCATGGAATTATCCTCCTTTGAGGCGATGGTATTGGCATTTGCCGTCACCATTGTAACACAACCCGGGCCGCAAAGCAAGCGCGGATTTGACGCAGGGAGGGTAATCGTGGTACAATCGTAGAGAAATGCGAAATAGTGAAAGGCGAATGAGGTGATGACGGCATGAAGGACATTCCAGCGCAGATACGGGCGCATCTGCCGCCCGATGGCGGCGTGACGGACAGCATCGGCCGGTCAGAGGCCCAGGTGATTGATTATGGCGACAGGTTCCTGAAGGTCGAGGCGGATTCCAACGTCTCCGCGAATGAGTACCATATGCTGACGTGGATGCAGGGCCGCGCACCCGTGCCGCGTATCATTGCGGCGGCTCAGGCGGACGGCAAACGCTGGATGTTGACCAACCGCATGCCGGGGCAGTACCTCTGCACGGACACAATCCTGGATGACCAGCACCGCCTGGCGCAGCTGTGCGCGGAGGCTTTGAGAACGCTGTGGTCGGCAGACATTGCGGACTGTCCCACCCGGCGCACGCTGGACGAAAAATTCCGGGAGATAGAGGCGGGCCTTCGCGGCGGCTGGATCACCCCTGAGCAGGCCGGTGACCCGACCATCTACGATGTGACCTCCGGCGGATTCGCTTCCCCGGCAGCGCTGTTTGATTACCTTGTGAAGCACCGCCCGGAGGAGGATCTCGTCCTCAGCCACGGCGACCTGTGCCTGCCCAATATCTTCGCCGACGAGAAGGGCCTGACGGGGTTCATCGACGTAGGCTGGGCTGGTATCGCCGACCGGTGGGTGGATATCGAGAAATGCCTGTGGAGCATGTGGGCCAACACCACGGGCGTCTTCGGCGGAAAGGCGCGGCCCTTTGACCGGCAGCTGCTTTTCAATGCCCTGAGCATGCAGCCGGACGAGGAAAAGCTGCGCTACTACGGCCTCCTGGACGCGCTCTGCTGACATATGCATACCAAAACGCCGGACGGCTCTGCGCAGCTGTCCGGCATTTGTATTATTTCATTCGCGGACGACCAGCTCCATCGGCCAGTGGTCGGAGCCCTTCACGCGGTTGTGTACCCGGCAGTCGGCCAGATGATCAGCAAAGCGGGCGGACACCAGGAAATAGTCCATGCCCATGGCGCGGATGCCCTTGCGGAATGCAAAATCGCCCGCCCTGCCGTCGGGATGGAAATGGCGGTAGGCGTCGATGAAACCGGCGTTGAGCAGGGCTGCCAGTCCACTGCGCTCCTGCTGCGTGTAGCCGGGGACGTGCATGCCCTGGCCCTGTCCGGCCAGGTCGGCGTCATTGTAGGCGGCGTTCAGGTCGCCGCAGAGGATGACGGGCTTTTCTGCGTCCAGCGCGGTCAGGAAGGCCAGCAGGGCACTGTCCCATTCGCTGCGGACATCCAGCCGGGAGAGATCGGGCGCCACGTTGGGCGCGTAGGCGTTGACGAGGTAGAAGCGGCCGTAATCAACGGTGATCACGCGCCCTTCGCCGTCGAACACCTCATGTCCCAGGCCGGTATAAACGCCGTCGGGCTCCGGCAGGGTCAGCACGGCTGTGCCGGAATAGCCGGGACGATCCGCATAAGCCCAGTAGTGCCGATATCCCGGGAGATCCACGCCCCCCTGACCCTGCTGAAGCTTGGTTTCCTGCAGGCAGTAGACATCCGCGTCCAGGGCGGCGAAGGCCTCCAGCAGGCTTCGGCTCATCAGCGCGCGGAAGCCATTGACGTTCCAGGAGACGATCTTCATGGCTCGTACCCCTGTTCCTTCCAGCAGGGCGGATTGGTGGAATCCACGCCTGTGTAGCATTCCGGGTACAGCGCGGCGGTGGAGTAGGGCTCGTCCCCGGCGTACAGGTGGCCGATGTCGCCCAGCTGCATGCAGCGCCAGACGCATTCGCCCTTCACGCGCTCCTCGGTAATCAGTGTGGTGACGGAGGATGGCTGGGCGCAGAAGGTGTGCCAAAGCAGCACCGGCGAAATGCCAAGCAGGTACCCCAGACACGCGGCGGTGATGCCGAAATGGCAGAACAGCACCAGCGTTTCGGGCTTGTTATCATCGCAGCGCCAAATGCGTCCGTCCTGCACAAAGCCGTAGCGCCCCAGCAGCTCATCCAGCCCGGCCTTCGTCTCCTCCCAGATGTCGGCGACGTTGCCCTGGGCCATGATGGGGTCGCTCAGCCAGTCCTCCTCGTGCCGAAGCGCGTTGCGCTCCAGCCAGATGGACGGCTTCAGATCCCACGGAATGCGGTGGCGGCCCGTCTCCGGGTCAACGGCGCGACCGCGGTATTCCGCCAGCCAGGGCAGCACCTCGGCCACACACTCTGTCTTTTCCAGGGTATAGCGGGCGGTTTCCCTTGCGCGCCCCAGGGGAGAGGTGTAGAAGGCCGTCACGTCCAGCCTGCTCAGGCGCTCCGCCAGCAGCGCGGCTTCCCGGTGCCCCTTCTCCGTCAGGGAGTCGATGGCGTACCACGGCTCGGCGTGGCGGACAAACATCAGCTTCATGCAGATCGCTCCTTGTCAGCAAACATGTGGAAAGAATCAGAAACGCTCCCAGTGGAGCTTCGCCATCGGCAGCTCATCCACCGTCCGGGGCGCGGGGTGGCTCTCCGGCATGCCCAGGGTGAGGATGGCCATCATGCCGTACTTGGCCGGGATGCCCAGGCACTGCCGCACCACGTCCGCCGTGCTGCGACCGTCGGCGGCCTGGCGCAGCCGCACCTGCAGCCAGCAGGAGCCCACGCCCAGAGCGTCGGCCATCAGGTGCATCTGGGTGATGGCGCTGGCGCAGTCCTCCACCCACACGTCCGCCAGCTCCGCGTCCGCGCACACGACGACGGCGGCGCTGCACTTGCCCAGCAGATTTGCTGCGCCGGGGCGGCATTCGGACAGCTTGTCCAGCATGGCCCTGTC
Source organism: Clostridia bacterium (assembly GCA_017516305.1). Taxonomy (GTDB): domain Bacteria; phylum Bacillota; class Clostridia; order Christensenellales; family Aristaeellaceae; genus UBA11524. Next base: position 660 of record JAFXDB010000131.1, on the reverse strand, counting down.
ACGCACGACGACGAATTCCCACGGCCTGCGGTTCTTGGAGGACGCAGCCGCCAGCCCCGCGTACAGGATGGCGTTCAGCTTCTCCTCCGGGATGGGCTGGGCGGTGTACTGCCGGACGCTCCGGCGGGCGAGAATGGTGTCAAGCATGTTCATAGGATGGCCTCCATTGTGCGGAAATATGGGAAAAGGGGCTGACTGTGTTGACCAGCCAGCCCTGTGTGTTTACTTCAGCTTCCAGGCCAGGTCGTTCAGGAACAGCTGTTGCTCCAGGCCCTCAACGGTGGTGTCCTTGGTGATGTGGACGAACTCAATGTCCATCATCGTCGCCCAGTCCTTCATCTGCTCGGCGGTCACGTCGTAGGACAGGACGGTGTGGTGCGCGCCGCCGGCGGTGATCCAGCACTCCACGCCGGTGGTGAGGTCGGGCATGGCGCGCCACATCACGCGGGCAACGGGCAGGTTGGGCATGTCCATGATGGGCTTGACGCACTCGATGTCCTGGCAGATCAGGCGCAGGCGGCCGCCCATGTCCACCAGGGACACGACGATGGCCTTGCCGGCCTTGCCCTCAAAGACCAGACGGGCCGGGGGCTCGCGGTCGCCGATGCCCAGGGGATGCACCTCGATGCGGGCCTTGTCCGCCGCCACGGAGGGGCAGAC
>JAFXDB010000130.1 GCA_017516305.1 Clostridia bacterium | reverse complement strand
TACATGCGGTTCCACTCGGCGGGCAGGTCCTCCACCTTTGCATCGCCGGAGATCATCAGCTTCTCCATCTCATAGCGGATGGCGATATGCTGCCCGTAGGTCAGTTCGTCTGCAGCCGTTCGGATCAGGCTGGGGCGGGACTTGTTGACCGCAGCGTACAGCTGCTCGGCGGTCACACCCTTCATCTGGGCGGGGAAGCACTCCTGCATCACCGGCAGCAGCGCGCGACAGAAGGGGAGGCTCCGGCCGATGAGGTTCTCGTAGAAGCGGCTCTGGCTCTCATGCAGGCCCATGGAGGCGCCGCTGGCCAGGTTGGTGAACTGGATCTCGTCCGCCGTGCCCAGCTCGTACAGGGCATGGCCGCCCTCGTGGATGACGGAATAGAGGCTGTCCGCCACGTCGTTTTCGTGATAGTTGGTGGTGATGCGCACATCCCATTTGTTGAAATTGGTGGTGAAGGGATGCTCCGTCTCTGCGATGCCGCAGCGGTCGCGAGGGATACCCATTATCTGCATCAGCCGGTCGGAGAAGGCGCGCTGGTCATGCAGGGGGAAGGATTGATGCAGGAAGCTGTCATCCGGCGCAGGACGGTCGGCGACCTCCAGGATCACGGGGGACAGCTTGTCCCGCAGGAGCCGGAAGAAGGGATCCAGCGTCGTGGTGGAGGCGCCCTTTTCAAAGCCGTCCAGCAGCACGTCGTAGGCGGGCTTCGTCGCGTCCTTGTAGGCGGCAAACTTGCGGTTGAAGTCGATGATCTGCGCCAGCCAGGGGGTAAAGGAGGCGTAATCATCCTTTTCCTTTGCCTCGTGCCAGACGGCTCCGGCGGTGGTCAGCAGGGTCGAGTAGGCGACATACTCCTCCATGGGAATGCGCACGGAGTCATCGTAGTCCTCCTTCAGCAGCTCCGCCTGACGCGCTTCAATGGCGCTGACCTGGTCGCGGTGAGCCAGGATGGTCTGCAGGGCCTCGTTGACCTCGTCGTTCACCAGCAGCTGGTAGGTGATGCCGGAGAGGTAGCCCATGGTTTCGGCGCGGCCCCGGGCAGAGGAGGAGGGCGCGGCGGTTTCGCCGTCCAGGGACAGTACGCCCATGGCATGGTTGTAGGCCTGCTGGGCGGCCTGAAGCTCCTTTATTTTTGCAAGCGCCTGTTCGAGTGTCATAGGGTTTTCCTCCTTTTGAAGGGGCGCGTACCGCTCATAGAGGCAGCACGCGCTGTTGATGTCTGATCAGAGCATATCGCCCAGCTGACCGGGCAGCTTCCTGCGCCACCACTTCATGCGGTAGGTGACGATGGTGATAAGCATGGCCACGACCCAGGAGATCAGCAGGCTAACGAAGAGCGCGCTGGGCTGACCGTTGGGCCAGGCGGAGTCCGCGCCGGGGGTGCGGTTGAAGTAGGCCATGATGTAGGCCAGGGGCAGACGTAGGATGACGGTGGCGAAGAAGGAGATCCACATGGGAACCTGGGTTTCGCCTGCGCCGCGCATGGTGCCCTGCAGCACCTGTGTCACGGAGAAGCAGATGTAGCCGAAGGCCAGCGTCTGCAGGCCCTGCACGCCCAGCTGCATAGTCAGAGGCGTGTCGGTGAACATGCCGATCAGGTTGTGGCCCAGCAGCAGGATACCGCCGACCATGATGGTGGAGGAAGTCAGCGCCAGGATCAGCATGGCCTTCAGGCCGGGCTTGAGGCGGTCGCCGCGGCCTGCGCCGACGTTCTGGCCGATATAGGTGGTGGCGGCGGTGCCGAAGGTGAAGTTGGGCATCATGGCGAAGCCGTCCACGCGCATAACTGCGGTGTTGGCGGCGATCATTGCCTCGCCCAGGCGGTTGGTCAGCTGCTGCACGATGATGGCGGAGGTGGAGAACACCGCCTGGGTGATGCCGGCAGGCAGGCCCAGCGCACCGATCTTGAGCATCAGCTGCTTATCGGGCTTCAGCACATGGCGCAGCTCAACGTCGCAGACCTTCTTCAGCGTGCAGATGCGCCACAGGCAGAGCAGCGCGGACACGCCCTGGGCGATGATGGTCGCCAGCGCCACGCCGGCAACGCCCATCTTCTCCACGAAGGCCAGGTCCAGGAAGATGTTCAGCACACAGGCGATCACCAGGAACAGCAGGGGCATCATGCTGTCGCCAAGGCCGCGCAGGATACCGGAAATGATGTTGTACATGCCGCTGCCGATGATGCCCAGGAAGAAGATCTGCAGATAATCCGTCGCCCCCTGGCCCACTTGAGGGGAGGGCGGGGAGGTCAGATCGATCAGGACGGGGGAGAGGTAGTAGCCCGCGACCATCATGATCACGCCGGAGACGGCGATCAGGAACAGCGACGCACCCACCGTGCGATTGAGGGTCTGACGATCCTTGGCGCCAAAGAACTGAGCGGACAGGATGGACGCACCGGTGGAAATGCCCATGAACAGCACCAGCAGGAGGTTGACGATGGGCATCGAAAGACCGACGGCGGCCAGGCCCGTGTCGCTCCAGCGGCTATTGCCGATGATGATGGCGTCCACCGTGCTGTAGAGCTGCTGGGCGATGTTGCCGATCAGCAGCGGAATGGAAAACTTCAGCAGGCAGGACATGGGCGAGCCCACGGTCATATCCTGCGCGCCGAAAAAGCGCCTGAGCCAATTGATGAATGACATGGCAATGCTCCTTCTTGTGTTGCTCCATCCTACATTTTATCAGCTTCCGGGGTTGAATGCAAGGGGAACGAAACAAAACCTTCGATATTTGAACATAACGAATGGCAATAGAGCGAATATAAACGGGCCCCTCCCGGAGGAGGAGCCCGAAGGGTCAGCAGCCGGAGCCTTCTGTGAGGCGGTAGACCTGATGCTCACGGGTCATCAGCCCCTCGCCGATCATGTCGCGGCGCAGGGTGCAGAAGTCATCGTGGAAATCTGCCAGGATGATGTTGACCTCCCGCTCGGTGTAATCACGGCCGGGCTCGAAGGCTTTTGCAAGTTCTTCCAGGACGATGCGCTCCTTCTTTTTCTGGGTGGGGATGGATTTGAGCTTCCCGTATTGGAAGAATGCCTGCAGCACCTTCTGCCGGTAGGCTTCATCCCGCTGGGCCTGCACCTCCGCCTCGGAGGATTCCTCATGGAGAAGGGAGAGCATCGTGCGCGCAAACACGGCGGACTCCAGCGCGTACATGGTGTAGTACTGGGTCTTGTAGCTGCGAACAGCGCCGGCGTCGGAAAGTTTCTTCAGATGAAAGGAGATTGTCGGCGCGCTCAGCCCCAGCCGTTCTGCCAGGCGTTCAACATACATGTCCTCCCTGGCCAGGGATTTGAGGATCTGCAGACGGGATTTGTCCGCCAGGCATTTGAAGAGTGCCAGCGCTTCATTCTCGTTCATGTCACTTCGCCTCCCGGAGGTTGTTGACATAGTGGCGGATGGCAGAGGCGGTTTCCAGCTTGATGCGCTCGATGCATGCTCTGTGTACATCGCCGTGACGCTCGGCTTCTGTCAGGGCTGCCTCCCAGGCGGCGGGGATGCTCGTCAGCTTTCCCAGCAGCGCCGGGAGATCGCCCTTTGTCGCAGTGTGTACGGCACGGAAAATGCCGTATACATTGGCGCGGATCTGCATGAAGGCAGCTTCGTCGTTCCGCCCGTCGGCAGAAAGCGCAGCTTTTCGGGTCATGCATTCCCGGGTGCGCTCATCGCACCAGTTCACAAATTCGTTCATTGGTTGTTCCTCCTGATGTGCGGGCTGTCCGGACAGCCCTGGCAGCAAAGTACGTCTTCTTCACCGCCTGATGGTATTATATAGCGGCGAAATGATTTTGTCAATATCTAAATAGATAAACATGAAAATAAAAGATGGGTGAGATGCAAATACACCCCGATGATATGGCATCGGGGTGCACAGAGATTCATTTGAGCGGGAAGCTCTCCCAGCCGAGAAAACGGGCGCCGTCAAAATCCAGGCGGACGATCCATGGCATGAGGCGGCGGATGGCCTCAAACTGCGCATGCCCGAAGGCCGGGTCGTAGTGGTTCAGCACCGTGCTGATGGCGGTGCCGTGTCCACCGATGACAATGCTTTTCCCCTCATGGCGCTGCAGAATGTCCGACAGTGCGGCGACACTTCGCCTTTGCACCTCCCGGAGGGATTCGCCGCCCGCCAGGCGGAAATCAAAGTCGGCCCACTGCTGGCGGCAGAACGCGTCGAAATCCTCAATCCAGACGTCATCGACCCGGCGCTCCCTGAAATCGGGGACGTGCTCGATGGGCAAACGGACGGATTCGGCAAAGGGGAGAATGGTATCCACGGCGCGGCGGTAGGGGCTGGAATACATGGCGCAGATCCCCTTGTCCTGCAGGAAATGGGTCACCAGGGCGCAGTCTGCCTGCCCGCGGGAGGACAGCTCGCGCTCAGCGTCGTTGTGATTGCGGTAGTTGGGTTCGGCGTGGCGGACGAAGTAAATATGCGTCATTGGTGAAACCTCAGATGTGATGCGGATACGGGGCAGCTCAGTCGGTGCGGAAGGTGTCAATGCCCTTGAGCAGCTCCAGCTCGCGCACGTCGCGGACGGTGGTGTACATGCGGCGCGTCAGCACGGTGCCGGAACGGTAGAACAGGCAGATAAAGGGGCAATCCTTGGCAAATTGCTCCTGGATCTGGAAGAGCACCTGCTGATAATCCTCACGGTTGACCTGCTTACGGAGCTTGCTGCACAGATCGGTGATCTCCTCCGAACGGTAGCGGCAGTAGTTGCCGGTGTTGGTACGCATCAGCAGAAAACCGGCGTCCGGGCAGACGTCCATGGCGTAGGAGGCCAGGCACAGGTGGAAATTGCCCACGCTCAGTGCCTCCTGCACATCGGAAAAGGTCATCGTCTTGACCTCGACCTTGAAGCCGTAGGCATTGAGGGTATCGGAAATGTAGTTGGCGGTTTCCAGGCGCACGTCGTTATCCGGCTCCTCGTAGACATAAATGTTCATGGCCAGCTCGACGTATTCTCCCTCGTCATTCATGCGCTCCAGAACACCGTCCTCGTCCACGTCATACCAGCCGTCGGCCTCTAAAAGCGACAGGGCCCGCTGCGGGTCGGTACGGAAATAGCTGCCCAGATTGTCATTGTACATCCAGGTACCGGCGATGAAGGGGGTATCAGTGCGCTCCACCATGCCGTTGTAGATGTCGCGGGCGATCTTGTCCGCATCAATGATGAGGCGGATGGCTTCGCGTACGCTCTGGCGGTTGAGGGGAAAGGCCGAGTGGTTCATGAGAAGGCATTCCAGCTGATTGGTGCGGTAATCCAGCGCCAGGGAGGTACTGCCGCCCTTGTACTGTGCCGAGGCGATGGAACGGGTGAAGATGGCGTCCACGCGGTTATATTCGTAGGCTTCGATAACCTTGGGGGCGGAATTGTACATTTCAAAAATGATGCTGGTCACCTGAGGCTGACCCAGATACCAGTGGGGATTGGGGACGAGCCGCAGCCCCACGCCGGGGACGAAATAATCGCACATATAGGCGCCGGTGCCGGGGGGATTGGGGGTTTCCAGCGCCCATGCAGGCACCACGGGGAAGGTCATGGCGTACAGGAGCCCGTAATAGGCGCGCTCCGCCTTGACAACAACGGTGTGATCATCCTCGGCGCTGATGGTGTCGATGAAGTACTTCAGGTTGACATAATACCCGGTGTCGCCGCTGGAGCTGTTGGCTTTGGTCAGAATCCAGTTGGCGGTGGCGACCACGTCGTGGGCCGTCAGCTGCGAACCGTCGGAGAAGTAAACATCCTCCCGCAGGCGGAAAGTCCAGGACTTGCCGTTGGGCGAAACGCTCCAGCTCTCGGCCAGGTTGCACTCGGGGATGTAATCGTCGTTGATGACCATCACGCCGTCATAGATCAGATCGTAGACGCTCATGATGTCCCGCTCCACGGGCTCCAGGGGAAAGAGCTGGATGGTTTTGCTGCTCTGAATGCCGATGACCAGGGAATCCTCGACGGTGGTGGCCTCAGCGCAAAGGCATGCTGTCAGCAGCAGCACCGAGAGCGCCAGGCACATCAGGCGCCTGGGCAGGTTCGACGGGATAAAGGAGCGCATCATAGACGCCATAAGCTTTCGTCACCCTTTCTGCATAGGTTCTGGTGTTGGTAATGGGGATATTCCGGATGGGAACGGTAACGCCGTCGGGGGAGATGGCCGGATCGCCCAGCCAGCCGAGGACCTCGCCTTGTCCGGCATGATAGGCTGCGCAGACCAGCACGGTGTCCCCGCCAAAGAGATCGGCCAGGTATCCCAGATACCAGCAGCCGTAGCGGATGGCGGTTTCGGCCTCAAAGAGCAGGTCGAAGTCGTAGCGCTCGTCCAGCTTGCCGGCGATCCATTCGGCGGTGTCGGGCATCATCTGCATCAGGCCGCGGGCGCCCACGCTGGAAACGGCGTCCGTGCGGAAGCTGCTCTCGTTGCGGATGACGGCGGTGACAAAGGCGGGATCCAGGTTATACATGGCAGCATAATGCTCAATGAGCTCCTGCCAGGTGACGCGCAGGGCGCCGTCTGCCTGTTCGGTCAGGTGATAGTTGTAGAGCATGTCCTCCCGGGCCTGCTGCTGCTCGTCAGCCTTGGTTTTCAGGGTGGCCATCATCACGGCAGTGGCGGCGACCAGCGCCAGTACGCCCACCAGCATCAGCGACAGGAGGCTCTTGAGCCAGGAGGGAGTCGTTTGGCGGATGGGCTTGTCCTTCCGTGGCTTTGCAGAGGTCTTTTCCGCTCTCTCCGGGGGAGGCGCGGGCCTGGCGGTCTTTACGGCAGCCCGGCGGGCGTCGGGGTCATCCTGACGCATACGGGCGGGCATTGGTGCGGCCTGCGGACGGCTGCCGGCCGGGACGCTGCGTGTCTGGGTGGGAACAGGGGCGGCAGCGGTGCGCCGGGCGGTCGGCTGAACCGGCGTCTGTGCGTCAGGCCGGGGATAGGCGGCGCTGCGGTATGTCGGTGCAGGCGCTGCGCCCTGCGGACGGTCATAAGCATACTGGGCAGGGGCTGCCTGGTATGTCGCCGTCTGCGGGGGATAGGTCTGTACGGACGGCTGTGTCGGTGCGGTGCTTCGGCGGGGATAAGCGGAAGCCGCTGGCGCACCGGTCATCGGAGCGGGCGCGGATGGCGCTGCCGTCTGTGCAGGCGTGGGGGCAGTGGGGTAAAGCGGCTGTAGGTTCTGTGCGGGCTGCACGGTCTGCAACGGCCGCGCAGGGGGCGCCTGTAAGGGCTGCGGCTGTGCGGACGGATTCTGCGGTATGGTGACGTCTGTGGGTTCCGCAGGGGATAATCGGCCAGCGCGTCGGTTGCGCTGCACGGGAGCGGGGGAGTTGCTCTGCATGGGTGCCTCCTGGAGCTCAGCACGGGGCTGAAGCGTTTTCCTGGGCGTAGAGGGATATAACACACTCTTTAGTGTACTGTATCGGGCCGCTTGTGTCAATCACAATATCGGCACGGGCGGCCTTTTCCGAGGTGGGAAGCTGGCTGGCGATGCGGCTTTCGGCCTCCTGACGGGTGAAGCCGTCCCGGGCCATGAGGCGCTCCAGCTGCATTTCGTGGGGGACATATGCGCACCAGACCCGGTCGCAAAGGGCGTCCAGCCCCTTCTCGTACAGGAGGGGCATGTCCAGTACGCATATGGAGGCAGATGTATTCCTGGCGTCGGCGATGGCCTGCCGGATGCGCTCCAGAAGCAGCGGCTGCATGATGTCATCCAGGGCGGCGCGGGCTGCATCGTCCGTGAACACAAGCTGTCCCAGGGCGCGGCGGTTCAGCTCGCCCTCCCCGGTAAATATGCCGTCGCCAAAGCGGGCGCGCAGGGCTGGCAGTGCCGCGCCGCCCGGGGCCGTCAGCTCGCGGGAGAGGACGTCTCCGTCCACGATGACGGCGCCCAGCTCCCGCAGGGTCAGGCTGATGGTGGATTTGCCGCAGGCGATGCCGCCGGTCAGGCCGATGATGCGCATCTTCTTCCTCCTTATGTATCAGAACGGATGGCAGGCGGAAAACCCTGCTGGAAATGCAGAAAAGCCCGGGAGGCGATGGCCTTGCCGGGCAATGGGCTGATTACCTGCGGGGCTTGAAATACTGCTCGGCGGGCTTTTTGACATGGGGCTTGAAGTAAACGGGCTTGTCAGCGGCAGCTTTGTCGGCAGGTCTGGACGGCGCATAAGGATGCGCGGCGCGCTTTGCCTTGCGGAAGCTGCCGAAGAGCAGCACCAGCAGGACGACGACGAGGAGCACCTTCAGGAGCGAAAAGCCGGTGCCCTTGTCCTCTCGGGTGAGGATGGACTCCGCCGGGGCAGAGAAGGATGCATGGCTCTGGGTGCTGGCCCAGTTGTCAAAGAGGCTGGCAGAGACGCTGCGGAACAGATCGTCCGTGCGGACGGAGGTACCGCAGGCCTTGTTATATTCGGCGACAACGGCGCTGACGTAAGCGGCAACGGCAGCGTCATAGCGCTGGGCAAGATAGGGCTCGTACAGGTGGGGGGGCAGCAGCTGCTGCTGAACAGAGGGGGAAACGAGCCGGTCAACATTGCGTCCGGAGGCAATGGCGCAGCTTTCCTCGCCGACGGCCAGCAGAAGGAGCATGGCGTCCTCCGGCAGCTTCCAGCGCTGGAAGAGAGCGTCGGCATAGCTCTGGACGTCCATGCCGTCCAGAAAGTCAACCGTCACGACATAGATGCGGGGCATGTCGGCGCGCTCCAGACGCTTGTCCAGGGTGTGCAGATCCTCCAGCAGCTTTGCCGAAAGGACGGCCGCGCCGTCGGTAGCAACGCCGGACTGCGAAGGATAGCGGGGCTCCGCCAGGGCGGTTGTGGTCATCAGAAGCAGGAGGATGACGCAGAGAATCCGTTTGAGCATGCTTTCGTCCTCCTTGTCAGTTTTCTTCGGGAAGCGGCAGGGGCTTGACGCCCAGCAGCATGGCGAGCTTTCCCGTCAGGGAGCCGGAAAGGCCGTCGTTGAATTCCTCCACCAGCAGGAGGTAGGTGTGGGTGAGCCCATCCCGCTTGCCCAGGGAGCTGGTCAGCTGGGCGAGATAGGCCTGATCACGGTTGCTGGTCTGCATGGAGGGCAGCAGGGGAAGCTCCTGGGCAAACTGCAGGGCGATACGGGTGATGGCGGCGTCAGCGGTGAGGATGGCGTCCGCGTTCCCGGTGCCGCTGAGCAGCGTATCGGACGCCTGGCGCAATGCCATGAGATCATCGTCGTCCGCCGGAAGATGGCGCGCGGCCACGACGGCCAGATTCGCGGCGTCCATGCCGCGGTATTCCAGCTGCGTGTGCATTTCACCGTCCTGGGTGAGGGCGGCAATCACCTCTGCCCGGTCGGCGCTCCAGCCGCGCACAGCGCCCAGGCACACTGCGGCCAGCAGCAGCGCCAGGCACAGCAGCGCAAACAGGATGTTGCTCAGCTTGTTCTTCATGGCCTATCAAGCCTCCCGTGGGTGGAATGAGAAAGCCGGAGGGGCTTCGTCGCAGCGGCTGCGCCCTCCGGCGGGGTGTCAGATCATAGGATATCAGCGGGTGGGCTGCAGGAGCTTGGAACGCAGCTGGTTCTCCATCTCCCGCAGGGTTTTCTCGGCCTCGGCACGCTTGACGCGGCCGTCGCGCTGGATGGCGATGACCTCGTCGATGGTGTCGATGAGGCTCTGGTTGGTCTCCACCAGCGTCTCAATGTCGATGATGCCGCGCTCGGCCTCGCGGGCCGTGGCAACAGTGCCCTGATGCAGGGTGGCGGCGTTCTTCTTCAGCAGCTCGTTGGTCATGTTGGTCACAGCCTGCTGGGCCTTCAGGGCCTGCTGGGCGTTGTGCATGCCCAGGGCCAGCACCATCTGATTCTTCCACAAGGGCAGGGTGTTGGCGATGGTGGACTGGATACGCTCAATGAGCAGCTGGTCATTGTTCTGCAGCAGACGGATCTGGGGACTGGTCTGCAGGGCAACCTCGCGGGTCAGCAGCAGGTCGTGCAGCTTCTTCTCGAAGCGGTCGCACTGGGCGGCCAGATCGTTGGCGGCCTGGGCGTCCATGGCGTCGCCGGTGGCGGCAGCCTTTTCGTACGCGGCGCGCAGATCGACCTCGCGCATCTGCTTCAGGGTTTCCTGACCGGCGATGATGTACAGGGTCAGCTGGCGGAAGTAAGCCAGATTCCGGTCATACATGCGGTCAAACATCTTCACGTCTTCCTGCAGCTGCACCTGATGGGCCTCCAGCTGGGTCTGGATGTTTTCCACGTTGACGGAAACCTTGCCGTAGCTGGCCTTGATGCGCTCAATGCGGTCACCGGCCTTGCTGAAGAGCTTCATGATGCCCTTGGGCTCCTGGGCGTCGGTTTCGAAGCCGCGCAGCTCCACAACCAGATCCTCCAGCATCTTGCCGACCTCGCCCGTGTCCTTGGTGCGCACGGCGTCCAACGCGGCGGTGGAGAACTCGCTCAGGGACTTCTGCGCGTCCGCGCCGTAGAGCATCACATGGTCGGGGTTGGTGATGTCCAGCTTGGTCTTGAAGGTGTCGATGGCAGCGCGCTCGGCCGGGGTCAGGGTATCCACCGCGTCCAGGATCTGGGTCTCCTTGATCTCAGGGATGGAGGAGGCAGGCTGGGGCGCAGGGGTGGTCAGCGGGGCGGGCGCTTCCATCCCCAGGGAGAGGGGAAGGGCTTCCGGCATGGCGGGAGCAGTGGGGAAGGCGGGCTCCTGAATGCTCTGGACGGGAGCGGCAGCCGGTTCCGCGGGGACGGCCTGGTCTTGCATCACGGGAAGGGTGACGGGGGTGTTCTGCTCAGTCATGGCGGGTTCCTCCTTGTGTGTTGTATGATAAGTGAGTCAGATCAATCTGTTGACGGGCGTCAGAACATGATGAGATGGTCGTCCTTGGAGGCGGGCTCCTGCGGCTTCTCCGGGACGGGCATTTCCAGCACCGGCGCGCCCTGGCTCATCTGGCGGGCCGAGGCGGTGGGGACGCTTTGCAGCTGGGGAGCAGTCGCGGCCGTCCGGTTCTGGGGCGCGGTCGGCTGTGGGACGCCCGGGGCGGGCTTTGCAGCCTGTCCTCCGCCAAGCTGCTGCGTCAGCGGAAGCTCGCGGGCGGCGGCGACAGCGGCCTCGCGCAGGTTCTCGGCGTCGTCATCGTCGGTGTAGCCGTCCGCCCGGAGGGTGTCGTCCAGCACTTCGCGCTTGATGTCGAATTCCTCCAGGTCGGAGCGGATCATGGCGTCCTTTTCGTCACGGGCAGCCTGCACCAGCTGCTCCAGGGTGGCGAAAAGCTTGTCGCGGGAGGAGGAGATCTCCGAATAGGACGCGCCGTTCTTCTTAGCCTCCAGATAACCGCCCAGGAGCTTGATGATGGTGGGCAGGTAGTACGCGTTCATCTTGCGCAGGCGGATGGCCTTGTCATAATCCTTGAGGATCATGTTGAGCATCTCGCGGTAGACGGTGATGAAGTCGTTGATGCGGCGGGTGAAGCCATGCTCGTTGATGGCGTTGCGAACCTGCTCCAGCTGCTGCTTCAGCTCCAGGCCGGCGGCGACGGTGGCGCGGGCCTGCTCATCGTCCACATCCTCCAGGCTGGGGGCCTTGGAGGTGCTTGTATCAAGTCCCTTCATGGGCGTGGTGGCGATTTTGACCACCGTGGCGGTCAGGAGGGAGATCAGGCCGCAGATGATGAAGCTGGCCGCGTTGTGCAGCCCGAACAGCCCTGCGAAGACAGAGGTGGTGAGGCAGAAGGTCAGGGCGGCGTTGCGGGTGCTCTTGTCTTTCTTGTTCTTTTTCCCGCTGGCTTTGGGATCCGTGTGAACAATGGGCATGTTTGATGCGGCTCCTTTACATGTGCTTGCTGTACACCCTGCATCATACAACAGAATCAACGATGCGGGCAAGGGCAATTCGCACGAATGATACAATATTTCGCCTGAAAATAGCATACAGATGTGCCTGATATCATTATCAACAATGATTATAGCACAGAATTTCCGCAAGGGAAAGGGGCTGCTGATGAGAATTTGATGAAAGTTGCTCCGGTTTCCCCGGCGCTCTGGTCTTTTCCCGGCATGAAGGGCATACCATCCTGCAGAAACGAACACAGGAGGGATGGACATGGATATGCAGGTGGTCAGGGAGAGCATTCGGCTGGAGCAGCCGTTGGGGACGGGACATGCGGTGGCCGTGGTGACGGGCGAGGTGACGCTGCCCGGCGGTCTGCGGGAGGAAACGCGGGTGCTGGCAGCAACGGCCAGTGCATCGGCAGAGGGCGCAGAGGCGAATGCCGGGCGCGTCAACATCCGCGGCAGAACGGTTTTCCACGTTCTCTATACCCAGGGAGACCCCACGAAGGTCAACGCGGTGGAGGCCTCCGCGGATTTTGTGCAGCCCTGTGACCTCCCCGGCGTGCAGGGACGCGCGGCAGCCGTGGCCGCGGTGAATGTGCAGCGGGTGGAGGCCAGGGCAAACGGGGGCAGGCTGTCCCTGAAGGCGGAGGTGGAGGTGGCTGCCCGGGCAACGTCCGTGCAGCCGGTGGAAATGGTGACGGGCGTGGAGGGCGCTGACAGCGTGGAGGTGCTGGCACAGACGCAGACGGTCTGCCGGACGGCGGCTGCTGGCAGCCGGGATGTGCTGTTGCGGGAGGAAATGGCGCTGCCGGATGGGCTCCATATCCGAGAAACGCTCTTTGCACAGGCCTGGCCGGTGATGGAGGAGGCAACGGGCGGGGCAGGTCGCGTCGGACTGTCCGGGCAGGTACTGCTGGAGGCGGTGCATGCCACGGATTTGCCGGAGCGGCCGGTGGTCATCACCCGTCACAGCATTCCCTTTGCGCAGGGGGTGGAGATTTCCGGCGAGGATGGAGAGCAGCTCAGCGGCACGGTGACCGTGCGGGACGTGGCCGTGGCCAGCCAGGCGGACGGCGACGGCATGACCCTGCGCGCCGAGGTGCTTCTGGGGCTGGAAGCCCGGGTCGATACCGTGGAGACCCTGTCTGTCCTGCAGGACGCCTACACCACCGAAGGCGATGACCTGCGCCTGAAAAGTCAGGAGCTGCGCTGCCGCACGGGGAGCGTACAGATCAGCGCGGCGGAGACGGGCAAGGCAACGCTGCGCATGCCGGAGACGGCCCCGCCTGTGCGCACGGTACTGGCGGCATTTGTCCAGCCGGTGCTGAAGCAGCGCGAGAACGCGGCCGGCCGCACGACGCTGGAGGGGACGCTGGACGCCACGCTCTTATACATGACCGATCAGACCGAGGCGCCCGTCAGCGTCCGCCTGAGCGAACCCTTCCGCGTGACCTTCGCATCCGGCGTACCGGAGGACGCCCTTGTGACCCTGGCAGCCATGGAGACAGAAGCCACGCCCATTACCTCCGACCGGGTGGAGCTGCGCTGCATTCTGCGCATGGAGGCAACGGCAGAGGAGCAGCAAATGGTACGCCTTGCCACCGACGGACAGGTGGTTCCGCCGGAGGAGGTGACGGGGGATGTGGTGCTGTGCTATCCCCAGCCCGGCGAGCGCCTGTGGGACATTGCCCGCCGTTACAGGGTGCCTGTGGAGGGCGTGCATGCGCTGAATCCTGACCTGCGCGGAGAACCGGCGGCAGGCCAGGGTGTGCTCGTGTGGCGGAGGGCTGCGAAATAAAAGGGAAGCGCCAGGAGAACGTTCATCATGACGTCTCCCGGCGCTTCCTGTTCATTTGCGGTAGGTGAAGCGGACAATGGGCCACGGGCGTCCGTGGTACATGCCCATTCCCTCGTACACGCGGACAAAGCCGCACTTTTCCAGCACGCGGATGGAAGCGGCGTTCTCTGCATCGCAGATGCCGGATACCTCCTGCAGCCCCAGGCGGGACATCATAACCGGCAGAAAGGCCGTCAGCGCTTCGGTGGCGTATCCCTTGCGGGTATGCTGCCCGGCGATGTGATAGCCGACCTCCCAGGCACCGTCGCCCAGAGAAATCAGCTGCACATAGCCTGCATATTCGCCGCTGTGCAGCAGACAGGGATGGACATAGGGGCCCTCCGGAGTGTCGTAGCAGGAAATCAGCTCGGAAATGACCTCAGCGGCGACGGCCTCCGTCGGGAAGACCTCGTCGGGCAGGAAGCGCTGCATATCGGCGTCCAGGGAACCCAGATGCACGTCGCGGGCCATGTCAGGCGTGAAATCGGTGATGATCAGGCGGGCCGTTTCAAGCTTCATCGGTTATCACCAGGCTTTCATGGCAGGTGTGGCAGAGGTAAGTGCGCTCCCAGCGGGCGGCAAGGGCGTCAAAGGCGGCGGAGGCGGCCTCCTGGGTTTCAAACGCGCCGATGACAGCGGAGCCGCTGCCGGTCATCTGGGCGGCGAAGGCTCCATGCTCCTGCAGGGCGGAAATGGCTTCGGCGATGGCGGGACGGCGCTGCACGCTTACGGGCTGCATTACGTTCGCCATGGCGGCGGAAAGGGCGGGGGCGTTTCCGGCGGCGAGAGCGGCTGCGGCGGCGCTGTTGTCCGGACGGGCCTCTACCACGCCTTCGTGATAGGCGGTGAAAATCTCCTTGGTGGAGAGCCCCTCGCAGGGCTGGATGACCACCAGGGGCCAGTACTTCCCGCAGGGCAGATCCTGCATCACCTCGCCGATGCCTGTGGTGCGGGTCAGGCCGCCGCGCAGGCAGAAGGGAACGTCAGCCCCCAGGGTCAGCCCCAGGGCTTCCAGCTCCGGCTGGGTCAGCCCGGTCTGCCAGAGGCGGTTCAGTCCGGCCAGGACAGCCGCCGCGTCTGCGCTGCCGCCGCCCATGCCGGCCCCTACGGGAATGTGCTTCTCCACATGGATGGCCGCGCCATGACGGCAGCCGGTATGGGCATGCAGGGCCCGGGCGGCGCGCAGGGCCAGGTGCCTGTCGTCCGCAGGCAGCAGGGGAGAGCCGCCGCAGGTCAGCGTCAGCTCATCTGCCGGGGAAAGTGTCACCGTGTCGCAAAGGGTCACGGGCTGCATCAGCATGTCCATCAGGTGATAGCCGTCGGCGCGCTGGCCGGTGATGTCCAGCGTCCAGTTGATCTTCGCACGGGCTTCGATGCGCATGGGGGAACCTCCGTGGTCAAAGGATAATCTTTCGATCAACATGATAACCCAAAACAAGTGATTGTGCAAGGCCGAAATGTGTGTTATAATATCATGAGATACGAAGGAGGATGACGATATGTCAAACGAAGCAAGGCCGGTGCTGGTCACTATTGTCAGCAGCACCGTTGGCGGTGACGAGCCGCCCATCCGCCTGCGCTGCAGCGGACAGATGAAGGCGACCTCCTCGGGCTGCATGCTGCGCTACCAGGAGGTGCAGAGCGAGGAGGGAACCGGGCAGACCATCAAGCAGGACGTGATGCTGTCCGTTCAGCCCGACCGGGTGACGATGAATCGCTTGGGCGAATTCGGTACGACCATGGTATTTGTGAAGGATCGCCGCTTTGAGGGCGCTTATCACACGCCCTATGGCGACCTGGAGTTGGCGCTGTTCGCCACGCAGGTAAATGTGGCGCTGGAGGAGAGCGGCGGCAGCGTTCACCTGGAGTACCAGCTGGACATGCAGGGCAGCTACGCCGCCGTGCAGACCATCGACGTGACCTGGACAGTGGAGGGCGCATGCTGAAACCGCTGCGGGCCGAGATGAACGCACTGCTGGCGGAAACGCCTGTGCGCAGGAAGCCTGCGCTGCGCCGTTCGTCCTCGCCCGAGGCATTGCTGGCGACGGATCTGCCATATGCGGCGGAAAGGCAGGACACGGTGGATTTCATCCGTCGGGCCGAAGCGCTTGGCTGGCGCATTTCTGCGGCAGAGAACGGCTGGCTGCTGCTGGATAAGCCTGTTCCCGCACCGGACTGCGCAGTGCCGGAATTGCAGGGCCCCTGCGGTTGCTGCCTGTCGCTGCTGACGCGCCATCAGGAGCCGGGCGACGCGCGGGTGTATATCCGCGAGGTGATCCGCGCGGAGGAAGCAGGGGCGGGCGAGCTTATCCGCCTGTGCGAACGCCTCCATGCTGGGCTTGCTGCCATGCTGCGGCGGCATCAGCCGCTGCCGGGCGAATTGCTGCCTTACCTGGCGCATGCCTGCCAGACGCACCGTGAAACGATCGAAAAACGGAAGGACTGAGAAGTATGATCATCCGCTGCATCGGCCATGCCGAGTTCCTGCTGGAGCTTGAGAACGGCATGCGCATCGTGACTGACCCTTACGACGCATCCTGCGGGTATCCCGTCACGCGCATCGCGGCGGACGCGGTGCTTGTCTCCCATGGGCATCATGACCACAATGCGGTGGAGAACATCACCGGCGTGATCCACACGGTGAACACGCCGGGCAGGCATGACCTGGGGGATGGCGTGAGCGTGCTTGCGGTGGAGGCGGATCATGACGATGCGGGCGGCACGAAGCGCGGCAAGAACCTGCTGTTCGTCATCGAGGCGGAGGGCCTGCGGGTGATGCACCTGGGGGATCTGGGTCATATTCCGACGGCGGAGCAGCTTGCGATGCTGGGTCAGGCCGATGTGCTGATGATTCCCGTCGGCGGCTTCTATACCATTGATGCGCCGACGGCCATGGAGGTCGCGCGGCTGCTGAATGCCCGCGTCGTCCTGCCGATGCATTACAGGACGCGCGTCAATGCAGACTGGCCCATAGATGGCGTGGAACGCTTCAATCAGCTATGGGGCACGGAGGTGGAATTCCTCGATCTGCTGCGCGTTGCGAAGGGTGACCTTGCCTGTCAGCCGGATGCAGCGGTGCTCAAGCCCGTGAGCCTGGGGTAATACAGGCAGCATCATACATGCATAACGGCGGATGGCCTGTGTATGTCCGCCGATGAATCACCGAAGGAGGAAATGACTATGGGAAAGAAAGTCGGCAAGCTCATCAAGGAAGCGCGCACGGGGGCGGACATGACCCAGGAGCAGCTGGCGCGCAAGGTCAAGGGCGTTTCTGCCAGCGACATCAGCGCGGCGGAGCGCGGCACCAAGGATCTGACCCAGGCGCAGCTGAAGCTGATCGCCAAGGCCACCGGTGTAACCCAGGCCTCCCTGCTTAACGCAGCGAAGGAAGAGAAGGGAACCAGCACCGGCAAAACCACGAAGAAAACCAAGACCACCAAAACGACAAAGACGACCACCAGCAAATCCACCACCACGAAGGCCAAGACCCCCAGCAATGCCAACAAGACCATGAAGGTGACGGCCACCGAGAAAAAGCTGATCGAGGCATACCGTCTGGCGGACTCCGACGCGAAGAAGCGCGCCATGAGCGTTCTCAAGGGCGAGGAAATCGACGTGGCCGGCAAGGTGGAGGACGTCATTGAGGATCTGGTCGGCAATCTCCTGGGTCGCTGATCTGCCTGTCTTCCGGCACTGCGGTATCTCCCTGGATGACCGCAGTGCCGGAAGGCCGCTCCTGACCTGACGGGGGCGCAGATGGGGAATACGGATAAAAATCGGATAAAAATTCGGATGAAATTGCGAAGAAATTTTCAAAAAAGGTGTTGACAATTCTCAATGCCTGTGCTATTATATACAACGTTGACGGCGCAAGCTGCTCAACGAACAGAACATGGGATTATAGCTCAGTTGGTTAGAGCGCCACGTTGACATCGTGGAGGTCATAGGTTCGAGCCCTACTAATCCCACTTATAGTCAGAGCCTTGAAACATCAGCGTTTCAAGGTTTTTTTGTTGTATGAACGCCCTTGCGGTTCATCCTCCCTCCTCATCGGACAAGGAACCACAGGCTCCGGTCGTGGAACAGGTAGAGGGTGGAGCCGTCCTCCAGCAGACAGGTATAGCGGATGCCCTGGCCGCCTGCCTTCAGGGAATGCGCGGGGCGGATGTCGCATACCTTCACGATCCACTGTGCGGGCTCGTCCTCCGCCTTGAAGCGCAGGGGAATGGTCTGGCCGTCCAGCCGGTGATGGGCCAGAACGTCCACGTACTGCTTGTCCTTGTTGGGACGCATTTCAGCGCACTGCATAAGGAGCCTCCTTTATCCGGTGAAGAATGGCTGAGGATGAATGGTGTGGTCGTCCTTGGGATCGACCCGGGCGAGGCGGGGCTCCGCCAGGACGATGCCGCGCACGACGGAGAGGTTCCCGTAGCGCCTGCGGATGTCGTCCAGCGCACAGTCCAGGCGGTGCTGCTTCTCCCGGCGTGCCTGATGGCCAAAGAGATCCATCTGCACGGGCGTGCCCTCCATGGACAGCGCGGAACAGCTGAGTCCCACGCTGCGCAGCGGCAGGGCATGGGTGAAGCGAGATTCGAAAAGCTGGCAGGCGACGCCCGCGATCTCGCTGGTGACGTTGGTGGCGAAGGGAAGTCTGCGCTGGCAGGAGTAGGACGCAAGGCCCGTGGTGCGCACGGAGATGCTGACGCATTGGCCCTGGAGATGGCTGTCCCGCATGCGGGCGCCGACGCTCTCAGCCAGCAGGTAGTAGATGCAGCGGGCGTCCTCCGGGGTGCGGATGTCATGGGGTGGGGTGATGCTGTTGCCTACGCTGCCGACGGCCTCCTCCAGGGTGGTGGGCTTCACGGGGGAGCGGTCCAGCCCGTTGGCGTAATCCTGGAGGACGAGGCCGTTCTTGCCCAGCTTGTACTTGAGCACATGGCGGGGGGCGTTGGCCAGGTCGCCGATGGTGAGGATGCTGTAATCCATCAGCTTCTTTGTTGTTTTGGGGCCGACGTAGAGCAGCTCGCTGACGGGCAGGGGCCAGATGGTCTCCCGGAAATGGTCGGGATGCACCACGGTCACGGCGTCGGGCTTTTTCAGGTCGCTGCCCAGCTTGGCGAAGATCTTGTTGTCGCTCACGCCGATGGAGACGGTGATGCCCAGCTCCTCCCGCACCCGCAGGCGGATCTCCTGAGCCTTGCGCTCGCCGTCCTCGATGGTGAAGCCCGGATTGGTCAGATCCACCCAGCACTCGTCCAGGCCGAAGCTTTCCACGCGGTCGGAACAGGTCTCGTAGATGTCCCGCAGCATCCGGGAAAAGTGCTTGTACAGCGCAAAATCCGGCGGCACGGCGATCAGGCCGGGACAGATCTGCTGCGCCTGCCAGACGGCCATGCCGGTCTTCACGCCGTGCCTTTTCGCCTGCTGATTGCTTGCCAGCACAATGCCGTGGCGCTTCTCCGGGTCGCCGCAGACGGACAGGGGCCGCCCCTGGGCCTCCGGACGGTACAGGCACTCCACGGATGCATAGAATGAGTTGGCGTCCGCATGCAGGATCACACGTGCCATCACCATCGCCTCACAATAAAAACGTTTGTTCGTATACATTGTAACAGGAATGTTTGTTCTTGTCAACAGGAATGATATGCCAGCGGGGGAATTGCTGCACGTCCATTGACGGGGAGAAACCAAGCAAATGCATGCCATTGATGCGAAAAAATGCCGGAGCAGCGCTTGGCATGCTCCGGCGGCTTCGGCGGTGTTATTCGGGCTGGTTGGCGCAGGTGCAATCGGGCGTGCAGCCGCACTCGGGCGTGAGGGCCTCGACGAACTGCATGTCAACCATCTGCGCCCAGTCCCACTCACCGTCATACAGGCCGGAGATGCTCACGACCTGCATGCAGGTGTCCACGGCCTGGCGGCTGATGTAGCCGTCGCGGCTCCAGAGGGCGTCCTCGTAGGCGCGGTCAAGGGCGGCCTTGCGGCCTTCGGGCGTCAGGGTGGGGAATTCGATCTCCAGTACCCGTTCGCCCAGGGCGCGGTCGGTGTGGACGACCTCCAGGGCCCGGAGCATTGCCCGAACAAAGGCGGCGCAGGTCTCCGGGTCGCTGTCGATGGTGGACTGCTTCACGGCGATGACGGAGTAGGCGTAGTCGCCCAGGTCAGGGAAGCTGACGAAGGGCTCCTCGAAGATCCCTTCGGTGACGCCCTCGGAGATCTGCGGCTCGCCGCCATTGCCGATGTCGCCCTGGCCGTAGCGCAGCATGGCGGTGACGGTGGAGGCGTCCGCGTTTTCGGAAAGGATGACGTCCGTATCCGGGTCAAGGCCGACGGACTTGACCAGATAGCGCGTCAGCACATTGGGGCTGCCGCCGTAGCGCCCGGCGATGATAACCTTGCCGCGCAGGAAGTCCGCCATGTCGGCGTCGCTGTCGGAGGCCGGAGCCAGGCCCTTGCGGGCAAAGAGGTACACATTGGCGCGGTTGACGCAGTTGACAATGGCGATGATGGGATCGTCGTTGCCCTGGTTGGCAAAGTTGTAGCTGTCCACGCCGCCGATGGCCGCAAAGGCGTCGCCGGATACCACGGCTGTGACATGCGCGCCGCCGGTTGCCTGCACAACGGTGACGTCCAGGCCCTCCTCGGCGAAGTAGCCCTCATGAATGGCCACATACAGGGGCAGATAGCCGATGAGGTGAACGGGTTCTGCCACGACGATGGACTTGTTCGGGACTGTTTCTGCCAGCGCCGGCGTGCAGAGCAGCAGCAGCGACGTCAGCAGGGCCAGAAATCTCTGGTTCATGGGAATCGCCTCCGTTTTGTCAATTCGCCTTGCGGGCTGTCCAGCGCAGCAGCAGGAGCTTTTCCAGCGCCACCACGCCCGCGTACATCAGCACGCTCACGATGGACAGCACCACCACGCCGACCCAGACGAGCTTCAGGTCAAACGTGGTTCCGGCGTACACAATCATACGGCCCAGTCCCCGGTCTGATGCAATGAATTCGCCGACGATGGAGCCCGCCATCGCCAGGGCGATGTTGACCCGCAGACCCGTGATGACCGAAGGGAGCGCCGTGGGCACCACCAGCCGGGTGAAGATCTGCCGCCGCTTTGCGCCAAGGGAGATCAGCAGCGTCTCCAGCGCAGGATCAACGCTCTGCACGCCGCTGTATGCCGACATGGCCGCCACGATGACCGTCATCAGGAAGGCCAGCACCACCTTGGAGGAGAAGCCGATGCCAAACCAGATGACCAGCACCGGCGCCAGCGCCAGCTTGGGCAGCGCGTTCATCACGATCATCCACGGCTCCGCCACCAGGGCCACGCGGCGGCTGAACCAGAACAGCAGCCCCAGTACGCTGCCCGTGACCGTGCCCAGCACGAAGCCCAGCAGGGTGGACGCCGCCGTGTAGCTGATATCCCGCCAGAGCTGACCGGACTGCCATTTGGTGACGGCCGTCTGCCAGATCTGGCTGGGGCTGGAAAAGAAGAAATCGTCAATGAGGCCGGTGCGGCTGCCCAGCTCCCAGAACAGCAGCAGCGCTGCCAGCAGCCCCCAGCGCCACAGATTGATCCGGAGGCGGGAAATCGGTTTATCCTGCCGCATCTGTCTTCACCTCCTGCTCCAGAAGCACCATGATGTCGGCCTTGATCTGCATCATCTCCGGGTGAGCCAGGGCTGTGATGGCGCGGGGCTTTGCCTGGGTCAGGGTGTAGTGCCCGATGATGCGTCCCGGCTGGCACCCCATGACTAGCACTTCGTCGGAGAGCAGCAGCGCCTCGTCCACATCATGGGTGACGAAGAGAACGGTCAGCCCCTTCCGCAGACAAAGACCGGTGAGCAGCTGATGCAGGCTCAGGCGGGTGATGGCGTCCAGGGCGCCGAAGGGCTCGTCAAGCAGCAGCAGGGGCTTGCCGGACTGCAGGGTGCGCACCAGCGCCGCGCGCTGCCGCTGTCCGCCGGAGAGCTCATCGGGTCGGCGGTGCAGAAGCGCTTCCAGACCGCAGGCGCGGGCGTCCGGCAGGGCGTTTTGAAGGGCCTTCTTCCGGCAGACGCCCTGCAGCGTCTGCGGGAGGGTGATGTTGTCTGCCACTGTCCGCCAGGGAAGCAGCAGATCCTTTTGCAGCATGTAGCCGGTACGGCCAGGCTTCATCAGCAGGCTCTCGCCCATGAGGGTCACATCGCCCGCGTCGGGGGACATCAGCCCGGCGATGATGTTGAACAACGTTGACTTACCGCAGCCGCTGGGGCCGATGACGGACAGGAAGCGTCCCTCGTCCAGGTGAAAGGACACATCCCTGATGGCGGTGACCGCGCCATCACCGGTGCCGAACTGCTTGCTGAGCCCGGAGACCTCCAGGTAATGCTGTTCCGGCATGGTTCACATCCTTTCGGGTCAGGGCGGATTCTGTCGCATACGGATGTGCCCTGCCTCCGGGAGCAGATTATGACAAAGCGCGGCGGCAGGTGCCGGGGACAAGGCTGGTTGACCCATGCAAAAAGGACGACCCGGTTGAAGAAAAACCGGAACCGTCCTTTTCATATGCTGCTTTCAGGGAATCACACGCGCCAGATCTCGTCTGCGTACTGGCGGATGGTGCGGTCGGAGGAGAACTTGCCGGCGGAGGCCACGTTCATCAGGCACTTCTTCGCAAAGGCAATGCGGTCGCGGTACTCGCGGTTGCAGCGCAGCTTCTGCTCCATGTAGGAGGCGAAGTCATGCAGGACGAAGTAGTGGTCCGGGGCATGCCAGCTGGCGCCCACCAGCAGGGAGGAAACCAGCTCCTCCAGGGAGCCGTCCTCGTCGTCGAAGGTACCCTCGGTGAGGGAATCCAGCACGCGGCGCAGGTCGGCGTTCTGGTTATAGATGGCCTTGGAATCGTAATGACCGGCCTTCAGGGCGTTGATCTCGTCCACCGTTGCGCCGAAGATGTAGTTGTTCTCGCGGCCTGCCTGCTCCACGATCTCCACGTTCGCGCCGTCGAAGGTGCCCAGGGTCACGGCGCCGTTCAGCATCAGCTTCATGTTGCCGGTGCCGCTGGCCTCGGTGCCCGCAGGGGAGATCTGCTCGGACACGTCGGCGGCGGGGATGATCTTCTCAGCCCAGGAGCAGTTGTAGTTCTGCACGAACACCACCTTCAGCAGGTGCTTCGTGTCGGGATCGTTGTTGATCATCTTGCCGATCTGGTTGATCAGGCGGATGACGGCCTTGGCGCGGGCGTAGCCGGCGGCGGCCTTGGCGCCGAAGATGAAGGCGGTGGGGGTGAAATCCGTCAGCGTGCCGTCCTTGAGCTTGTAGTAGATGTTCAGGATGGACAGCGCGTTCATGAACTGGCGCTTGTACTCGTGCAGACGCTTCACCTGCACGTCGAAGATCATGTCGGGATCCAGCTCCACACCCTCGTGCTTGAGGATTTCCGCGGCCAGCTGGCGCTTCTTCTCGCGCTTGACGGCGATGAAGTCCTCGGCCAGCTTGTCGTCGATGAAGGGCTTCAGGCCCTCCAGCTGGTACAGGTCGGTCAGGAAGCCGTCACCGATCTTACCGGCAATGAGGCTGCACAGCTCCTCGTTGCACAGGCCCAGCCAGCGGCGCTGGGTGATGCCGTTGGTCTTGTTCTGGAAGCGCTCGGGGTACACGGAGTACCAGTCGGCGAACACATCATTTTTGAGGATCTCGGAGTGGATGGCGGCCACGCCGTTGGTGGCGTAGGAGGCATACACGGCCAGCTGCGCCATGTGGATCTGGTCGCCCCAGAGGATGCAGCGGGTGGGCTTCACCTCGAAGCCCTTTGCCGCCATCTCCTGGTGGAACTTGTCGTTGATCTGGTGGATGATGTTCACGACCTCCGGGCACACGGTGGCCATGAGGTTCTTGTCCCACTTCTCCAGGGCTTCCTGCATCACGGTGTGGTTGGTGTAGGCGAAGGTCTCGCGGGCCATCTGGAAGGCAGCGTCGAAGGTGAAGCCGTCGGCCATCAGCAGGCGGATGAGCTCGGGGATGGCCATGACGGGATGGGTATCGTTGAGCTGTACGGCATGCTCCTGCACGAACCAGGCATAATCGTCGCCATGGCGCTGCTTGTAGGCGCGCAGCATATCCTGCAGGGAGGCGCTCACCAGCACATACTGCTGCTTGATGCGCATCTGCTTGCCTTCCATGCGGCTGTCATTGGGGTAGAGGAACTTGACGATGTCCTCGGCGCGGTTGCGGTCGGCGGCTGCCTGCTCGTAGCGCTGCTCGTTGAACTGGAAGAAGTCAACGGCCTTGATGGGCTCGGTCTGCCACAGGCGCAGGGTGCCGATATTCTTGGCGCCGTAGCCGACGATGGGCATGTCATAGGGTACCGCGCGGACGTCGCCGGTGGCCATTTTGACGATGACGGACTGATCCAGCCGGCGGATGCTCCACGGGTCGCCGTACTTGGCCCAGTCGTCGGGGGATTCGACCTGGCGGCCCTCTTCATCGAAGGACTGCTTGAACAGACCGTACTTGTAGCGCAGGCCGTAGCCGGTCAGCGGGACGTCGATGGTGACGGCGCTGTCCAGGAAGCAGGCGGCCAGACGGCCCAGACCACCGTTGCCGAAGGCGTCATCCTCGATGTCCTCCAGCACGGCGATATCGACGCCGCGCTCCTTCAGCAGATCGCGCACTTCCTTCAGATAACCCAGGCAGAACAGGTTGTTGTACACCATGCGGCCCATCAGGTACTCAGAGGACATGTAATACGCCTGGCGCTTGCCGCTGCGGGCCTCCTCGCAGGCGGCCCAGGTGGGGGACAGGGCGATCATCGCAGCGGTGGAGATGGCGTTGTGCAGCTGGGTGGCGGTGGCCTTCTCCAGCGTCACATGGTCGTTCATCATCAGCAGAGCCTCGGCCTGCTGAAGCAGTTCACGGGAATTCATCATACAGGGGATTACCTCCAGTTTGTCAGGGGTCTTTTTCCACATTATCAGCCGCGCCGGGCGGTGGTATTCATCTCTTTCAGGTGTGCTGCGACGGCGTCGCTGGCTGCGCCGGGCTTCATACGCCAGGCCCAGTTGCCGCCGGCGGAGCCGGGCAGGTTCATGCGGGCCTCGCCACCCAGGTGCAGGATGTCCTGCATGGGGAGCATCGCAGTCTCGCAGGGGCTCTCCAGCACGCACTTCATGAACAGCTCCACGCCCTCCTCGGCAGTCTCAAAGTCGCCCAGGTAGGCTTTTGCGGCGGCCAAGGTCTTCTTGTCGGCAGCGTTGATCCAGCCGATGGTGGTGTCGTTGTCATGGGTGCCGGTGTAGGCGACGTAATTCTTTGTCCAGGTGCCGGGGAAATGCTGATTCTCGTCATCATCCCCGCCGCCGCCGAAGCCGAAGGTGGCCACCTTCATGCCCGGATAGCCCACGAACTTGAGCAGATCGCGCACGCGCTGGTTCTGTACGCCCAGATCCTCGGCGATGACGCGCAGGCCGGGGATCTCCTTCTTCCGCTGGATGAACAGCTTCTTGCCCGGGCCGACGATCCATTCGCCGGTCTTGGCCGTGGGGGCGCCGTAGGGGATGGAGTAGTAGTTGGCAAAGCCGATGAAGTGGTCAACGCGCACCAGGTCGTACATCTGGCTCATTGCGCGCATGCGGTCCACCCACCAGTCGTACTGATGGAAGTACAGGCGGTTCCAGTCGTAGAGGGGGTTGCCCCAGAGCTGGCCGTCCTCGGAGAAGCAGTCCGGCGGGACGCCCGCCACGTTGGTGGAGATGCGATTCTCATCCAGCTGGAACACCTCGGGGCGCGTCCAGGTATCGGCACTGTCCTCGGCGCAGTAGATGGGCATATCGCCGAAAAGCTCGATGCCGTTGTCGTTGCAGTACTGTTTCAGCTGGAACCACTGTTGGAAGAACACATACTGGCAGAACAGGTGGTACCGCACCTCGACGTCCAGCAGCTCGCGGTATTTCGCAACGGCTTCAGGCTTGCGCAGGATGATGTCCTTGTCGGCCCACTGCGTCCACATGGCCAGGTTGTTGTGACGCTTCACAGCGGTAAACAGGGCAAAATCCTCTGCCCAGGCATTCTCCTTCGCAAAGGCTGCGATCTCGGCCTGAAGCTTCCCCTCGCTCTGCTCGAAGGCACGGCGAAGCATCTTCTCCTTGTACTGGCGCATCTGGTCGAACTCGACCTTCTCCTCCTGGGAGGGGACGAATACCTCGGACGCGTCCAGGGTGACCAGACCGTCCTCGGCCAGCTTCTCGATGGAGATGAGCATGGGATTGCCGGCAAAGACGCTGGTGGACTGGTAGGGGCTCTCACCGTAGCCGGTGGGGCCCATGGGGAGCACCTGCCAGACGGTCATGCCGGAGGCTTTGAGGAAGTCCGCGAAGGCGTAGGCTTCCTTGCCCATAGAACCGATGCCGCCGGGGCCGGGGAGGGAGGAAATGTGCAGCAGAATACCGCTCTTACGCACAGGAATCATCCTTTCAATTATTCATGTATGTATGGAAACGATTCCGGAAACCGGTCAAAGGAAAGCGGGCTTCGAGACCTGCCGAGACCCGCTGACTTATACTATTCTGCATGGGTGGTGAAATTCCTGCTGAATGCAGGAGAAAATTTGGGAATCTACAAATTAATGTCACCTGACGGATTCGCGCGTGACCAGCTTTGCGTCCACAACGATGTGGCGGGGAGGCTTGTTGTCCTCCAGCATATCCATGAGGATCTGTACGCTTTCGCGGGCGATGTCATCCACCGGTTGCTCGATGGTGGTCAGGCGGGGAATGAAGAACTTGCCCATTTCAATGCCGTCGTAGCCGATGACGCTCACATCCGCCGGAACGGATTTGCCCATATCGGTCAGGGCCCGGATGATGCCCATCGCAATGGTATCCGACATGGCGAAAACGGCAGTAGTGTCCGGCTTGGCAGAGAAGAATGCCTGGGCGGTATCATACGCGCCGGACATGGAGAAGCGGGTCTGCACAAAGCGCTCCTCGTCGAAGGGGACGCCGGCGTCCTTCAGCGCGTCCATGGCGCCGGCATAGCGCTTGGCAAAGCCGTCATCGCCCACGCGGATGCCGCCGAAGATGGCGATGCGCGTGTGTCCGGCGTCAAGCAGGGTCTGCATGGCGGCGCGGCCCATGGCCCGGTCATCGATATAGACGCTGGCGGCACGGGGGAAAGCGGCCTTCTCTGCGCTGATGGTGGTGAAGACCATGGGGGCGTCCATGTCCTGCAGGACGTCTGCGCGCTCGTCGATACGTCCGCCGACGAAGATGAAGCCCTTGACGCGCTTCTCGTGGGACAGGCGCACGGCAGCCTGGAATTCGTCGGCCTGCTCGTCCACAAACTCGGTCAGGAAGGACGCCTTCAGACCGTGGGTATGAGCCAGCATGGCTTCAGCCAGCGAGTTGAGGAACGGGTTTTCGCGGCCACGCAGGATGATGGCGATCAGGTCGCCGTCGGGCTGCTTGAGGCCGCGCGCGTTGGCGTTGCCGACAAAGCGGCACTCGGCCATTACGCGCTCCACTTTTTCGCGGGTGGCCTGATTGACGTCGGGGCGCTTGTTCAGTACGCGGGAAACGGTGGTGACGCTGACGCCGGCCTTGCGGGCAATGTCCTTGATGGTGTAGATCTTCATGGCGGCCTCCTGAGCACAAGCAGCGTGCCGGAACCATTGCCGGAAACGTTACCAGTTTTTTATATAGTAACACAAGTTTCTGTATATGTCAAGAAAGAGACGGATGATATACAAGAACAAAAATAATGCAGGATTTGGGCGGTGCATAGCTTTACGGCAGGGGGAAAATGGGATATAATAATGCCCTGCTGTATGGACGAATGGACGGGAGGCAAGCAGAATGCGCTTTACCAAAATGCATGGCATCGGCAATGATTATGTATACGTCAACTGCTTTGAGGAAACGGTGGAAAATCCTGCGGAGCTGGCAGTGAAGATGAGCCGTCAGCACTACGGCGTCGGCAGCGACGGATTGATCCTGATCTGCCCGAGCGATGTGGCGGATTTCGAGATGAAAATGTATAATGCCGACGGCAGCATGAGCGAGATGTGCGGAAACGGCACCCGGTGTGTCGGCAAATACGTCTATGATAAGGGCCTGACGGACAAGACTACTGTCTCCCTGATGACCGGTGCGGGCCTGAAGGAGCTGCGGCTCAACGTGCAGGGCGGCAGGGTTCAGTCCGTTCGGGTGGACATGGGCGCGCCTGAGCTGCGCCCGGAGAATGTGCCGGTCAACCTGACAGGCGAGACGGTGATGGGCTATCCGCTGCATGTGGGCACGGCTGTGTATGAGATCCATTGCGTGTCCATGGGCAACCCCCACTGCATCGTATTCGTGAAGGACCCCGACCTGGTGGATGTGGAGCAGGTCGGAAGCCTCCTGGAGAATCATCCGATCTTCCCCAACCGGGCAAACATCGAATTTGTGCAGGTGGTTGACCGGCAGCATCTGCGCATGCGCGTGTGGGAGCGCGGCAGCGGCGAGACCCTGGCCTGCGGCACCGGCGCCTGTGCGTCCCTGGTGGCGGCCGTGATGACCGGAAGGGCAGACCGGAAGGTGAAGATGGATCTGCTCGGCGGTACGCTGGATCTGGAGTGGGCCTTTGATGACGGCCATGTGTACCAGGAGGGCCCGGCGAAGATCGTCTTTGACGGCGAGTGGATCGGGGAAGAATAAGCTGGGTCATGATAACAAAGCGCTGACTCTGATGCGGAGCCAGCGCTTTTATACAGATTACAACGGCGACTCTGCCTGCGAACAGACAGAGCCGCCTTGATTTGTTTACGCCTGAATGGCGTTGCCGGTGTAAAGCTGGTAGTACTTGCCCTTCTGCTCGATCAGGTCATCGTGGGTGCCGCGCTCGATGATGCGGCCCTGCTCCAGCACCATGATGCAGTCGGAGTTCTTGACCGTGGAGAGGCGGTGGGCGATGACGAAGGTGGTGCGTCCCTTCATCAGGGCGTCCATGCCGCGCTGAATCAGGGTTTCCGTGCGGGTATCAATGGAGGAGGTGGCCTCGTCCAGGATCAGACAGGGCGGATCGGCCACGGCAGCACGGGCAATGGCCAGCAGCTGGCGCTGTCCCTGGGAGAGGTTCGCGCCGTCGCCGGTCAGCATGGTGTTGTAGCCCTCGGGCAGGCGGCGGATGAAGCCGTCAGCATTGGCCAGCTTGGCGGCGGCGATGCACTCCTCATCCGTGGCGTCCAGGCGGCCGTAGCGGATGTTGTCCAGCACCGTGCCGGTGAACAGGTGCGTGTCCTGCAGCACCATGCCAAGGCTGCGGCGCAGATCAGCCTTGCGGATCTTGTTGATGTTGATGTCGTCGTAGCGGATCTTGCCGTCCTGGATGTCGTAGAAGCGATTGATGAGGTTGGTGATGGTGGTCTTGCCTGCGCCGGTTCCGCCGACGAAGGCGATCTTCTGGCCGGGCATGGCGTACATGTTGATGTCAAAGAGCACCTGCTTCTCATCCGTGTAGCCGAAGTCCACGCCGCCGAAGGTCACGCCGCCCTCGACCTTGCGGTAGGAGACGGTGCCATCCGCCTGATGGGGATGCTTCCAGGCCCACAGGCCGGTGCGCTTATCGGTCTCCACCAGGTTGCCGTTTTCGTCCTCGTATGCGTTGACCAGCTCCACGTAGCCGTCGTCTGCTTCGGGTGTCTCATCCAGGAGGGCGAAGACACGCTTGGCGCCCGCCATGGCCATGACGATGGAGTTCATCTGCTGGGCGACCTGGGTGATGGGCATGGTGAAGCGGTGGTTCAGCTCCAGGAAGGCCAGGAGCGTGCCGAGCCAGGCAACCGGGGTGGGGTGGCTCAGGGACATGACGGCGCCCACCATGGCTACGATGACGTAAGCGATATGGCCGAGGTTGTTGTTGATGGGGCCCATGGTGTTGGCCCAGCGGTTCGCCTCATGGGCGGAGACCCGCAGGTTCTCGTTCAGTGTGCGGAAGTCGGCCAGGGCCTCATCCTCATGGCAGAAAACCTTGATCACCTTCTGACCGTCGGTCATTTCCTCCACATAGCCGTTCAGCTTGCCCAGGTTCTGCTGCTGGGCGGTGAAGTGCTTACCGGCCAGGCCGATGAGCCGCCCGGAAATGAGCATGGTGCCAAAGATGAGAACGATGGAGAGGATCGTCAGCTGCCAGGACATGGTGACCATCAGCACAAAGACGTAGAGGATGGTAATGGTGCTGTTGAACAGCTGGATGAAGCTCTGGCTGATGAGCATGCGCATGGTGTCCACGTCGTTGGTGTAGATGGACATGATATCGCCGTGGGCATGGGTATCGAAATACTTGATGGGCAGCTTCTGCATGTGCTCAAAGAGCTCGTTGCGCAGGCGGAGCATGGAGCCCTGGGTTACCACCAGCATCAGGCGCTGCTGGATGTAGCTGCAGGCAACGCCCACGGTCAGGAAGCAGGCCAGGGTGAACAGGCGGTTGGTCAGGTCGCCGTAGGTGCGGGGCGGAATGGCTTCGGTGCCCTCGGGCGGAATGGCAGCCTCCTCGGGGGAGACACCGTCGGCGATCAGGGCATCCTGACGGGCTTGCTCCTGAATGCCGGGAATGTACTCGCCAAACAGATCCTGGGTGAAGAGGGAGGACTGCGTGGAGCAAACCAGGGAAACGGCCAGGCAGATCAGGACCAGAATGAACTGCAGCGAATAGTGCTTCATGACCATTTTCAGGACGCGCCACAGCAGACCCCACTGTCCCTTCATGGACATGGGCGGCATGGGCTGACCTCTGCGGCCGGGACCGGGACCTCTCATCATACCTTGCTCACCTCCTTGAATGCTTTTTTGCCGCCGCGGGGCGGGGGGAAGGGGGGCATGCCGGGAAACGCGGGCTTCCTGGCAGCGGCCGCCTTGCTGGGATCGTAAACCTCGATATCGTGATCGGAGTCGGTTTCGTCAAAGTCGCCGGAACCGCCGGTCTGGGTCTCATAAATCTCGCGGTAGATATCGCAGCTTTCGATCAGCTTCTCGTGGCTGTCAAATGCGGCGATATGGCCATCGTCCATGACGATGATGCGGTCGGCGTTCTCAACAGAGGCGACGCGCTGGGCGATGATGATCTTCGTTGTCCCGGGGATGACCTGTGCAAAGGCCCGGCGGATCTTTGCATCGGTGGCGGTGTCAACGGCGGAGGTGGAATCGTCCAGGATCAGGATGCGGGGCCTCTTCAGCAGTGCGCGGGCGATGCAAAGGCGCTGCTTCTGGCCGCCGGAGAAGTTCGCGCCGCCCTGTTCCACATGGCTCTCATACCCATCGGGCATGCGGGAGATGAATTCGTCCGCACAGGCCATGCGGCAGACCTCCTGGCACTCCTCGATGGTGGCGTCCTCCTTGCCCCAGCGCAGGTTATCCAGGATGGAGCCGGAGAAAAGCACGTTCTTCTGCAGCACCACGGCCACCTGCTCGCGCAGCTGCTCCATGTCGTAGCGGCGCACATCAATGCCGCCGACCTTCACGCAGCCGGACTTGACGTCGTACAGGCGGGAGATCAGGTTAACCAGTGAGGTCTTGCCGCTGCCCGTGCCGCCGATGATACCGATGGTCTCGCCGGAATGGATGTGGAGATTGATGTCCTCCAGGATGTCATCGCCATTGCCGTCGGCATGATAGGTGAAGAAGACGTTCTCGAAATCAATGGAGCCGTCAGGCACTTCAGCAATGGGGTCATCGGGATTGGTCAGGTCGGGCTCCTCGTCCAGCACCTCCACGATGCGCTTGCCCGCCGCTGCGGACATGGTCAGGTTGACGAAGATCATCGACAGCATCATCAGGTTCATCAGGATGCGCATGACGTAGTTGAACATGGCCGACAACTGACCCACTTCCAGGCCCACGCCGCCGCTTTCCACCACCATATGCGCGCCGAACCAGGCCAGCAGGATGGTAACGGTATAGACCACCAGATTCATCACGGGGCCGTTGAGGGCGATGATCTTCTCCGCCTTCACAAACAGGCTGTAAACGCCGTGGGAGGCCTTTTCAAACTTCTCAGTCTCGTGTTCTTCGCGGACAAAGGCCTTCACCACGCGGATGGCGCCCACGTTCTCCTGCACGGAGGCGTTGAGGTCATCGTACTTCTTGAACACCTGGGTGAAGAGCTTGGAGGCAGCGCGGATGATGAGGGAAAGGGCAATGGAGAGCACGATGATGGCGCCCAGGAAGATCAGCGACAGCCTGGGGCTGATCATGATCGCCGCCACCAGGGAGAAAACCAGCGACAGAGGCGCACGCACGGCCATGCGGGTGATCATGCCGAAGGTGTTCTGGATGTTCATCACGTCCGTGGTCATGCGGGTGACCAGACCGGCGGTGGAGAACTTGTCGATGTTGGAGAAGGAGAAGCGCTGTACGTTCGCATACATGGCGTCGCGCAGATTGGCGCCGAAGCCGGAGGAGGAGTGGCTGGACAGGTGTGCCGCAGCCACGCCGAAGAACAGGCTGATCAGCGCCAGTCCCATCATGGCCAGACCATACTTGACCAGCTCGGCCATATTCTGGCCCTTGATGCCCTGGTCGATCAGCTGGGCCATGGCCAGGGGGATCAGCACCTCCATCACCACCTCGCCTGCACAGCAGACGGGGGTGAGGATGGCTGACCATGTGTACTGCTTCACATGGGAAGCAAGCTTCTTGATCATGGATACCATTCCTTTCTGTGTTTTCCGGTTTGTCAGGGTTGACGGACGGCTTCATGGAGCTTCCTGAGACAAACGAGGAGGATGCTCTTTTCCTCGTCGGTCAGGAGGGCAGTCAGCCGTTCCTCGCTGGCGATCACGTCCTGGCGGCTGATATCGTGCAGGCGCTTGCCCTCCTCGGTCAGCCGGATCAGTTTCACGCGCCTGTCCGCCGGGCTGCTGACGGGCTCCACCAGACCTTTCTTTTCCAGCCGTGATGCAAGGCCCGCCACCGTGGATTGCGCCGCGCCGAAATGCTCCTCCAGCGCCTTGAGGGACAGGGTGTGTTCCTCTGCGTGGGCGAGCTGGATCAGCACGCGATTCTGCTGCATGGTCAGGTTGAGGGCCTGCAGATTGCC
>JAFXDB010000129.1 GCA_017516305.1 Clostridia bacterium | reverse complement strand
CCCGTCTGGGCGGCGACGACTTCGACCAGCGCCTGATCGACTACGTTGCCGAGCAGTTCATGCGCGAGAACGGCATCGACCTGCGCAAGGACCTGACTGCCGCCCAGCGCCTGAAGCAGGAGTGCGAGAAGGCCAAGATCGAGCTGTCCGGCACCACCACCGTCAATATCAACCTGCCCTTCATTACCGCTGACGCCACCGGCCCCAAGCACCTGGACATGACCGTTACCCGCGCCAAGTTCGAGGAGCTGACCGCTGATCTGGTGCAGGCCACCATCACCCCCATGGAGAAGGCTCTGAAAGACGCCGGCTTGACCTACAACGATATCAGCAAGGTCATCCTGGTGGGCGGCTCCACCCGTATCCCCGCCGTGCAGGCCGCAGTGAAGCGCGTCACCGGCAAGGAGCCCTTCAAGGGCATCAACCCCGACGAGTGCGTGGCGCTGGGCGCGGCCATCCAGGGCGGCGTGCTGGGCGGCGAGGTCAAGGACGTGCTGCTGCTGGACGTCACCCCCCTGAGCCTGGGCCTGGAGACCGAGGGCCACATCTTCACCCGTCTGATCGACCGCAACACCACCATCCCCACCAGCAAGTCCCAGGTGTTCTCCACCGCGGCGGACGGCCAGACCTCCGTTGAGATCCACGTCCTGCAGGGCGAGCGCCAGATGGCCTTCGACAACAAGACCCTGGGCCGCTTCATGCTGGACGGCATCGCGCCCGCGCCCCGCGGCGTGCCCCAGATCGAGGTGACCTTCTCCATCGACGCCAACGGCATCGTGAACGTGTCCGCCAAGGACAAGGGCACCGGCCGCGAGCAGAAGATCACCATCACCGCCTCCACCAACCTGTCCGAGGAGGAGATCGCCCAGCGCGTTGCCGAGGCGGAGCAGTACGCCGAGCAGGACAAGAAGCGCAAGGAAGAGGTCGAGACCCTGAACCAGGCCGACCACATGGTCTACGAGCTGGAGAAGCAGCTGCGTGAGAACGGCGACAAGCTGTCCGACGAGGACAAGGCCACCGTCGAATCCGAGATCGCTTCCTTCAAGACCGTGCGCGAGGGCGGCAATGCCGAGGCCATCAAGGCGGCCATGCAGGACATGACCCAGAAGGTCTACGCCATCTTCGGCAAGCTCTACCAGCAGCAGGCTCCCGAAGGCGCTGCCCCCGATATGGGCGGCTACCAGCAGGGCGCTGACGGCGCGTACGACGCTGAGTAATCCCTCTCCCATACGCAAAGCAACACCGGGAGCGCCACGCCGGCGTTCCCGGTATTCCCGGTTTACGGGCATTGCAGGAGCCGCCGCGCCTGGTAAATGGCAGGCTCCATGACCTGTACGAGGTGAAAAAAGAGTGGCAGAAAAAAGAGACTATTATGAGGTGCTGGGGGTCGAGAAGAATGCGACGGACGCGGACATCAAGCGCGCCTTCCGCCGCAAGGCCAAGGAGTGCCACCCCGACCTGCACCCGGACGACAAGGAGGCCGAGGCCCGCTTCAAGGAGCTGAACGAGGCCAATGAGGTGCTGTCCGACCCGGATAAGCGCGCCCGCTATGACCAGTTCGGCTTCAATGACCCGATGCAGGGCGGCACCCCCTTTGGCGGCGGCAATCCTTTCGGGGGCATGGACTTCGGCGGCATGGGCGGCATGGGCGACGTGCTGGAGCAGATCTTCGGCAGCATGGGCGGAATGGGCGGAATGGGCGGAAGAGCACGCCGCAACGGCCCGCGCCGCGGCTCCGACGTGATGGCCGAGGTGCGCCTGGAATTCCGCGAGGCATGCCTGGGTTGCCGCAAGACCGTCAGCTTCCAGCGGCGCAAAAAGTGCGGCGTCTGCAACGGCTCCGGCGCGAAGCCCGGCACCCAGCCTGTGACCTGCACCACCTGTAAGGGTGCGGGCCAGGTGCGTCAGAACAGCGGCTGGACGACCATTGTGCAGGGCTGTCCCACCTGTAACGGCACGGGCAAGATGATCCAGGAGAAGTGCACCGGCTGCGGTGGACGCGGCCAGGTGCTGTCCCGCGAGACCCGCGAGGTCAATATTCCCGCCGGTGTGGACGAGGACAGCGTCCTGAACGTTTCCGGCTGCGGTGATCCCGGCAGCAATGGCGGCCCCGACGGTGATCTGCAGATCCGCTTCCGCATCGCCAGTCACCCCATCTTCAAGCGCCGCGGCAACAATCTGTACATGGATCTGCCGGTGACCTTCACCCAGGCGGCCATGGGCGCGGAGATCGACATCGCCACCCTGACCGGGGCGAAGAAGATCGTCATCCGCGAGGGAACCCAGCCCGGCGAGGAGTTCCGCCTGACGGGCGAGGGCGTGGCCGACGTGCGCGGCGGGCGCAAGGGCGACCTGATCTACCGCGTGGTGGTGGAGATCCCGCGCAAGCTCAGCGACAAGCAGCGTGAGCTCCTGCAGCAGTTCGACACCATCAGCAGCGACAAGGATTACCGTACCCGCAAGGGCTTCTTCGACGCGCTGAAGAACATGTTCACCGGTGGCTGAGGCCGATCAATCAAAGAAAAATGCGCTGTCTCTGATGCGACCGGAGGCAGCGCGTTTTTTACTTGTGGAATGCAGACGAAGGTGTCTGGGTCAGTACAGCTCCGGCAGTTGATCCTTTGTAATGGCCCAGGGGTGGCTGTACATGGCGCGAAGAACGTCGTTGCTCGTCCATCTCTCGCTCATGCAGAAATCGTCGCACCAGGTCATGTAGCTGACCCACTCCGCTTTTTCCTGCGCCAGGGCGGAAATATCCGGCAGGGAACCAATTTCGCCGATGAGGGCGATTTTCCTGGCAGGCGTGATCTGCCGGAGTTCGTCCAGCTTGTCGGTGTGGGCCGCGTGCAGATGCTCCGGCGGGTAGATGTCGCGGGAAATGATGTCCACCACATCGTCGCCGGGGTAGAACTCTTTCTTTGGGGCGTTCCAGACCCAGATGAGGTTGTTCAGGCCGTGGAGGTTGGTGAAACGCTCGTACATCATCCGCCAGAGAGCCTTCACGGGTTCGGCTCCCTTGGCGCCCCACCAGAACCAGGTGCCGTCCGCTTCATGCAGGGGCCGCCAAAGGATGGGGATACCCGCGTCACAGAAGGGCCGCAGAAGACCGGCCATGACGTCCATATCGGACAGCAGCGCCTTGTTTTCCGGTGTTCCGGGGGTAATGGCGCGCTGGATATCGAAGTCCGTGTTCTGGGTAAAGAAGGCCTTGCTGCGGCCGCCCAGGGGGGAGAACCAGTGCCAGGTGAAGGTGATGACGCCTCCGGCGGCGGCCCATTCCCATGCCTGGCGCAGGGTGCCGTAGTTGCCTGCGACCTCCTCCATGCATTCGTCATCCGTGTCGCGGTAATTGATGTTGGGGGAGTAGCTCAGCAGCTCAAAGCCCAGCAGGGCAGGCTCCTTACCCGTCAGGCGGCGGATGTAATGCAGGTCCTCCAGGCCGCGGGTCTTGGTGTGCTGACCGGTGAGAATGCCATGGCCGCTGAGGTCGGCGAGGTATGCCATCATCCGGTGTACGCAGGGCAGCGCGTGGGGGTTGCAGGGGGTCGCAATCGGCTTCATCGGCAGCTCTTTCTCCGTCGGGGGACGGGGTGGATTTGAAATGAGTATAGCACGGCTGTTGCGCCAAAAACAAGTTTACAGGTGGGTTACAATCAAATTTTGTACGCAAAAACCCCTGCGCGTCAGAAATGTGCCGACGGCAGGGGTTTTTACATGCTGAAAAAGGTAATCAGTCCAGGAAGTCTTCGCGCAGCTGCACCTTGAAGTCGCGGGCGATGGCGCGCAGCTCGTCATCCTGAATGGTCTGCAGCTCGGGCAGGCCGGTGGACTTCTGCAACACCCAGATTTCCGCGGCCTTTTCGATGGTGTGCATCAGGCCGAAGGTGATGTCAAAGTCGGGGCCGGAGGCGAACAGGCCATGGTGCGCCCATACCGCCGCGTCGAACTCCTCCATCTTCTTGCAGGTGGCCAGGGCGATGTCGGCGCCGCCGGGCACCATCCACGGCACAACGCCCACGCCGCCGGGGAACACCACGGGGCACTCGGTCGCGCT
>JAFXDB010000128.1 GCA_017516305.1 Clostridia bacterium | reverse complement strand
GGATGCGCGCCTGATCATGCTGGGCAGCGGCGACGACGCCCTCATGGGCACCCTGCGGGGCAGCATCATCGCCGACGGCCTGGCCGACCACATCGAACTGGTGGGCTTCCATAAGGACGCCCAGACCTATTACCAGCAGGCGGACGTGTTCCTGTGCACCAGCCTGTACGAGGGCTTCAGCCTCACCATGGCCGAGGCCCAGACCCACGGCGTCCCCGTGGTGACCTACGACATGCCCTACCTGACCCTGCTGCAGGGGGGCGGACACATCGCCGTGGCGCCGGGCAACACCTACGCCGCCGGCGACGCCCTCATCCGCCTGCTGACGGATCCCGCCCTGCTGCGCCGCCTGGGCGCCGAGGCCCGCGCCAACGCCGAGACCCGCCTGAACATCGACCAGCGGGCCATGTGGAAGCGCATCCTGGAGGACCAGATCCGCAGCCTGCCGCCCATGGTGCTGACCAACACGCAGGCGTCTCTGCTGGAGACCATCCGGCAGCACATCGCCCTGAGCCGCACATTGACGCCCATCACAAGCCCCGCCACGCCCCGAGAAGCCCCTTATCAGACCGCATTCGTACCCATGCCGGAAAAGGGACCGGCCAAGACGCTGCGCAAGAAGGCCGCTACCTTCCTGCAGGTGCTGCTCATCAACGGTCCCAGGGGCGTCGCCCGGGTCCTCAAAGAAAAGAAGGAGGCCAGCAAATGAATACACTTGACGCCATCATCGCTCGCCGCAGCTACCGCGGCAAATATGATTCCACGCCTGTCCCCCGCGAGCACCTGCAGCTGATCATGGAGGCCGGCCTGCGCGCGCCTTCGGGCTGCAACAAGCAGACCACCAGCCTCATCGCCGTGGATGACCCCGACCTGCTCCGGCGCCTCCATGCCGTCATCCAGCCGCCCATCGGCGAAACGGCCCCGGCCATGATCTGCGTGCTGACCCGGCCCATCATCGCCTACCGGGACCGCACTTTCTTCGTACAGGACTACTCTGCGGCCATCCAGAACATGCTCCTGGCCATTGCGGATCTGGGCTACGACAGCTGCTGGATCGAGGGCCATGTGACGGATACGGACCGCATCGGCGACCAGATGGCACAGATCCTCGGCGTGCCGGAGGAGTATCAGCTGGTCTGCTTCCTGCCCGTTGGCAAGGCCCTTGAGGAAGTCCGTCCGCCCAAGAAGCTGCCCTTCGAGAGCCGCTGCAGCTTCAATGGCTTCAGCCAGTAACCCGATAAACCCGGCGGGCCCTATTCCATCAGAGATCCTCGTTGATCTCTCGCCACATCCTTTCATGCAACAAAAAGCCTCCCCATCAGGGGAGGTCTGTGATGCGCTCAGCAGGATTGCTTATCCGGCCTTGCCCGGCCTTTGAAGCCAGCCGATGATCTGCCCGGACAGCACCACCGTCAGCAGCGAATACGCCAGCTTCGGCAGTGGAATATATGTGATGCTCAGCCCCAGCACCAGCACATCGGTAAAGAGGTACACCCACTGGACGCCGATGTGCAGCCGTGCAGAGATGGCCATAGCCAGGGCGTCATCACCGCCAGGTGCGCCGCCCACGCGCACGCAGAGTCCTGCACCCACGCCAATGAATACCGCGCCAACCAACGCTGCCGCCAGTGGCGACGCCGCCAGCGCCGGCCACAAGGGTGCAAAGGGCGCCAGCATCGCATAAAACACCGAATATCCTACACCCGAGATGGCCGAATACAGCAAAAACTCCCGACCCAGCGTCCGCCAGCCCACAAAATAACACAGCGCGTTCAGCACTAGCGCCGACAGCGCCGGGGAAATGGCAAACCAGTTCTCCAGCAGCAGCGTCGCGCCCAGCACGCCGCCTTCCGTCACCTCTGCAAAGGCATGGATGTTGCACAGGCCCATCGCCTGAATAAACGCGCCCAGCAGGGCCAGCAGCACGCGCACCGGGGTTTTCATCGGCTTCCGCCCCCTTTCATTGCCCACCATGATAGCCCCGACAGACGGTTTTGTCAAGGGCTGCAACGCATCACAACACCGGCGGTTCCATCCGCCAAAGGAGGAATGACATGTTGAATTTCCGCCGCATCCTTGCCCTCTGCCTTGCCCTGATGATGGGCCTCCTGGCCTGTCCCGCCAGGGCCAGCGGCATGGAGGAGCACCTGTTGCTGGACGCCCGCATGGCCGGCAGCTGCGCCGCCCTCACCGGGGAGATCGAGCTGCTGACGATCTTCGTCGACCTGGATGGCGATGAATGGGACGCCCAAGACATGCTGGAGATGAACGCCCAGATCCGCCAGGCCGTCGACGCCCTGGAAAAGGACGCCGCCAGCTATGGCGCCCAGCTGTCCATCCGCGTGACGCCCGGTTTCGGCTGGACTGACACCACCATCACCATCAATCAGGACGACAGCTGGGCAGCGGAAATCCTGGCAGGCATGGATGACATGCCTGGTCTGGACGAAGGCCACAAATACATCAACCGGCCTGTTCTCTTCCTGATCAACGACGGCGGCCGGTCCTTTGCCAGCACCTACGCCAGCGATGACATGGCGGAGCATGCTGCCGTGTTCCGGGGCGAGGACGCAGGCACCATCCGCCATGAGCTGCTGCATCTCTTCGGAGCCAGGGATTTCTACATTCACGACGCCATCGAGGCAGCAGCCAAGACTTACTTCCCGGACAGCATCATGCTCTCTACCGATGAAGACAAAGCTGTGGACAGCCTGACTGCCTACCTCGTGGGTTGGACAAGCACCCCCGACGCCCAGGCTCAGCGCTTCCTCACTGACACCCGACGCATCACCCAGGATGACATCAGCACCGCCCATGAGCAAAATATCCTGAGTGGCTATCAGACCGTGGAATCGGATGGCATTTCCTATGCCGGCCTGATGGAAGACGGCCTGTACCACGGTCTCGGTACCATCACCTGGGCGGACGGCAGCACCTACACCGGCGATTGGCTCTGGGGCACCCGGACTGGCAAGGGCACCTATACCTGGACCAATGGCTGTACCTATTCCGGCGATTATTTCAATAACGAACGCACCGGCAACGGCGTCTACACTTGGGAAACCGGCGAATCCTACGTCGGCGGCTTTTCCAACAACATGTTTGATGGCAAGGGCATTTTCACCGGGAT
>JAFXDB010000127.1 GCA_017516305.1 Clostridia bacterium | reverse complement strand
CCTATCCCAAGGAGCCGGATGTGTACCTGGACTACATGCAGATCGACCCCGAGGATCGGGGGAAGCTGCTGAAGGACTTCTCCCACGGCATGAAGAACAAGATGCAGATGCTGGTGCATTTCATCGCCAGTCCCGCCGTACTGCTGCTGGATGAGCCACTGACCTCCTTTGACGTGGTGGTGGCCGACGAGATGAAGGGGCTGCTGCGGCGCATCAAGGGCGACCACATCACCATCCTCTCCACCCACATCATGGAGCTGGCGCTGGATCTGTGCGACGAGATCGTGATCCTCAGCGACGGCGTACTGCGGCAGGTGAGCCGCGAGGAGCTGGACGACGAGGACTTCAAGAACCGCATCATCGCCGCGCTGAAGGGGGAAGACGATGCTTGACACCTTCCTGATCTCTTTCCGGCTGCGGATCGCCTACAAGATCAACAGCTTTCTCCACGGGCTCAAGTCCCTGCCCCTGATCCGGCGGCTGCTGCCTGCATCGCTGTACGACCATCAGGGCCTGAAGGTGGCCGCCACCGTCGTGGCACTGCTGAAGGAATTTTTCGGCATGTTCCTGGGGCGGCTCCTCTATTTCGCCCTCATGTTTCTTGCCCCGTTGGGACTGATGGAATTCCACGACCCGGCGGCGGGCTTTCTGCATCTGCTGGTGTTTTTGACCGCCATCGGCATGGTCATCAACAATCCCCTCTTTGAACCCACACAGGACAAATACTACGCCATGTTCCTGCTGCAGATGGATGCGCGGCGCTATGTGGTGACGGACTACGGGTACTACCTTTTGAAGCTGGTCATCGGTTTTCTGATCTCGGCGCTGCTGTTGGGCGCGCTGGTGCTGGATGTGCCGGTGTGGCTGTGCCTACTGATCCCCTGCTTTGTGGCGGCGGGCAAGCTGACCGCCTCGGGGGTGACACTGTGGCAGTGGAAGCGCAAGGGCACGCTGGTCAGCGGCAAGAAGATCGATGGCGTGAAGCTGGCGGTGCTTGTGGTGCTGCTGGCAGGCGCTTACGTGCCGCCGGTGCTGGGATGGGTCATTCCCCTGTCCGTCTTCTACATTCTGCTGGCGCTGTTTCTGGTATGCGGCTGCTTTTCCGCTGTGTATGTGGTGCGCTTTGGCAGCTACCGCAAAGCCTATAAGGAGCAGTTCGCCCAGAACGGTGCCCTGCTGGGCAACCAGAACATGAACGCCATCACGCAAGAGAGCTATCACGAACGGTTGGAACTGGACGTGGGCGAGTCGAAAAAGACCGGCTGCGCCTACTTCCACGAGCTGTTTGTGCGGCGGCACCGGAAGCTGCTGACCCGGTCTGCCAAGCGGATCACTGTCTTTGCGGCAATCATTGCTGCGGCGCTGTGCATCGCTGTGTTGCTGCTGC
This sequence comes from Clostridia bacterium, assembly GCA_017516305.1. Taxonomy (GTDB): domain Bacteria; phylum Bacillota; class Clostridia; order Christensenellales; family Aristaeellaceae; genus UBA11524. The sequence goes on along the minus strand of JAFXDB010000127.1, from coordinate 1,167 downwards.
CCACGGAGGCATCGGCCATCAACGGGATGCTGGACACTTCCCTGCCCATGTTCCTGATTCTCATGTACTGGATCAACCGCGGCCGCGGGCTGACGGTGGCACTTTTCTTCAACTGCGACCACAGTATGCTGACCTATCGCTACTTCCGGCAGCCGAAGATGCTGCTGGAGCTGTTTACCGCACGGCTGAAAACGCTGATCGGCATCAACCTGATGCCCGCCGCCGTCATCGCTGCGGGACTGCCGCTGCTGCTCCTGCTCTCCGGCGGTACCGATCAGCCGGTGCGCTACATCGTGCTGCCCCTCTCCATCCTCGCCATGTCGGTGTTCTTCTCCGTCCACACGCTGGTGCTGTACTACCTGCTGCAGCCCTACAATGTGGGTCTGGAGAGCCGCAGCCACGCCTACTCCATCATCAACGCCCTGACCTACGCCGCTTGCTACTTCCTGATGGATGTGGAACTGCCTACGCTGGCCTTCGGCCTGTGCGTCATCGGCTTCTGCGTGGTGTACATCGCCGTGGCGCTGCTGCTGGCCTACAAGCTGGCACCCAGGACATTCAAACTGAGAACATAAGAAAAAGACCGCGAATCGCGGTCTTTTTCTTGTTTATTCGTCTCTTTGGTATTCCAGAATGTCGCCGGGCTGGCAGTCCAGCACGTCGCAGATGGCCTCCAGTGTGGAAAAACGGATGGCGCTGACATGGCCGTTTTTCAGCTTGGAGAGGTTGACGTTGGCAACGCCTACCTTCTCCGACAGCTCGTTGAGAGACATCTTTCGGTCGGCCATCACGCGGTCAAGGCGCAGAATGATCGGCATCGCTATCCCTCCTTACAGCGTCTCGTCGGACTCGCGCTGTAGCGCCTGCCCGTAGGAGAAGATGTAGCTGAGGAGGAAGAACGCCGCAGCCACCAGTACAAAGCTGAGATCCACATCGATGGTGTGCTTCATCATATAGATCGCCTTGGAGTCGAAAATCTCCTCCATGGGGTAGGCGCGGATCATCAGAAAATGCTCAGCAATCTTCAGCACTTCGCTGTACAGACCGCCGCCCAGTACCAGCCAGGCCACTTTTTTCAGGTCCCGAGCCATCCCCTCTTCAAAGGGGCGACTTTCTTTCATAGGGGCCAGGATGCGCCGCAGCAGCGTACACGCATAGCTGGCCATG
>JAFXDB010000016.1 GCA_017516305.1 Clostridia bacterium | reverse complement strand
TCGTCAACCTTGCGGACGGTCTTCTGCAGGTCGATGATGTAGATGCCGTTGCGCTCGGTGAAGATGTAGGGGGCCATCTTGGGGTTCCAGCGGCGGGTCTGGTGGCCGAAGTGGACGCCAGCCTCCAGCAGCTGCTTCATGGAAATGACTGCCATTGGGGTATTCCTCCTTGTTTTTGCACTGCCCTTTCCGGGTTCAGTGGGACCTCCCCGGTCGCCTTTGCGGTGCTCCACCGCCCTCCTTTTCAGGGGCAGCACAAGGAACCGCGGCGTACGGGTGCGTAGTCGGCTGATATTATAGCACAACACAGGCCGCATTGCAAGCCCTTTTTTGCCGGCATTTCAAGGCTTTGCGGACTTTTTACGTCAATTTCCGCCCACGTCGCGTCAGTAAACAGCATTGCCCTGCTGGTCAATGATGTGCAGCATGCCGTCCAGCACATAGGCCAGGTATTCCGCCGTGGCGGCGCCGTAGGAATCCTCCTCCGGAAGCGTCAGGAGCATGTTGCCCTCGCGGCTGAAGATGGTCACATGATCCTCCGACTCCTTCTGGGCCACGATGAAGCCGCCCATGCAGCCCAGGTGATCGTACACGCAGGGCAGCACCTCGCAGCCCCGGCTGTCCACCACGCCGCTGAGGTATTCGTCGTTGCTGACCAGGAACAGGCCGTTCTCAAGGTAGGCCAGCGACTCCCAGCGGTTGTCAAAGAGCTTCACGCCCTCCGCGCTCCACGCAGACACCGTTCCGTCTGGCGCGGTGAGGATCATGTATTCAAAATCCTGCTGCATCGGATACTGGCTGCCATAGCCGCTGATGTATTCCATAGGAATCAGCATCTGCCCGTCCGTGGAGAGCAGGCCCATCAACGTCTGCCTGTAGTCATCTGTATAGCTGAACAGCCACAGGTTTCCCTCTGCTGTCGGCAGCACACCAATCAAACCTGTTTCATCGGAAAACAGCACCGTTCCGGCGTCGTCCACCAGCCGCCAGCCTTCATATGCTGCGCTGGTTTCTGTATACAGACCCGGAACCACCGCAGTGCGCAGGGGCTTCGACCAGTCCCACGGCTCACCCGCCGGGGTGTACAGGTCATAGGCACCATTTTCATTCAACGCCATGAAGTGCGAGTCATAAAGGTAGATCTGCCCGTACTCGCAGGGCAGGATCACGTTGCCCTGAAGGTCGATGACGCCAAAGGCTGACTCCTCCGGCTCACCCCAGGACGACAGCTTGCCCCGGTAAACCACCGCCAGACCGTCGAACACCTGAGAAATGTAGTCCCATTCGCAGGGAACCACCAGGCGGCCGCTGACATGCAGCACGCCATACTGCCCGCCCTGCCGGACAATGAAGTGCTCCCCATCGCCCGCCAGCACATCCTCGCACTGATGCGCCAGACGCAAGCCGGGCAGGAGCGCAGCAGTCTCTGCCCGCAGGACGCGGCAGGCCGCCAGACGCTCCGGCACATCCGGCAGGAAGGGGAGCGCGGCAAAGGCCGTCTCCGCCCGGATAGCAGCGACCTCCGCCTGCTCCAGGTCAGCCAGCCTGCCCCGGGCGAAGGCCGCTTCCGCCTCCGCCTGCGCACCCACGCCGGTGTAATACGCCATCAGGATGGCGCTGTCCTTGAAATCCCCCAGGGCCGCAAAGGCCGCCGCCGCCGTGGCATAGTCGCCCGCCGCCGCAAAGCCCAGACCCCGGCAGTAAATGGCCATCTGCGGCGCATCGCCGTAGCCGGTCAGGGCCGCAAAGGCAGCAGCCGCAGCTTCATATTCGCCTGCCACCAGCTGCTGGGCCGCCGCCATGTAGGCCGCGTCCAGCGGGTGCGTTTCCGCCTGGGCCGACAGCACCTCCTGCGGGGCGCAGGCCGCTGCCGTCAACAGCAGGAGCAGCGCCAGCGTCATGGTCACCAATCGCTTCATCGTCTGCATCTGCGAAATCCTCCTCAGTAGATACAGCTGCCCGTTTCGTCATAGACGGTCAGCAGCCCATCCTCGACAGCGAAGATGTACCCGCCGCCGGCAGACCAGCTGTCCGCCCGGTCAACCTCGTAGATCGCCTCACCCGATGCGTTGTACAGCCATTCGCCGCGCTGCCACCGGTACATCGTACCGTATACCAGCGGCATGCTTTCGCAGGGGAACACCTGGCCCCGGGCATTGATCACGCTGTATGCAGTCCCGCCGTCCGTCCACTGCCGGGCCACCAAGAGCGAGCCATATTGCTCGATGCGGTCATACTCGCAGGGAACCACTTCCTCGCCCTGCAGGTTCACAAAGCCGCTCAGGCCGTCCACCGACACCTGCAGCAGACCGTTTCTCACCCCACCGCTCGTGCCGCTATACACCGTCTCGCCCAGCCAGCCCTGCGCCGCATTCAGCAGACGCCAGCCCGACTCCTCTGCCAGTCTGACATAGAACAGCGATCCTTCGATATGCCGCAGCCTGGAAATCTCCTCCGGCAGAACTGCGCACGCACCGGTGGTCAGGTCAGCCAGCTGCCAGACGCCGTCCTCGGAGATCTCCGCATACCGGCCGTCGTACACACCGTCGATCTCGTCCGCCGTGAGCAGAATATCGCCCGACGAATCCAACAGCATCCAGGTCTCCTTCCCGTCCACCGGCATGCTGATGGCCGAATAACCGCCGTCAAACTCGTCGATGTCAACCTCGTTCACATCATCCCCCGCCAGCACTGTCCGACCCTGCAGATCCGTCAGATACCAGTCGCCGTCCTCCGTCAGATAGACCCAGAGGCCCGCATTCAGCCCCGGAACGGCGCCCTCCGGCGGGGTCAGCACATTCAGCTCCACGTCGTACCAGGTGAAGGCCCCCGTTTCGTAGTCCTCCACGGTGATGAAGCCGTCCCCGAAGGCCATGGCCTCCTCGCCGCCGTCCACCATTTTCCCGGTGGACACACTGTATAGCTGAAAGTCCCCGCTGCCACTGAGCAGCAGAACATCCTCCGACAGCTGCGACCATCTGACCGTTCCCTCCGGCAGGGCGACCGCCGCATCCGACAGCACCCACTGCATCTCCGTACCGCCCGCTGCATTGTCCCTTCGCAGCCGCAGCATCTCTTCGCCGTAGGGGTCGCAGCTTGCCCACTCGCAGGGGACGAGCACCTCGCCCGTCAGGCGCATGACGCCGGACTTCCCATGCTGACGCACCACCAGCACGCTGCCAAAGGGGCTGATCACCTGATATTCGCAGGCCAGAATGACCCCACCCTGACGGGAAAGCGCACCCCAGCGGTCCTCCTTCTGCACCACCACGACATGCTCAGACAGGAAGATATCCTCCCACTCGCAGGGCACGACCAGCTCGCCCCGGGTGTTCACCACGCCATAGAGCTGCCCGCGCCGCACCACGCACAGGCCATAACCCGCCGCATACACGCCGTCAAAGCTGCGGGCTGCCACATCCAGCGTGGCCTGGGAAGCCAGCGCGCGGCAGCTTTCCGCCCGGGCTGCCATCTCCGGCAGGTAGTCGATCTGGTCATAGTATTCCGCAGCCGTCTCCAGCATCGCCGGACCATCGGTAAATCCCTGCAGCGTCCCCGCCGCCACCAGGCGCTCACCCTCGGCCTGGGCCGCCATGCCCCGGCAGGCAATGGCCCATACCGCCGCATCCTTGAAGCTCCCCAGCTGCGTGAAGGCCTTCTCCGCCCTTGCGAAGTCGCCTTCCTCCGCCAGGGCCAGACCCCGGCAGTAGATGCTCATCTGCGGCGCGTCGCTGTAGCCGGAAAGCGCCGCGAAGGCCTCCGCCGCGGCAGCGTGATCCCCTTGCAGCATCAGGAGAGCCGCAGCCTCATACCGCTCCGTCGGGGACATTTCTGCCATTGCGACGGGACACAGCAGGCTGAAAACCAAAAACAGAGCAAGAAAACGCTTCATTATTGATAACCCTCCGGAAGCAGATTCGTTGTTTCCATCATACCATACCCAACCACATTTGTCACGAAAAACACATTTCCGCCACGCAAAAGGCGGAGAGCTCCCCCATGGAAGCCCTCCGCCATCATCCTGATGCCCTGCCGCATCAGAAGCCGCGTGCCCGCAGCCCCTGCACGATATCCACATACAGCTCCAGAATATCCGACACGCCCTCGCCCTTCGCGCGGGTCATCGGCCTTCTTCGCAGGTCGATCTCGTCGCAGTGGGATACGCCCCGGCGACCATTGCCCCGGATGACGCCCCGGAATTCGCCCCAGCGGACCGCCTCCGGCGGCAGCAGGCCGTCGTTTTCGCCCTCGACAAAGCCCACCACAAGGTTGGGCAGCCACATCAGCAGGTCGCTGGCCGGATTTTTCATCACGAAAGCATAGCTCTGATAGAAAACCCGCGCATCGTCCGGGTTGGCGGCGTTAAAGGCCGCCGCGTCCGCCGTGCGGAAGCCGCTGATGGCATTCCAGGTGTCGGGCCTTTTATCTCCCAGCAGACGGCAGAAGCCGTCCACGCACAGGCAGCCGAAGCGGATCAGCGGACGGGGGAGGCGGAGCAGACGGTCAACGGTTTTCGACCCGTGATGGGGCGTGGCAAGCGTGGTCAGCGAAGCAACGCGGTCGCCTGCGCCCAGGGTGGAGATGGCATACCGGCTGTCCAGCCCGCCCTTGGAGTGGGCAATGATGTTGACCTTCTCCGACCCGGTTTCCGCCAGCACCTCGTCAATGCGTCTGAGCAGCACCGCGCCGTTTTCGGCAACACTGCCGTTGCTGTCCGTTCCCGCAAGGAAAACCCTGCCGCCCGCCGCTTCAATGGCCTGCGGAATGCGACCCCAGTAGCCGATAGGCCCGTCATCCCGGAAGCCCAGGCCATGGGCCAGGATGATGGGGTAGCGGAGGCTCTCTGCCATGGGTGACACACCACCTTTCATTTGAGGAAAAAGAATGGAGAACGGCGTCAGAAGAGCTGCTCGCCGTCGGCATTCCAGATGGACAGGACGCCGTCGCTCAGGAGGAACAGGTGCTCGCCGTCGATGGTATAGGTGATCGCGTCGTCCCACAGCTGTCCGGTGATCATGTCTCCCCGTTTATTCACAAAGGCCAGCCAGCCATCCCGGGTCAGCGCCATAATGTCGCCATGGAGGAAGGGCTTCCCGATATAGTCATCCCATTCGCAGGGGACAACCAGCTCTCCTGCCGTGTTCATCAGACCATAAAGCCCGTCCTGCTGAACCCAGATATGTCCACCCCAGAACATGCCGCCAGCTTTATCCCAGACGCAGGTATATAGTGTTTCCCCCTGTGTGTTGATGGCAATGCGCTCTTCTCCCCGCCGCACCAGGGCCACGCCGTTATAGAAGGAGCTGGCGGAAGTGAACTGCAGCGGGATGACCACCTCGCCGGTGCGGTCGATGTAACCCCACAGGCCGTCCCGCTTCACCAGCGCCAGGCCACAGGAAAACTCCTCCGCATCGTCCCAGCCCGCAGATGTGAGGGGCTGATTCTGCCAATCAATGAACTGATATCCGGCATACACACGAGGATTGCGTACCAGTGCCAGACCATCCTCAAAATCGCCCACATACGAGAAAGGGCCGGGAATGACCGTCTGTCCCAGGGTGTTGATGTAGCACCAGTAGCCATTCATCTTATCCGCGTAAGCCAGCCCGTCATGGAAGTAGCCGATCTCCGCCCATTCCAGCGGGATGGCTACGCTGCCGTCCGGGTTCAGCTTGCCCCAGCGTTCCCGCGCGTCCTGCACCAGGATGTACCCATCGATGTTCCAGCCCACATAGGTATACTGCCCGCAGGGAACGATAACCTCCCCGTCGGCATTCAGCAGCCCAGCCCAGCCATCCCGGCGAATATTCAGCGTACCATCCGACCAGACGGACAGGGAGTCCCACACCGGTTCGACCACCACACAGCCCGTCAGGTCGACGCAGCCCCACAGGCCGTCCCGCTCCACGGGAATGCGCATTTTGCCCGGCGTGCCGACGTCCTCCCATTCGCAGGGGACGACCTGCCGCCCAGTCGCGTCCACAATGCCCCACAGGCCATTTCGCTGCACGGGCATCATCCCATTTTCGCCGTAGGGCCCCAGACCGTCGTAGCGGTTGTCCTTTTCCTCCGCCAGTGCGGGGAAAGCCAGCATCAGCAGCAAAAGCATCGCAAGCAGTTTCTTCACCTGTCATCCCTCCTCACTCGTCATCCGGCAAAGGCTCCATATAGCCCCCGGCGATCAGGTACCGCTCCAGCGCAAACGCATGCACCTCATGCCCCACCGGGACGGTCAACGTCGCCGCCAGCAGCTCGTCGCCGTCGCAGAATTCAAGGATGCTGGGCCAGAACCGCTCGCCATCCTGACACTCCGTCACGGAGACGATCCGCCATGTACCGTCCACCCGTTCCAGGTCGATGCGGCGGGGCCCCAGGCGGCTGGTCATCAGCCGCAGGGTGCCATCCTCCCACAGGGCATAGCGGGCGGAGTACACCCGCGCAAAGACCGTCGCCCTATCGCCCTGCATGCGCACGGTGGGCAAATGCAGCGTCACAAGGGTCGTCGTTTTCGTCCACTCGACTCCCTCGCGGTCAGGCCAGTCCACCCGCGCCGCATGCTCCCAGGCAGTCATCAGCTGCGTCACCTCCCGCAGGAAGGGGTCGGGAACATACACAGCGGCGTCAGGCAAAGGGAGCTCCACCTGGTCGGCGGATTCCGCCAGGGCACATGGCAAAGACAGAAAACACACAAGCAAACAGACAAGCAGCTTTCTCATAAACATATCCCCCTCAGGTTCCTTCATCTATATTAACGCACCAGTCCGGAAATATGTTTCACGTTTCTTCCATGTTCGCCAAAAAGCGGAGAAGGCATGGTCTGCAAGTCCTTCTCCGCATGTCCGTACAAAATTATTCGTACTTCTTCATGTACTGCTCCAGCAGGAAGGCCTCCAGCTTGCCCATGGGCCACTTTTCCGGCTGTGCACGGTCACCGAAGACCATCCACGCCGGGTCTGCATCCGTCAGCACCGGCCACAGCGGCAGGGGCTTGTCCTGGCTGTCAAGGCCGTTGGGGTCGCCCGTGCGGAAGAAGTTGACCCAGTAGTCGCACATATTCCGCGCCAGGTCATAGTGCTTGCCGGTGAAAGGCCGCCAGCACTTGGCCAGGGTCTCAAAGAAGAACCACAGGTCAACGGAATGGAAGGTGCCCGGATTGTCCCAGCCGGGGATCTCCGCGTCGAAGTTATAGGCGTACATGGGCTGACCGCCCTTCTGCGCCTGACGGCGGGCTGCCGCGCGGATGGCGAAGCCGATGGCAGGCAGGCGCCCCTGCGCCGCGATGGATTCCTTCGTGGCCGGGCGGTTGAAGAAGGACAGCAGCTCCTCCGCTGCATCGCCGAACTGCTCCTGCGCCAGCTTCACCAGCGCCTCGTCGCTGTCGGCGAAGGGCGCGAAGACGAATTCGGTGCTGGTCTGGCCCAGCATCACCGGGACATGCACCCGATCCTCATGCAGGTACCACTCGCCGCTGGGATAGGTGCTGAACACGCCGTCCACGGCCTCGCTCCAGATGCCCCAGGGCATCGAAAGGGAGGCGTCCTCCACCACGCGGGCGGGAAGGGCCCGGGCCTCGGCCAGGGTTTTGACGCCCAGCTTCTCAAAGAAGGATACGCCCAGCTTCTCGCAGTCCTCCAGGGTGCGGGGCCGCAGCCCCATCTTGCCGCCGTAAGGCTGGGCGAAGGTGCCGCTCTCCACAATGGCATGCTGGAACAGACCCTCGTTGCCCAGGTGACTCATCTGCGCGCAGACGCTCATGCCGCCGGCAGACTGGCCTCCGATGGTGATGTTCTCCGGATCGCCGCCAAAGGCCGCAATGTTGCGCTTGACCCACCGGGTGGCAAACTGCTGGTCGAGGAAGCCGAAGTTCGCGGGCGCATCCGGCTGCTGGGCGGTGATCTCCGGGTGACAGAGGAAGCCGAAGCAGTTGAGGCGGTAGCCCACCGTTACCACCACGACGCCGCGGCGG
>JAFXDB010000126.1 GCA_017516305.1 Clostridia bacterium | reverse complement strand
CCCGGGTGGTACAATATCCACATCAACAAGAAACGAGGTGACGCCGGTGATCGACGCGCCCTATTCCTCCACGCGCAACAGCTTCACGCTTCTGCGCTTCGTGATGGCCGCGCTGGTCATCCTGTGCCACAGCTACACGCTGCTGGGCCGCACCACGCCCCTGTCCGCCCTCACCGGAGGCGCCATTAACGAGGGCACCCTGGCCGTGGACGCCTTCCTCACCATCAGCGGCTTCCTGGTTATCTCCGCCGCCTCCCGGGGGCGCAACGCCCTGGTGTTCCTGGCACGGCGGGTGCTGCGGCTGCTGCCCGCGCTGGTCTGCGCGCTTCTCTTCTCGGCCTACATTGTGGGTGGCCTGGCCTATCAGGGCACCTTCGCCGACTACGTCCGCCTGACGGACAACGGCCCCGGCACCTGGTTCCTCAACTGGCTGACGCTCAACGTGCAGCCGGAGCAATGGGGCGTCACCGGCGTGTTCGGCGGCAATGTCACCGGCAGCCTGAACGTCAGCCTGTGGACGCTCAAATTCGAAGTTGCCCTGTACCTCCTCGTCGCGCTGATGATGCTGACCACCCTCTACCGCCGCCGCTGGGCCTATGCGGTGTTCTTCGGGCTCTTCCTGACCCTGCGGCTGCTGCTGACAGGCTTCGGCGTCCGCCTGTGGGACGTATACGACACGCGCTTCTGGATCCTGAGCCACTGGAATTACGACCGCCTGACGGAGACATTCACCTTTTTCTTCGCCGGTACGCTCCTTTACGCCTTCCGCCGGGAGATTCCCCGCCGGTGGTATCTGGCGCTGATCTGCGTGCTGACCCTGCTCCTGACCTGGATTCTGCGCGCCACCCTGCCGGACGCGCCCCTGGCGGCCCTGCCCTGGCGGCTGACATGGTGCATCGCCTGGCCGTATCTGGTGGTATACCTGGGCGGATCGCCCCTGTGCACCGGGTTTGCGAAGGTGGGCGACCTGTCCCTGGGCATGTATGTGTACAGCTACCCCATCCAGCAGCTGCTCTACCACGCCTGGCCGACGCTGCCTCCCCTGACCCACTTTGCACTGACGCTGCTGATCGTGCTGCCGCTGTCCACCATCAGCTGGCGCGGCATTGAGGCCCCCGCGCTGCGGCTGAAGCACCTGAAATGGCGGGATGTCCTGCACAGAGGCGCAGGGCGCTGACCGCGCATGTAAACGCAGAACCGGGCTGCCCCCTGAAAAAAGGGACAGCCCGGTTTTCATGTGGATTCGTCGCCGACGCATCCGTATCAGGTATCGCTTCCGCCGTTGGCTCTGTTCCGGGCGTTCTTGTCCGCCGCATGAATTGCGCCGACCACACCGCTGACGGGGCCTGCGATGATCGAACCGACCACCGCGCTGCCGACGACGCTCTTATTCTTCAGCTGCTTGCCCTGATACCTGGCCATGTCGCTGTAATACTGCTGCTCGTCGCTGTATTCCTTATCCGTCTTCCAGGTAAGACACAGGCACACAATAACAGAGAACACCGCCGTCACCGGAATGACGGGGATGTCAATCGAATACGAGGGAAACAGATACATGTTCACGCCTTGCGCTGCTTGACCGCACCGCATTCAGGGCAAGTGCCGAGATGCCTGGGATTCCGCGCACCGCAGTCCTGGCAGACCCAACCGTCGGTCGGGGACTGCATCTGCGCAGGCGCCGCTTTTTTCTTTTCAGTTGACATGCTCCTGTGATCTTCCTGCGCCTTCTCCGCCATCACCGATACCCTTCCTGCAACTTCCTTTGCTTTCCCGGCTGCCGCTGTCGCCATCTCCATCATCGCAGCCCGGATATGATCGGCCTCCGGCTGAAGATCCAGGTTCTTTTCGTGGGACTCCACCACCACGGCAACAGCCCGCAGGCTCAGCGATGACAACCAGCCCATCAGCTTGCACACCAGGGGCGAGAGTACAGCGCAGAGAATCATCACAACAATAAACGACTCATCTGCATAGCCCATGTTCACAAGACCTGTGACCAGGCATCCAACTGCCGCGACTGCACCCAGAATCAGCCAGACCCAGTAGGAAATCCTCGCAAGCGTCCTGATGCTCTTGCTGGGGCGAACCTGCCCGGCTTCCGTTTCAAAGTACTTTTTCAGCATACCCACAACATTCTCCTTTGCATTGATATTTCTTCCGGACGGCATGCCGCCGGCAGATTCACCGGTATGAGCGCTCAGCAATCCTGGCTGAGCAGACTGATGATCTCGCGCATCTGGGCGGCTTCTTCTCCTTTGAGCCGCTGCACGAGATCCAGCAGAAAGTCCATATGCTCCGCCCGCAGAACATCACTGCCCGGCTGATACCAGTCAGCAAGCTTGATTCCGCCATTCTTGCCCACCCGGGTCTCGATGGGGTATGTGCGCGACAATACCTCAATGTCATAACGGATGGTTCGCGGGCTGACTTTATATTTCTCGGACAGATGCGATATTGTCACCTGGCGCTGCCTGCACAGCGTAAACCATATCGCCATTCGCCTTTCAATGGCCTCCACATCGCCGCCTCCTTCTGTTACATTTGATTATACCGGCAAATGTGGCAGAACTCTTGCCACTTCTACAAATTTTCGTAATGAAATTTGCATCCCGGTACCATCATGGTAGCTTCAGCGGGATAAAAAGTCACGTTCGCATCATGCACATACGGCTTTTCGGGCGTGCAAATCGTGCACATTCGCCATTTTTGAGAAAAAACAAGAAAAAACGCCCCGGTCAGAGGCGTATTCAATGCTTATTCTTCTGGATAGTCAAAAGCCACATAGCCGCTGACGCTATGTTCGTTGCCAAGAGAATCAATACCCTCAATCGTCAGCGTCACACCGGAATACTTTTTCGCGGCAATTTCAGCGCCCACCCAAAGGCTACCATAGCCGGGCGTAAACTCAGTTGTGCCAAAGGCAGGGACGATTTGCTGTGCACCATATTCACCGTAGAACGGCGCCGACCCATCAAGATATTGCAGTTCAATCGCCGCCTTGTTGATGGTAAAGGTAATGTCCGTCGTGATGTTCTGCACGCTGAATTGGTAGACGAAGGAAGGGGCACTGGTGCCAAGATTCTCATCCACGATAGGTGTAACCGATTCATTTACGGCGAAAATCGCCAGCGGGCAAACAGAGGCTGCTTTCGGTTCATCTTTCGGTGCGCGGTTCAAAGAAATGCCGGTCATAATGAAAATCACAGCCAACACAATCACCGCAAGGGCAATTACAAGCTTCTTCCTGCCCTTCTCAGGCTCAATGGAATCCTCCGCTTTCACCAGTTGCTGTTCCTCCGCCACTTCTGCCTTTTGGTGTTCCTCCGCAAAGCCCTCCACCGTGAAGAAGTTATAGCTCAGCACCTGTGACAGGCGCTTGATGGTCTCGATATCCGGCAGCGTCTTGCCGCTTTCCCAGCGCGAAACAGTCGTTCGGGACACATTCAGCTCCTGCGCAAGCTGCTCCTGCGTGATGTGGCGCTCCCTGCGGATCGCATGGAGCTGCTGGGCAAATGTCTGCACGATAGGTTCCTCTTTTCCTGCGTGTGGTTACTTGTCATTATATCATATCCGTTATTTTTGTGCAACACAAGGAGAAGCAGCCCCCTCTGCCAACAACAAAAAACCCTGGAATCTGCATTCCAAGGTCTTTGCGTCTGGGTGAGAAGATTCGAACTTCCGGCCTCTTGAACCCCATTCAAGCACGCTACCAAACTGCGCCACACCCAGATATTCTTTTCGTCCGACCAGCTGTGTGCCTTGCGAACGATATATATATTACCACGGGTGCAGGAGTTTGTCAACACCTATTTTCACTTTTTTTCAAATTTGTTTGATGATTTTTAGATTTCGTCGGCACGTCGGACGATGCACCCCCGGCGCAGTGCCTCACAATCCATTCACGATGTTCTCCGGCCGCTTGCCTGCCAGGACGTCAAGGATCTGGCGGGAGCAGGCTTCCGCCATGTCGTAGCGCGTCTGGGCCGTATTGGTGCCGGTATGGGGCGTACAAACCACGTTGTCGAAGGTCAGCAGCGCCGCCGGCATGTGGGGCTCGTCCGGGTAAACGTCCAGGCCAGCGCCCCGCAGATGGCCGCTCTGCAGCGCGTCCACCAGCGCCTGCGTATCCACCACCGCGCCGCGGGCCGTGTTGATAAGGATGCTGCCGGGCTTCATCTTGGCGAAGGCAGCGGCGTTCATCAGGCCCCGGGTTTCCTCCGTCAGCGGGCAATGCAGGCTTACCACGTCTGCTTCGCGCAGGAGGTCATCCAGGCCCACCGGTTGGCAGACAGCAGCGTCCGCGCCGGAGCGGCTGTAGCCCAGCACACGCATGCCGAAGACCGCCGCCAGCCGCGCCGTTTCCCGGCCGATGCGCCCGCAGCCCACGATACCCAGGGTTTTCCCGCGCAGGCTCTGGCCCATGTAGCGGCCCATGCCGAAGAGTCCCTCCGGGGCCTCCTGACGGGCGCGCAGGGTCATTTCCCCGATGCGGCGGCTGACGGCCAGCATCAGACCCACGGCCAGCTCCGCCGTGTCGCGAGTGACCGTGTCGGGGATGTTGGTCACCGGTACGCCGCATTCCGCCGCCGTGCGCCAGTCCACGCCATCATAGCCCGCGCCGTAGTTGGCGATGATGCGCAGCTTTTTCCCCGCGCGGACGACGTCGCCGGGCAGCTTGCCGCCCGCCACCACCGCGTCCGCCGCAGGGATCAACGCCTCCAAATCGGCCATGGAAAAGGCCCCGAGGGGCGCGGGAATGATGAGCTCGTGGCCCGCCAACGGGTAGAAGCCCTCCGCCGGGATGCCGTGGGTAATCAGGATCGTCGCCATGGATGCAAAAACCTCCGTTGATATGCCGTATTTCTCTGCATCTATTATACCACAGCCGGAAAATGAATACAAGGCTTGTCTTTGGGCAGCCGTCGGCGTACAATGGCAGCACAAAGGAGGTTTTGCCATGCTGCTGTATCACGGTTCGCCCACAGGCGGCATCCGGGCCCTGCGGCCTTCGCCGTCCAACCACGACAAGCCCTATGTTTACCTGACCGACTGTCCTTCTCTGGCGCTGCTGTACGCCTATAACCCCATTGAGCGTCCCGGCGGCTTTTTCCCCTACTGGTTCGACAAGGCAGGGCAGCTGCATTACGACGAGTACTTCCCTGACCAGACCCGGAGGCTCTACGCCGAACAGGCAGGATGGGTCTACCGGGTGGAAGCAGCCGCGCTGATCCGTCTGGACAAGATGCCCTGGGTATGGCTCTCGGAGGCTGAGACGCCCGTTGCTGGGGCAGAATTTATTGCCGACCTCTACGCTGCGCTCCTGCTGGCAGAAAGCAACGGGCAACTGATGATCCACCGCTTTGAGGACATCCCGCCCGCCCAGCAGGAGATCCATCGACGCATCGTCCGGCAGTCGATGGAGGGGCACCATGAGGACGATTACATCCGCTTCCTGCAGCAATACATACCGGAGCTGTTCTGACGCAAAAGAGCGCAAGCCATGCCGCCTGCGCTCTTCCTTTATCCATCTTATTCAGTCACAGTCTCCGCCTCGGAGAAATCAGGGTCAACCTCCGGCATGTGGTCACAGACCATGATGAGGGCGTCCTCGCCGTTGTCCTCGTAGTAACGCTTGCGGACGCCGAGCTTGATGAAGCCCAGGGACTTGTACAGGTTCTGGGCCACCTCGTTGGACTTGCGTACCTCCAGAGTGACATAGGCCGCGCCCAGGTTGGACAGGTACTGCATCAGCGCTTCGGTGAGCCTGCGGCCGATCTTGCGGCCCCGGTATTCCTTCAGCACGGCGATGTTGGTAATGTGGCTCTCGTCCAGAATGATCCACGCGCCGGCAAAGCCGATGATGCGCCCGTCCGCCTCCGCTACCAGGTAGCGGGCGGCGACATTCTTCATTTCGCTGGCGAAGGCGTCGCGGCTCCAGGGCGTCGGGAAGGTGGCCGCTTCAACGGCTGCCACGCCGTCCACGTCCGCCACAGTCATGCGGCGGATGATGATGTCACTCATGCCTGGCCGCCTCCGTCAGCTTCTTGTTCAGCGCGGCGTTGGGGGCGCGCAGGTACAGCGGCTCCAGGGACAGGTAGTCCACCGTGTCCTTTTCCTCCGCCAGGGACGCCAGATACGCCACGGATGCAGGCCGCAGGAAAGCCAGCTGCGGCTGCGCAAACACCGCCGCATCGCCCAGGAGCGCCTGCAGCCTGGCGCGGTGGACGGGCATGCCGTCGCCCACGAAGAGGAAGCGGTCGCCGAAGGAACGGATGGTATCGACATACTCCTCCAGCTTCAGGGGCGCATCGTGCATCAGCCGCTCCGGGCGCACATTGCCGCCGGAAAAGGCCGCGCCGTAGACCTGGCCCGCGCGGGCGTCCTGAATGGGACAGATGACCCCGGCAAACTCCCCTGCCCCGGCTGCCATGGCCTCCAGGGCATTGACGGGCACGCAGAGGGTGCCGTGGGCATGGGCCAGCCCCTTCACGGTGCTGACGCCGATGCGCACGCCGGTAAAGGAGCCGGGGCCCACCACGCATGCGATGCGGTCCAGCTCCGCGACCGAAGCAATCCCGGAGGCCTGCAGTGCCGTGTCAATCATCGGCAGCAGGTTCACCGAGTGGGTCATCTTGTTGATGGCGGCAGCCTCATGCACGATGGCGCCGTCCTTCATCACCGCCACGCCGCAAACGGGCCCGGAGGTGTCGATGGCGAGGATCTTCAAGGTCGTGAACCTCTTTTCTCAATCAAAGGTGATGCATCGGAATTCGCCCATGGGACTGCAGGAGATCTCACGCTCCGCCTCGCCCACCGGGGTCAGGTGGATGGCCAGGTGGGTCTCCGGGATGGCCTCGGGACACTGGGTGGGCCACTCGACCACGGCCACGCCGTCCCCTCCCAGGTATTCATCCATGCCCATCTCGTAGAGCTCCTCAGCGGATTCAAGGCGGTACCAGTCAAAGTGGTACAGGGGGATTCGGCCGTCATCGTAGACATTCAGGATGGTGAAGGACGGGCTGGTGACCGGCCCGGACACGCCCAGGCCCTCGGCAATGCCGCGGGTCAATTCGCTCTTGCCCGCGCCCAGGTCGCCGTAGAGCAGCAGCACATCGCCGGGGATGAGGCTTTGCGCCAGCTGGCGGCCCAGCTCGCGGGTCTGGGCAGGAGAATGGCTCAGCATGTTTTCCGACTCCTTATTTGCGAACCTTGAGCATGGGAGACAGGGGCTTGTAGATGACATAGGTCACCACGCTCAGCACAATGCCCTTGAGCAGATTGAAGGGCGCAGTGACGAACAGCAGCAGCTTCCATTCGCTGTCAACAAAGGGCATCGCCTTCTGTGCCATACCGACGATGGCCTCCATGGGCATATTGAACGCGCCCATGTAGAAGGGGATCATGATCTTCCAGTTGACCAGCACTGCCACGATGATCATCAGCACCGTGCCGGTCAGCATGCCGATCACCGCGCCTTTGCGGGACTTGATGAAGCGGTACACCATCGCCGCCGGCAGAACGTAGGCCGCGGACATGATGAAATCCGCCAATTCGCCCACAAAGCCGCTGGAGGAATGCAGCATACCCGTCAGATCCTTGATCAGCAGGATGGCCATGCCCGGCAGCGGGCCCATGGAAAATGCGCCCAGCAGCACCGGGATGGTGCTCAGGTCAAGCCTATAGAAGGCAATGATCGGGATCTCGATCATGAACAGGATGGACGCCAGCGCGCCCAGGATGGCGATGCGGGTCATGTACTGGACGGAGAGGGCGCTCTTGCGGGGGTTGCTCATGGGAAAATGCCTCCTTAAATGCGCACAGCCCCCCGAAGCAAATTCGCTCCAAAGGGGGCAGCTCTATCCGGGGAAATGGCACTTCCCCGCATGATGCGCCGCTTCCTTCTCTCATCCAGACTCTAACTGTCGGCCCCGGAATTTCACCAGGTCGGCAGACCGTTCCGCAGGGAACGACCTGTTCGCGGGCTGTACCGCCGGTAGGGATTTTCACCCTGCCCCGAAGAAGCTTCAAGTGGCTTATGCTGTTTTGATGTGAGACGAAAAACCGCCTGCACCATCATCATAGCACAGGCGGTTGTATGTGTCAAGTTTTTCTGCAGTTTACAGCTCCACCACCGCCGGGCCTTCGGGGCGGATGGCCAGGACGTGGCAGCAGTGGTCGCCGAAGGCGGCCTCCATGGTGCTGATGAAGCTGTCCAGGACGGAATTGGGGACAAAGTTCAGGGTCGTACCGGCAAAGCCGCCGCCATGGATGCGCCAGGCGCCGTCCTTGTCCGAGAGCATGTGCTCCGCCATCGCCAGGGCCAGGGACAGGCTCTGGTCATCGGGGCGGGCGTACACATTCTGCAGGTACATGTAGGAGGAACGGCCGGAGCAGATGATCTCCCACATGAAGGCAAACAGGTCATTGCGATCCAGCGCGGACACCTGACGGGCCACGCGCTCGTCCTCCTCAAAGAAGTGGATGGCGCGCATCAGGGCGCGGTCGGACACCTTGCCGCGCAGGGTGGGCAGAGCCTGGTAGAACTCCTCGGGACGGACGCGGCGCAGATAGCTCTCGCCCAGGAGCGCAGCCACCTGCTTCATCTCCGCCGGGATGGCGGCGTAATCGTCCGTCAGATCGGCGTGGGAGCCGCCGGTGCCCACAACCACCAGGGAGTAGCCGTACTTGGCAAAGTCGAAGGACATGGCGCGCACGTCGGGATCATCGTTGCGGAAGTCAACGGTGACCAGGCCGCCGGCGGAGGACGCCATCTGATCCAGGAGGCCGGAGGGCTTGCCGAAGTACACATTCTCAGCGTACTGGCTGATCTTGGCGCGGGTGATGAAGTCGATGCTGAAGCCGTTGTACAGCTTATCCAGGATGGCGCAGACCATGACCTCGAAGGCCGCTGAGGAGGACAGGCCGGAGCCGGAGGCCACGGAGGAGGTCACCGCCGCGTTGAAGCCGCCGATGACGTAGCCCAGCTCCTTCATCCGGGCCGCCACACCGCGCACCAGGGCTGCGGTGGTGCCCTTCTCCCCCTCGACGATGCTCAGGTCGGACAGATCCATCACCAGGGGCGCGTAGCCGTCGGAGTAGATATGCACCTGCATGTCATCGCGGGCAGACACGGCGGAAAGGGTGTCCAGGTTGACCGCTGCCGCCAGCACACGGCCGCGGTTATGGTCGGTGTGGTTGCCGCCGATCTCCGTGCGGCCGGGCGCGCTGATCAGCACGACCTTCTTCTCCGTCTCGTGGAACAGCTCCTCGTGGCGCTTGAGGATGCCGGTATAGCGGGCGGTCTGCTCCACCAGCATGCCCTCGCGGTTGCCGTAAAGGTACTGCAGACGTGCAATCACTTCGGGAGACTTGAGGCTACGCTGCATATTCGCGTACTGATTCATGTCCATTCATCCTTCCGGTTATCTATGTCAAGTGTGTATCCATTTAGTAAGGTTCAGTTGAGGGCGCTCTGGAAGATGCTGACCATCTCATCCACGCCCAGGGACTTGACGG
Source organism: Clostridia bacterium (assembly GCA_017516305.1). Lineage (GTDB taxonomy): Bacteria > Bacillota > Clostridia > Christensenellales > Aristaeellaceae > UBA11524. Next base: position 3,976 of record JAFXDB010000126.1, on the reverse strand, counting down.
TTTGGCAGAATTCGGCCCAGGTATCGTCGGTCAGCTCCACATCGCCCACCACAAACCAGACCATCTGCTGCTCAGCATACCGGCCGATCTGCCAGATCAGCTCGTTCACGCGGGCATTGTCCTTCTCCGACAGCCACACCAGGGGGTAGGGCATCGAGTCAATGGAGCGCAGGCGCTGCAGCTCGGTCAGTACATGCAGCGTGGCCTTGTCATCCATGCGCATCTGCCATTCGACGCTGGCCCAGCCGGGGGTGGTGGCGTCGCCATGCAGGGTGGCATTGGGCAGGGTGATGGTCACCAGCGTTTCGCTCACGTCGTTCCACAGCCAGGTGCCGTCGTCGTTGTAGTCAAACTCCTCGCCCGCAACGCCCGCTGCGGCCAGGATGAAGCCCTCCTCGGTATAGAGGTGATCGACCCAGGACAGAATCAGACCGATGCGATCCTCCGGGCAGGCGCTGCTCACGGCGAAGGCGCCGCGGATGACGTCGCCCGTAAGGTCACGATAGACCTGCTCCCCTTCACACATCAGGGGATCCAGCAGCACATACTGCTGCACCTTGCCCGAATACACGATATCCGCCGGGGAAGAGGCGAACATCACGCCGTAAACGACTTCGGTTTCCTCATCCGGGGTGCCGGAAACGGAACGCAGGCCCGTGAAGCCGCTGGCATCCAGCAGCCCCTCCTCCCAGAGGTGACGCAGCCAGGTCAGGAATTCCCGATTTTCCTCGCTGGTGAGGATCTCCGAGACCACGCCGTTTTCGTCGGTGGTGACGTAGTAGTCGTTGGCATTGACGCCAAAGGCATGCAGGAGGAACCGCAGATCCCACAAGGACGCAAAGGTCAGCGGGATCTCGTCGCCCGAGCTGCCGTTGCCGTTCATGTCATGGTCGCGGAAGAAGATAAGAAGCTCCTCCAGCTCCGCAGCCGTGGTGGGCATGGACAGATTGTAACGCTGCAGCCATGTTTTGTTGATCCACATGGCGTTGTTGAACTGCAATTCATCGATATACGGAAGGGCCACGATGGCGCCGTCCGGTAGGGTGACGGCGTCCAGCCATTCAGGATGGCTCTGAAGCAGCGCCCACAGGCTGGGGGCATACTGCTCCAGGTAGGGAGCCAGGTCGATCAGCTTGCCCGCCTCGTAGAAAGCCATGGTCTCCTGCGGGGTCAGGTTCGCCTTGAACAGCGCATCCGGCATCGCCTGGGCGCCGGAGAGCATCGCCGTCTTCGCCGCGGCCCAGTCAGCCGCCGTGGTGTACTGCGTCAGCGCGGGAGCAACGCCGGTCAGCGCCTCCATGCGCTCAAAAAACAGGTTTGTCTGCCAGTCGTGCCCGGTTTCCTCGTCATCATATCCGGCCATGCTGAAAGCTCCCTCGGCATAAGCACCAGGGAGCGCCACCAGCAAAACCAGTGCGAGGAGAAGCGGCCACACGTTCCATTTACGCATAGCATTCCCTCCAGGACAGATTTTCACACATGTATTATAACGCCTTTTTCGTCTTTTGACCAGCCCCATTTTGGCAGAAAATGCCCTTTTCCCGAAATTTCTTTTGCATACAGGACTTCCCAGCGGCCAGGAATGCAGCTTTTCCGCCGTTTGGGGCAGAATAGGCCGCAAAGGAGGGATCCGCGTGAAGCGCCGCCATACTTATCCCGTGCAGCCCCTGATCTGGCTGCTCTTTCTGTGCCTGATGGCAGCGGGCGTCGCCTGGGCATGGGAGACCTTCGATGTGGCCTCCTGGCAGCGGCTGGATGTGTCACGACTGACCGGCATTGCCCAGAAAGGAGCGATCCTCGACCGGAATGGCGAGCCCGTCACCACCCTGGTGGGCCGTGAGAACCGCACCGTCATTGATACCTCCCTGCTCCCCGACCATGTCCGCAATGCCTTCCTGGCTGCCGAGGATCTGCGCTTCTACAAGCATCCCGGCTTTGACATCGTGCGCATCGTGGGTGCAGCGGCCTCCAACGTCCGCACCGGCGGATTCGATCAGGGCGCGTCCACCATCACCCAGCAGCTGGTGAAGCTCTCCCACCTGTCCAGCCAGAAGACCATCGCCCGCAAGCTGGAGGAGATCTCCATCGCCCTGCAACTGGAGGCGACCTTCACCAAGGATCAGATCCTGGATATGTACCTCAATTACATTTATTTCGGCCAGGGCGCCTATGGCATCCAGGCCGCGGCAGAGGTCACCTTCGGGGTGGACGCAGCCGACCTGACGCCTGCCCAGGCTGCAGCCCTGGCCGCCGCCATCAAGGCCCCCTCCGCCTACAACCTGCAGGCCGATCCCGAGGCCAACCGCATCCGCCGGGAATACATCCTGGACGTCATGCTGGAGGAAGGCATGCTGACCGCCGAACAGCACGCATCCGCCCTGGCCGAGGAAATCACGGCAGCGGAAGGAAAAGCCGTGCAGACGGCCTACGGCTGGTTTGTGGACGCGGTGCTGGAGGAGGCCGAGCTGCAGCTGGACGTATCCGCCGAGCAGCTGCTGGCAGGCGGCTACACCATCCACACCACCCTTGACCCGGAGATGCAGCGCATTCTGGACCAGCAGTTCTCCTCCGGCGGGTATTTTCCCGGGAATGCCGCCGACGGCACCCCCGTGCAGGGCGCAGCCGCCGTGGTGGACGTGGAGAACGGCGCCGTGCGGGCCATCGTCGGCGGGCGCGAGTACCAGACCCGCCGCGGCCTCAACCGTGCCACGCAGCTGCGCCGTCAGCCGGGCAGCGCCCTGAAGCCCCTGGCCGTATACGCTCCTGCGCTGGCCTCCGGGCGATACACCTGCGCCACCCCCATCCTGGACGAGCCCACCGCCTTTGGCTCCTACAAGCCGCAGAATGCAGGGAATCACTACTACGGCAACGTCACCCTCCGGGCAGCCATGAAGAACAGCCTCAACATCCCCGCCATCAAGGTCATCGAGGACGTGGGCCTTGCAGCCAGCCATGATTACCTCACCCGCGTGGGCATCGGCGTCACCGACACGGACTGGAACCTGTCCCTGGCCCTGGGCAGCATGACCTACGGCGCGTCCCCTGTGCAGATGGCCGCCGCCTACGCCCCCTTCGCCAATGGCGGCACGTATTACGCGCCCTGGTTCATTTCCCGGATCACCGATGCGGACGGCGTCATCGTTTACCAGCATGAGGACCCGGGCACCCGGGTGCTGACCCCGCAGGTGGCCTGGCTGATGACCAACCTGATGCAGACCGTCATCTCCTCCGGCACCGGCACGCGGCTCTCCTCCGCCGGGGTGTCCATCGCAGGCAAAACCGGCACGGTGGACATGCAGGGCGGCGGCAACCGCGATGCCTGGATGAGCGCCTACACCGCCGAGCTGTCCGCCTGCGTATGGATGGGCTACGACGAGCCCTCCGCCAAGCGGCGGCTGTCCTCCAGCGTGTCCGGCGGCACGAACCCCGCTTCCCTTGCCCGCGGATTCTTCAAGACCTACTACTCAGGCCGCGAAAAGCCCGCCTTCACCAAGCCATCGGGCATTGTCTCCGTCACGCTGGATAAGCGCGCCATTGAACTGAAAGGCGAGATGATGCTGGCCACCTCCCTTACCCCGGAGAACTACCGCATCACCGAGGTGTTCATCGAGGGCACCCAGCCGACCAAAAAGAGCGACGTCTGGGTCGCCCCCTCCTCAGCCAGCGCCTTCCGCATCACCCATGACGAAAACGGCCAGCCGAAGCTGCACATCACCGCCGGGGACAACGCCGTCTACCGCGTCCAGCGCGACGCTGCCGGTGAATCCTATGTGCTGACCGAGCTGTACGCCGCCCAGGCAGGCGACACCCTCACCTACGTGGACGAGCGCGCCCAGCCCGGCGTCACCTATACCTACCGCGTCATCCCCGTCCATGCGGAGCTTCTGGAAAACGGCATCCTCCTGGAGGGGCTGCAGAGCGTGCAGATCGCCCGTGTAGAAAGGCCGGCAACCGGGTGGAGCTGGCTCAACAACCT
>JAFXDB010000125.1 GCA_017516305.1 Clostridia bacterium | reverse complement strand
CCAGGGAATGACCAACGCCGCAAGTGGGAAGCCGCTTTCGCCCGCCGAAAGCGGCGCAAAGGCGCTTTTTCCTATTCGGGATGCGAACAGCGCATCACCCCCCGTCCCCCTCCTGCCCCCAAGGCGTTGGAAAGGCTGCTGCATATCGGGGCGGCGACGTTGCGGAGGGTTGCGTGAATGCAGAAGAAGGAGGGCGCAACCCTCCGCAAAGACGCCGCGTCTTCCCCTTCATGGCTTCGATGCATCCGCAATGGCGTTGAAGGCGTCTGCGCCATGTCGAACAAACTATTCCCCAACTTTCCGTGAAGAGCCATAAAAAAACCTGCTGAGCAAAGTCAATAAGGAAACGGAAAAAGGCCTCCCGCCGCAGATTCCCTGCCGCAGGAGGCGCTATTCCGTTTTGATCGCAACAAGTCGGGAGCTGCTTTCTCAGCCCTGGGCGTCCCTGCCGAAGACCTCCCACTCAATCAGCGCCGGGAAAGCGGAGGGGTCATCACTCTTCTGCATCCGCTCCAGGCGCATCCAGCGCACAGTGTGCCTCCCCAGCGGGATGAACTGCCTTTCTCCGGTCTTTTCCAGATCATAGGCAATCTCCGCACCGTCGGAAAGCACCACATGGCCGCTCACCCAGTAGGCGTCGTGGGGGAAGTCCGCCCGGAGGGTCAGCGCCATCTCGTCCACCGTGACCTCACGGCCAAATTCCAGCAGGCACCAGGCGTCCTCGCGGGCACCGATGCCCCAGCTCTGGAAGGGCCATTCACCATGGTAATCGCTGTGACGCATGCCGTCGATGACATTGCGGGCACAGAAGCAGGCCTCGTTGCGCGTCTCCACATTGGCGGTGCAATGGGGATAGAAATCCGTCCCACCCCGCAGATCGGAGGGGTTGCAGGCCACATTGCGGCGCGCCTGCACCTCCGCAGCCGTCATCGCGCGGGCGGTCACGATATGCCGGGGGCCCTGGAAGGCCACCGGACAGTAAGCCAGACGGTGCTCCCCGGCCGGAACGCGCCATGTCATTTTCCCCTCAGGCAGGAACACCTCGCCGGGCAGGATCGTTGCGTCCATCTGCACCATCAGGTGCTTCTCACCGGAAGTGATGTCAATATAGTCGCCGTCCTCATAAACCCGGTCGATGCGCAGCAGCGCCTCGTTGACATGGGAAGCCTGCGCCAGCATCTCGCCGGCGGCATTGTATGCGGTTATGGTGATCATGGGCAGCCTCCTTACAGCCAGAGCATCGGATCGGTGCCCTGCAGCTTGGCGATGGCCTCCACGAGGAAGTAATCGCCGTAGGTGATGTTGGTGTGGCGGCCCGCACCGTCATCGTGGTAGCTGGCCGTGCAGTGGGTCAGGATGCCGCAGCGATCCTCAGACCAGTCGCAGCAGTGATCGATCAGGCCGTCCACCAGACGCTCGGCCGCCTCCTGCCACTTTTCTTCTCCGGTAACCTTTGCCAGCTCCATCAGGCCGCAGGCCGCGCAGGCGCCGGCAATATTGTCGATGCGCTCCTCGTCCTCCGGCTGGCAGAAGTCGCAGTCCGTCAGGCCGTCGGGGCGGATGTGGGCCACAAAATAAGCCGCAATGCGCTCCGCCGCCTCCAGGTAGCGCGTCTCCTTCGTGTTCAGGTACGCCAGCGTGAAGCCATACAGACCCCAGGCCTGACCGCGGCTCCAGCTGCTGCCCAGGCAGTAGCCCTGGCCCGGATGCTCGGCAACCCGTGCGCCGGTCGCCGGATCGATCTCAACGATATGGCTGACCGAACCGTTGTCCCGGACGAACTCCCGCAGGGTCATGTCCGCGTGGATCCTCGCCACATTGGCAAATCGGGGATCCTCGATCTCCCGGCTGGCCCAGAACAGCAGGCTCAGGTTCATCATGCAGTCGATGATGGCGTAGCCCATCTTGTACTTCTCGTTCCACGCGCGGATATAGCCCACAGGATTGAAGCGGCCCATGAGGAGATTGGCTGCATGGAGCGTATCGGTGCGCTCCTGCCTGCCGCCGTGGAGCTTATAGTCCGCGCCCGTGGAGAGCAGGTACATGAAGCCCGTGTCATGGTTGAGCAGGTCGAAGGTGCGGAACTCCGCCGTGAGCATCTCCTGTGCGCGCCGCGCCTCAGTGCGGAACATCTCGTCCTTCGTCGCCGCGTACAGCTGCCACATCAGGCCCGGCCAGAAGCCGCCCGTCCACCAGGAATTGCCGTCATAGGGGGAAGAGATCCACCTGCCTTTCTCGCTCTTGTAGGGCAGGATCCCCATTTCCGCCGCCACGGGGACGCTCTTGCGGAACTTGGCAACAATCTTCGCAAATACGTCTTCAGCACGATTGCGCAACGAGCTTCACCTCCTCAGGAATGGCGGCCGGAGCCGCGTCGCCTGCATCGGCAAAGACCGCGCAGACAAGGGTCGTCGTACCCGCCGGGATGTCCGCATGCAGGGTCGGCAGCACCGTACGGGAGCACATCAGGTTCGTGTTGGCCTCCGGGCGGAGCACCTCGCCCTTTTCATAGCCGCGGATGGCCCAGATGGCCGTGCTGCCTGCCGCGCCGTGCGCCAGCGCCTTCTCCCCGTCCGCCTCGCAGGCCGTGGGGATGCAGTCGCACAGGCGCTTCCCGGGCAGGTCGCGCGGGATGGCAAAGGCCGCCTCCGCGCCCTTCAGGGGACGGTCGCTGTGGATCACATGCTTCCGCACATGCCACATGCCCACAGGAATGATGCGGCTTTCGATCTGTACGCCGTCCACAGGGCTCCAGGTGAAGTCGATCGCTCGCTCCGACAGGGAGAAGCTGTCGCAGCCGCTGCGGGCATGCCAGAGATCCTTGTCGCCCTTCACCGCCAGCATGGAGTCAAAGGCGCCCTTGCTGAGCGTCCCCGCCTCCTTCACCACGGAGAAGGCAAACTGGCTCGAATAGGCAAATTTCTCGTACTTCTCGTCCTCGTGCATATGCTCGTAGGCGTGGTTTCCGGCGGTATAGGCGATGACCTGCCGGTTCTCCCCGTCGCGGGTGAGCACCAGACGCACCTGCTCGTCGCAGAAGACGGACGGCGGGGTATACGCCTTCTCCTTCGCCTGCCAGAAGGGATGCTCCGGCGGCAGCGCCAGCACCGCGAAGGCCTTCATGGCCCAGTAGGGGGAGCCGGGAGCATTGTAGCCCTCGGAAATGATCAGGTTCGGATAGCCGTAGCCAATGGTCAGGATGCCGTCCCTGTCAAAGATGGGCTGCTGCATCCAGAAGCGGAGGTTCCGCAGCAGAAGCCCCTTCAGCTCGCCCCAGCCAATCTCCTCCGACGTCACGCCGGAGAGGGCACAGGCGCTGAAGAAGCTGCTCTGGGCAAAGCGATACGTCAGGCTGCGGCCATAGGGCAGGCCACGGCCCTCCCGGTCAAACCAGCAGGCAAACCGGGGCAGGATCAGCCGGGCACGCCGGCGAAAGCGCGCTGCCCGCTCCGGGTCGTGCCGCTCCATCACCTTTGCATAAACCAGGCCGTAATAGTGGAAGGCCCAGAGGGTGTAATAATCGCGCTGGGTCGCCTTGTCAAAGTACCAGCCATCGGCAACATAGTGGCCCTCCATGTCGTCCAGATCGCTGCGGAGACGGCTTTCGTTCACCGGGCGGCCCACGTTCATGAAGCCAATGTTGACCAGGATGCGGAAGAACTGCCAGTTGTTCTTCGGCATCTCATGGTGATTGATCTGATCCAGCCAGCTGCAGAGGTTATCCTGCTGCGCGGGCGTCAGCTCATCATAGAACCGCTCCGGAATCAGGCACAGCGCCATGCCCATCACAGCCATCTCCACCATGCGCTGATCAAAGGGGCCGATGTCGCCCCAGTATTCCTCATGGGCCGGATCGGTACCATGAATAAGGCCCTCACGCCAGATCGCCCACAGCGGCTCCGCCTCGGGGCAGCCTCCGGCCAGCATCGGCACCAGCGCCCACAGCACACGGGAGAAGCCCTCCATCCCCGCCACGCCCACCGGATAGCTCGCGCCGGAATCGCCCAGCATCAGCCGGGCCTTGCCGGGGGTCAGGCACTGCGTCAGGGGTGTGATCAGCTGCAATGCGGCGTCCACCAGATCCTGCCTTGTGCGCAGCGGATTGTTTCGGATCCCGTTCATCAATTCATTCCTCCCGGATCGTACACAGCTTCGGCTTCAGCACACGCATCGTCAGCGCATGTGCTGAAGCTGAAGCGCGGAGAACGGAGCAGGCCCGTCCTCCGCATTTCAGCCAGGATCAGCCCTTCAGGCCGGAGGTGGCGATACCTTCGATGAAGTACTTCTGCAGGCACAGGAACACGATGGAAACCGGCAGCAGGGAGCACAGCGACGCGGCCATGATCAGGTGGTAATCGCTGGAATTCTCCTGAATGAAGCGGCGCAGGCCGACCTGCACGGTCTTGTTGACGTCGCGGGTCAGGTAGATCATGGGGCCCATGTAGTCATTCCAGGTACCCACGAAGGTAAAGATAACCAGGGTTGCGATGGCCGCCTTGGACAGGGGCAGCATGATACGGAACCAGATGCCATACTCGCTCAGACCGTCGATGCGGGCCGCCTCGCACAGATCCGTGGGAATGGACTGGTAGAACTGCCGCATCAGGAACACACCGAAGGCGCTGAACGCCTGCAGGACGATCATCGCCCACAGCGTGTCATACAGGCCCATGGAGCGCATCATGATGAACTGGGGCAGCATGTAGGCCTGCCACGGCACGGCGATGGTGGCGATGTAGGCCATGAAGAGCAGGTCGCGGCCCTTGAAGCGCAGCTTGGCAAAGGCATACGCTGCGAAGGACGAGGTCAGCGTCTGCAGGCAGGTCACCACAATGGCAATGATCGCCGTGTTCTTGAAGTAGGTCAGCAGCGGAGCCTTCTGCCAGATCTTGACGTAGTTCTCCCAGCGGAAGGTCTCCGGAATCCACTGGATGGGGTAGACGAACACCTCACGGTCCAGCTTCAGAGAGGAGGAGATCATCCACACAAAGGGAATCAGCGTGAACACGCCGACGAAGATCAGCACCGCATACAGCAGGATCTTGCCGATGAGGGCGAGCGCGGGATTATCCTTGCGGATCGCCCGCTGCTTGGTATTCATAACAGCCTGACTCATGAATGACAGCCTCCTTTCTTAATCGTTGGCGAATTTCTTTTCACTGGAGAACTGGATGATGGTGATGGTCAGCACGATGACCAGCAGCACCATGGCGATGGCGCTGGCCTCGCCGTACTTGATCTTGGCAAACGCCTGCTCGTAGATGTAGGTGACGAGCATCTTGGTGCTGCGGCCAGGACCGCCCTCGGTCATGATGGCGACCACGTCGTAGATCTTGAAGCAGGAGATGATCATCATGATGGAGGCAAAGAAGGTGGTGGGCTTGAGCTGGGGCAGGGTCACATTGCGGAACTGCTGCCACTTATTGGCGCCGTCCACCGTGGCCGCCTCGTAAAGCTCCACCGGCACACCCTGCAGCGCAGCAAGGTAGATGACCATGTAGTAACCCATATTGCGCCAGACGCTGACCAGGATGATGGCCCACATGGCCATGGTACTGTCTGCCGTCCAGGATTTATTGAAGGGTATTCCCAACGCCATGATGAGCTGATTGATGGGGCCGTCCTTCATCAGCATGAAGTTCCAGCAGACACAGATGGCAACCATGGAGGCAACATAGGGGAAGAAGAAGATGGTACGGAACACCACGGCGCCCTTGACGGCCTTGTTCAGCGCAATGGCCAGGGCGATGGAGCACACCAGCGTCAGCGGCACGGTGATCACCGTGTAGAAGAGCGTGTTCTTCAGCGCGATGCCCAGGTCAACACGGTTGAAGAAGTACAGGAAGTTCTTATCCATCAACTTGGCCCAGTCCGTTTCACCGGCCTGGACGGCAGCAATGCCGTCGGCAAACTTGTCAATGACCTTGTCGATGTTGAAGATCGTGGCGTAGTTGTCAAAGTTGACCCACTGCATCGTACTCAGAGCGCCGCCATTCCAGTTGATGAAGGAAAGCAGGATTGAGAACACGACCGGGACAAGGGTAAAGATGGCAAAACCAAGGAAGTTGGGCGCGAGGAAGGAATAGGCAATCAGCGTATTCTTGCGCTCAAGCCTGCTCATCTTCCTCTTTTTCGGTTTCGCAGCTGTCTGTGCCATGGGGGATGCACTCCTTTCAGCCTGTGTGATGGAAAAACGATGCGCCGATCAGGGCGCACGCGAAGCGGCAGAGGGGAACCGCCGCCTCGCGTACGCCGTCGGAGGACGGAAAAAGCGGGCGGGAAGAGCAGGAGCCGAAGCGCTGCTTTTCCCGCCCGTGTGCTATGCTATACCTTCAGGATATCCGTTGCCGGATTACTCGAACAGCTCCGCATAACGGTCGTTCATTTCCTCGATGCCTTCCTCAACGTCCAGCTCGCCGGTCATGATGAGGGTGTGGGTCTCTTCCACGATGGGCTTGATGTCGCTCAGGCGATCGACCACGGGCCATTCCACCGCCACGAAGGTGGGCAGCAGGGCAGCCTTGGAGGCCTCGTCGGTGGGGAAGCCGGCAACAGACGCCATCGCGCCCGCAACGTCCTCGGAAACCCAGGCAGGACGGGAACCGGTGCCAGCGGTCGCCTTGGAGCCTTCCGCGCCGCACAGCCAGGAGATGTAGGTCCAGGCCAGATCCTTGTTGGCAGACTTGACGTTCATCATCACGCCGGTCAGGTTGCCGAAGGAAGAGCCGGCAGCAACGCCCTCAGCGTGAGGCACAGCGGTGATGCCCCAGTTGAAGTTGCAGGTGCCATCGTTGTGGTAGCCAATCAGGGTGGAAACGTACCAGTAGCCCATGGGCATCATGGCAACGTTGCCATTGGCAAAGGCCGCGGAGTAGTGCAGGCCGGAAGCCTTCAGCTCATTGTAGGCCATGCAGGCGCCGGCTTCTTCCAGATCCTTGTACAGGTTGTAGAAGTAAGCCAGATCGTCGTACTGACCGTCAGCCAGGGTGTTCACGCCGTCGCAGACCGCCCAGTTGGCGACCGCAGACAGCCAGGTGTGGTAGTGGGTGCCGTACACGCCGTCCTTGGTCATGGTCTTGGCCAGCTCCGCATAGGCGTCCCAGGTCATGTCGTTGGTGGGGTAGGCAACGCCGGCGGCGTCGAACAGATCCTTGTTGTAGAACAGAACCCAGAAGTCAGAGCGGAAGGGCAGCGCGTACTGGGTGCCGTCGAAGGCGTAGTTCGCTTCCATGCCCACGAAGCCGGACACATCGTAGTTATCGGCGGTCATGTAGGGGGTCAGGGGCTCAGCGAAGCCCTGCGCCTGCCAGTTCACGATGTCGGAGACTTCCTTGACCATGAACACGTCAGCGGTGTCGCCGCCGGAGAGCATGGAGCCCGCCTTGATGGCGTAGTCCTGAGAGGCAACGTCGATGTACTGCAGATCGATGTTGGGATAGGCAGCCTCAAAGGCAGCTTCCTGTGCGATCAGGTAGGGGGTAGTGTTCGCGTCCCAGGTGACGACGGTCAGCACCTGACGCTCCTCGGCCATGGCGAAGCTCGCCACAGACAGGATCATCATCGCTGCCAGGATCAGGGAAAGCAGTTTCTTCATGTGGGTTTCCTCCTTGTTTGTTTATCTAAACGGGATCTCCCGTTTGATGCTCATTCATTTTTCTTACACTCGCTTACACTCGCACGCTTACACGCGCCTGTTGTTTACGGTAATTCTATGGCTATATTATACATGCACATCCCCTGAACGTCAACTGTTTTTCAGCAAATTCGCAAAAAAACAAGTGTAACACATCCAACCGCATGTAAATTTTCATCATCCTTACATTCATTCTTGTAATTACACGAGAATTCTGCTATAATACATCCATATCACAGAAAGAGGACATGCCAATGAGTGAAAAACAGCCCACGATCTACGATGTCGCCGAAAGGGCCGGCGTCTCCATCGCAACGGTGTCCCGTGTGCTCTCCGGCGGCAGCGCCAGCCAGGCCGCCCGGGAGAAGGTGGAGCAGGCCATCCGCACCCTGGGCTACCAGCCCTCCGTATCCCGCCGTCCGCCGGAACGTGCCGTCCGCCAGAAAACCCTGGCGCTGGTCATCTCCAACCTGTCCAACCCCTACTACGCCGAGCTGGCCGCAGGCGCGGAGGAGGCAGCCCGCCGCAACGGCTATGCACTGCAGATCTACTGCCACGATCTGAACGAGGCCATCAGCCCCGCGCTGATCAATCAGCTGATCTCTCACCAGCCGGCCGGCGCGGTGCTGGTGGGCTCCATGGTGGAAAACGGCTCGGACAGCGAGCTGCTCAGCCTGCTGATGCGTCTGCGCCAGGCGATGCCGCTGGCCATCATCGGCCCCGCCATCCCCGGCCTGGACTGCATCAACATCACATCGGACCTGGGCCTGAGTGTCCGCAAGAGCATCGCGCATCTGCTGTCCATGGGGCATGAGCGCATCGCCTTCATCGGCGGCAGCAGCAGCATCCGCTCCGCCTCCGCCCGGGAACAGGCCTTCTGCAGCGAGATGCAGCGGCTGGGCAAGGTGGTGCTGCGCACAGGCGCGGAAAGCGGCTTCACGCCCCGGGACGGCGAGATGTGCGTCGCCAGGCTCTTCGCCAGCCTGCCCGAGGGCAAACGGCCCACAGCGCTGATCGCCATCAACGACCTGGTGGCCCTGGGTGCCCTGCGGGAACTGAACCGGCTGAATCTGCGCGTCCCGGAGGACGTTGCGCTCATCGGCTGCGACAACCAGTTCTTCACCCCCTATCTCAATCCCCCGCTGACTACCGTGGATCTGCACCCCGCCGACCACGGCAAGAACGCCATCTCCGAGCTGATCAATACCATCAGCGGCGGCACGGTCTACTCCTTCAGCCAGATCCGCGAATGCTCCCTGATCATCCGCGAAAGCTGCGGTATGGGGCATCGTCGGCTATGAGAGGCGGCACGGTACAAATTTCAAGGAGCATCCCGGGCAGTTTTCAGGCGCTGAGGTTGACGCCCGGGAACAGACCTCATGTGGGGCAATGATCCTGGCCTCTCCTGCGGCAAGCTGGTCAGCAGCATTGCCATCCGCAAGTTCTGCAAGCACCGGGGCGTTTCCGTTGCCTCCATGAGCCGCGAATCCGGTATGCCCGTCCGCTGACGATTCACAATCAGCGTTCCACACAGAAACTCCCCCACTCCCCGTTTCATTGGGGATCGTGGGGGAGTTTTTCAGCAGCTCTTCTGATTTTATTATGACAAACCCTGCAGCCCCTGCAAATCAAGCCTCACGCCGTCCGCTGCTCCAGGGCGAGCTTGTCGGCGATCATGGCGATGAACTCGCCATTGGTGGGCTTGTCCTCCTTGGTGGCCACGCGGCACCCGAAGGCTTTGTTGAGCGTATCGATCCTCCCCCGGCTCCACGCCACCTCAATGGCATGCCGGATGGCCCTTTCCACCTTGCTGGCGCTGGTGTTGAACCGCTTGCCGATCCCCGGGTACAGCTCCTTGGTGATGCGGTTGATGACGTCCGGGTTCTCGATGACCATCTTCACCGCCTCGCGCAGGAAGGAGTAGCCCTTGATGTGAGCGGGGATGCCGATGGTCAGGAAAAGGCTGGCCAGCTTCTCGTCCAGGGAGGGGGCGCGGCCGGGGAGGCTGACGCGGGCGGCAGCAGGCTTCCCCTCCGGCGTTTGGCCGCTGACCTCGCGGATGCGGCTGGTCAGCACCGCCATATCCACTGGCTTGATCATGTAGAAGCGCGCCCCCAGCTCCACCGCCCGCATAATGAAGTCGTCCCGGCCCAGAGCGCTGACCACGATCACCTGGGGCAGATGCTCCGGCGGCTGACGGTTCATCTCCTCCAGGAAGCTGTATCCATCCATCTGCGGCATGATGACGTCCAGGATGATCACATCCACAGGCGTCTTGGCCAGCGTCTGCAGCGCCTCCAGGCCATTGCCGCACTCCGCCGTCACCCGCAGGCCCTCCTGGCGGGACAGGTGTTCACGCATAAGCATCCGCATTTCGGCATTGTCATCCACAAGCATGATCCGCACATCGTTCATCATATAATGCTCCCTTCATGTCATGACAGGTATATACGGCGTCGCATATACCCGGCAAAGCTTCGATTCGTCGGCATTATAACACTTTCCAAGGCTTTTGCGGGGAATACGAGCAACAAAGCCCATTTGCGACAGATGTCGTGCCGGTTGCGTCGAAGTTTCTGCAGGAAGATGCATGCACTGCCATCTGCTGACAGGATCGGACGCCGCCGCTGTCGAAACGGGCCTGCGGCTGCCCCGCCGGGCATGGCGAAAGAAACATGCAGCACAAAACCCCCGCCGGTTGGCAGGGGTTTCGCGGGCTGCGCAGGGCCTCCCGGGCATTATTTGTCCACGCGCTCCATGATCAGCTCCATCGTCACGCCGGATTCCAGCTTGACCACCACCAGCTGCCCGTTGGCATTGAAGGAGCAGGGCATGAAGGTGAGTCCATCGGTGATCTGAACGCCCTTGTCCGTCACCACCAGGCTGCCGGAAATAACCGTCGTTCCGTCGATGATGAAGTCCGCCGAAGCGCCGTTGAACTGCACCTCATACCCGGACGCAGACAGCTCCTCGGCTGTGAAGGTCATGCCCATAGCTGAGATGCTCACCGTGCGCCAGCGGCCCTCATAACCCGAGACCGCCGTTGCGCCCGATACCGCCGCGCTCTCCTGGGAGCTGCTGGTCGCAGGAGTGCTGCCGCCGTTCAGGAACGCGCTCAGGGCATTATCGCCGCCCTGGCCGCCCGTCGCAGGCGCTTCCGTCACGGGTTCCTCGATGACGGGTTCCTCCACCATAGGTGTGCTTCCACCGTTCAGGAACGCGCTCAGGGCATTGTCGCCGCCCAAGCCGCCCGTCGCGGGCGCTTCCGTCACGGGTTCCTCGATGATGGGTTCTGCCAGGTCGCCGCGGCTCAGCCACAGCACCGCATCCCCATCGTTCAGGCACAGATAGCCCTGTTCGTTCAGGCTGAACATAAACTCCCCGGCACGGGTCGTCAGCCGGACGCCCGATGCATTCTGCGTCAGAATCCCCAGGCTGCTGGCAGATCCATACGTCCAGCGGCCGCTTTCGCCGGTCACCGTCAGCGTACCGGTCACACCCGCCTGTTCCGCAGGAATGATCGTTCCATCCTTTTCGACATACAGCACCTGCCAGGTGCCGTCAAGGCTGGTCGCCGCGGGTTCTTCCTCCACAGGCGCACTGGCTCCGTTCAGGAAGCTGCTCAGGGGGCTGTCGCTGTCCCATGTCGCCGCAGGTTCCTCCACGGCGGGTTCTTCCTCCACAGGCGCGCTGGCTCCGTTCAGGAAGCTGCTCAGGGGGCTGTCGCTGTCCCATGTCGCCGCCGGTTCCTCCACGGCGGGTTCCTCCACCGCTGGCGCGCTGGCTCCGTTCAGGAAGCTGCTCAGGGGGCTGTCGCTGTCCCATGTCGCCGCCGGTTCCTCCACGGCGGGTTCTTCCTCCACAGGCGCACTGGCTCCGTTCAGGAAGCTGCTCAGGGGGCTGTCGCTGTCCCATGTCGCCGCCGGTTCCTCCACGGCGGGTTCCTCCTCCGCAGGGGCGCTGGTGCCGTTCAGGAAGCTGCCCAGGGGGCTGTCGCTGTCCCACGTTGCCGCCGGTTCCTCGGCCAGGGGCGCGCCGCCCACGCGGTCAGCAATCAGCACCAGCTCATGCTCGGCGCTGGCCATCTGCACATGGAGCTGGCCATTCTCGACGCCCAGGGGGAAATACACGCCCTCGCCATCCAGGCCCTTCAGGACGCCATCCACCATATCAATCCGGAAAAGCACGCTGCTGCTCGGCGCTTCGATCACGCCATAGCCGTCATCGTATACCGTTACAACATAGCGGCCCAGACCGCTCACATCGGAATAGGAAGCGCCGTCCAGCACCAGGCTGGTCATCTCCCACACGCCCACCAGGGCAGCAGCCTCCGCAGACATCGCGGGAGCCTGGCTGCGCACGCAGATCATGGACACATCAATGCCATTCATCGTGCTCTCCCAGCGCAGCCTGCCATTCTCGTCAATGACCACAGGGATGCTGCCATTATTGCTGTCAATGGTGCAGCCGCCGTTGGCATAGGTCGCCACAGAGCCCTGGAAGCCCTCGCCCGTGGCGCTGAGCACCACCGTGCCATCCTCACGGAAGGACATGAAGCCATTCAGCCCCAGGCTTTCCGCCGGATACTCCACCCCCATGAGGACGAGCATCTCCACCTCCCAGTAGCCCACATAATCCGCCTTGTCATGTCCGCTCCCGGCATAGGCCGGACAACAGCCCAGCACCAGCAGAAGAGCCGTCAGCAATGCAAGCATTTTCTTCATCCTGTCTCCGCATCCTTTCATGATCTGAATATCATCAAGATGTATTTTTGTTTTTTATTCGACGTCACCCCGGTGATTTCCTCCATTACCGGGACAATTTACATTCCGTCCGTCCCGTCGGGCAGAAGGATTTCCCATTCTGCGCGTCGAAACCATCAGCAGAGCAATCGCTCCGTTCAGCCCCATACATCATTCTTTCAGGAGGTCGATTCCCATGGCAAACCGCATCGTACTCAACCCCATTTCCTACCACGGCAAGGGCGCCATCGAATCCATCGTGCCCGAGGTTCAGTCCCGCGGCCTGCAGAAGGCCTTCGTCTGCTCCGATCCCGACCTGATCAGGTTCGGCGTGACCGAGAAGGTCACCAAGCTCCTGGACGCAGCCGGCTGCGCATACGAAGTCTACTCCGACATCAAGCCCAACCCCACCATTGAGAACGTCCAGACCGGCGTGGCCGCCTACAAGGCCTCCGGCGCGGACTACATCATCGCCATCGGCGGCGGCTCCTCCATGGATACCGCCAAGGCCATCGGCATCATCATCAACAACCCGGAATTCGCCGATGTCCGCTCCCTGGAGGGCGTGGCTCCCACGAAGAACAAGACCGTCTTCACCATCGCCGTGCCCACCACCGCCGGTACCGCAGCCGAGGTCACCATCAACTACGTCATCACCGACGTGGAGAAGAAGCGCAAGTTCGTCTGCGTGGATGTGCATGACATCCCCGAGGTGGCCGTGGTCGATCCCGACATGATGTCCACCATGCCCAAGGGCCTCACCGCCGCCACCGGTATGGACGCTCTGACCCACGCCATCGAAGGCTACATCACCAAGGCCGCCTGGGAAATG
>JAFXDB010000124.1 GCA_017516305.1 Clostridia bacterium | reverse complement strand
GGGACGACATCTGGTACGCCACCAACATCGAAATCGTCGATTACATGGACGACGCCGCCCGCCTGCAATACACCGCCGCCGGCGACGCGGTGTACAACCCCAACGCACAGAGCATCTGGATCGAAGCGCAGCTCCCCGGCCAGGGCAGGAGGATTCATGAGATCCCCGCCGGTCAGCTGGTGCGTCTGTTCTGACCCGGCTGCACACAGCAACTGCTTTTCTGCGCAAAATTGGTTGATATCTGCCCATATCCGACCATTTGCCTCATTTGCTATTGTACAACATCGTTTTCCGTTGTATACTATTCACAAATCACCAGAAAGCCACATACACAACCACCGAACATTTGATGCACAAGGAGCTGAGGCAAATGAGCACCAAATCAGGCGCCCCCAAGGCATTCCACGGCACAGGACGCGAATACTGGCGTCGTCTGGGCGCGGACCTTATCCGTGACAGATGGCTGTATCTGCTGCTGCTGCCTGGCTTTATCTATTTCGTCATCTTCAAGTACCTCCCGATGTGGGGCATCGTGATCTCCTTTGAGAACTACGTCCCCTATTCCGGCATTTTCGGCAGCGAGTGGGTCGGTCTGAAGTGGTTTGAGTACTTCTTCAAGTTCCCGTCCTGGACGCGGTACCTGATCAACACGCTGCTTATCTCCTTCATGAACCTCATTTTCTACTTCCCTGCGCCCATCATTCTGGCGCTGATGCTCAACGAGATGCGCTCGCTGCGCTACAAGAAGCTCCTGCAGACCTTCCTGTATGTGCCGCACTTCATCTCCATCGTGATCGTGGTTTCCATCACCATGCTGCTCTTCGGCCCCTCCGGCATCGTCTACAAGGCGACGGAACAGGTGCTGGGCGAGGCCGTCAACTTCATGGGTTCGCCCGACACCTTCCGCTGGATGATCGTCGGTCAGGCCATCTGGAAGGAAACCGGCTGGGGCACCATCATCTTCCTGGCTGCGCTGACCGGCGTTGACACCCAGCTCTACGAGGCTGCGATGGTTGACGGCGCGGGCCGCCTGCGCCGCCTGTGGCACATTACCCTCCCCGCCATCCGCTCCACCATCGTGCTGATGCTGATCCTGCGCATGGGCTCCATGCTGGATACCGGCCATGACCACCTGATCCTGATGGCCAACTCCCTCAACCGCAGCGCCTCCCAGACGCTGGACGTGTTCGTTTACCAGCAGGGTCTTCAGTCCGGCCAGTTCTCCTACGCATCGGCCGTCGGCCTGATGAAGTCCCTGGTCAGCATCGTCCTGGTTGTCAGCTCCAACAAGATCGCTCACATGCTGGGCGAATCCGGTCTGTATTAATGGGAGGAGGATTGTAAGATGAGCAAGAGAATCAACAAGTCCTCCGTGCCCAATGAGCAGGTCGAGAAGAAGGATCCGCCCAAGAAAACCCTCATCGGCTCCTCCGGCGCCGTCGGCAACGGCAACACCTCCGCCGGCCGCGTCTTCGACGTGTTCAACTACATCTTCCTCACCCTGGTCGCCCTGACGACCATCGCCCCCTTCATCTACATCATCGGCGCTTCCTTCGCCACCGAATGGGAGCTGGCGCAGCGCCCGCTTCTGATCATCCCCCACAACCCCACGGTGGACGCCTACACCTACATTTTCTCCACCAACAAGATTGCCAACGGCTTCCTGAATTCCGCCTTCATCACCGTTTCCGGTACGCTGATCAACCTGTTCTTCACCGTGACGATGGCCTACGCCATTTCCAAGCCCCGTCTGCGCGGCCGTAACTTCGTGCTGAACATGGTCATTTTCTCTATGTTCTTCGGCGGCGGCATGATCCCCAGCTACATCGTTGTGGCCAACATGCTGAACCTGAAGGACACCTATTGGTCAGTGCTGCTGCCCGGCGCCATCAGCGCCTACAACATGATGATCGTGAAGAACTTCTTCCAGGGCATCCCGCAGGAGTTGGAGGAATCCGCCTCCATCGACGGCTGCACCGACATCGGCGTTCTCTGGAAGATCGTTCTGCCCCTGTCCCTGCCGGTGCTGGCCACCTTCGGCCTGTTCTACGCCGTCGGCCACTGGAACGCCTATTTCGGCGCCATGATCTACATGTCCGGCGCCCGCGAGAAGTGGCCCCTGCAGGTTATCCTGCGCGAGATCATCATCCTCTCCAACGCTTCTGCCGGCGACATGGCCAACATGGACCCCGAATTCGTACAACCTCCGGAGCAATCCGTCAAGATGGCCGTCATCGTGGTTTCCACCGTGCCGATCATGTGCGTCTACCCCTTCCTGCAGAAGTACTTCGTCAAGGGCGTGATGGTTGGCGCCCTCAAGGGCTGATCCGTCAGCCCTCTCTGCGGCATCTGCCGCTTCCCTTCGGATTTGTGGCGGAGGCATCCGTCATGATCATAAATCAAAAGGAGGTATCCCCATGAAGAAGCTGGTTTCCCTGTTCCTTGCGCTGGTGATGGCTCTGTCCATGATGTCCTTCGCCGTTGCTGAGGAACCCTTCGTCATCACTGTGCTTCTGCCCGACATGAACGCTCTGGTCGAGGCCGACGTCAGTGAGAACAACCCCGTCCTGAAGGCCATCGAAGAGGCCACTGGCGTGCGTCTTGAGATCATCTACGCCGCCAACTCCACCTACGGCGACACCCTGAACGTCACCATGGCTGATCCTGCCGAGAAGCAGCCCATGCTGATCGTCATGACCGACGCCCGCGGCACCACCATGGTGAACAATGCCCGCGCCGGCGCGTTCTGGGATCTGACCGACTATGTGAAGGACAGTGCGACCTATCCGAACCTGGCCGGTTCCGCTGGCATTTACAACAACATCTCCATCGATGGCCGCATCTACGGCATCTACCGCACCCGTGCGTATCCCCGTGCCGGTATCTACTACCGCAAGGACATCGCTGCGGCCTGCGGCATCACCGAAGTGCCCACCACCCTGGAAGAGCTGACCGAGCTGGCCGCTGCTCTGGCTGCCTACTCTGATGACACCTACGCGCTGAACATGTGCTCCTACACCGCGGGCACCATCAGCGTGATCACCGTCGCCTTCGGCGCTCCCAACGAGTGGGGCATCGACGAGGACGGCAACATCTACCCCGCCCATCAGCATCCTGCGTACCTCGAGGGCCTGGATTGGCTGCGCGATCTGTACGAGGCTGGCGGCATCGACCCCAACTTCGCCACCATCGACTCCACCCAGTGGGACAACATCGAGCGTACCGACAAGGCCTTCATGCGCTTTGACTGCCTGGACAATGCTTACCGTCAGCAGGAGTGGTTCGAGAAGAACCGCGGCGTGACCGAGCAGGTCTGGCAGATGGTGGGCCCCCTGGCCAAGGAAGACGGCACCATCACCGTGTGGCCTCAGAACCCCGGCTTCTCCGGCGAAATCGTCGTGACCAAGGCCGTGAAGGAAGAGGATCTGCCCAAGGTCATGAAGTTCCTGGATTGGGTCAACTCCGCCGAGGGTCAGATGATGATCAACTGGGGCGTTAACGGCGTGACCTACCTCCTGGACGAGGAAGGCTACCGTGTTGCCACCTCCGAGTACACCGAGGAAATGAGCAACGCCAGCACCGTTTACCAGCACAGCCTGAACCAGCTGGGCATGAACGTCATGGGCGACCTGTGCGCTCCCCTGCGTCAGTCTGACCTGCGCGCCCGTTACGCCGAGCTGAACACCATCCTGACCCCCTACGCCGTTTCCAACCCCTGCTATCCCTTCGTGTCTGAGACCAACGTGGCCTTCGGCTCTCAGCTGAGCACCATCCTGTCTGACGCTGCCGTGCAGTACGTGGCCGGCATCATCGACGAGGACGGCCTGGAGGCTGCCTGGCAGCAGTGGTACGACGAGGGCGGCGCCCTGATGATTCAGGAGTACAACGAGGCCTATCAGGCTACCCTGCAGTAATCCTTCGCAGTAAATCCCCACGGGGGGCTGCCGGTCTTCCGGCGGCTCCCCTTTATTGGCTCTTCACGGAAAGTTTGGGTATACGAAAGGGTATAGGGAGATATTCTCTTCCCAGCCTTTGCGGCTGCATCGAAGCCATGAAGAGGAAGATGCGGCGTCTTTGCGGAGGGTTGCGCCCTCGTTCTTCTTCATTCAAGCAACCCTCCGCAACGTCGCCGCCCCGATATGCAGCCGCCTTTCCGACATCTCAGGGGCAGGAGGGGGACGGGGGGAATCGCCGTTCGATTTCCGGATAGGAAAAAGCGCCTTTGCGCCGCTTTCGGCAGGCGAAAGCGGCTTCCAACTTACATGGTATGCTCATTCCCGCAGATAACGTGAAGAACCCCTTATTTCAAAGGAGGAAGAGAACATGGAGCGCACCTTCTGTTTTCATCACGGCTGGCGGTTCCGCCTGGCCAACGCCTTCCCGCTGGCCGATGCGCTGGCGGCCACCCGCGATGAGAATGGCCATACGTTTGAGTCTCCTGCCTACCTGGAGCGGGGCTGGCAGCGGGTGGCCCTTCCCCATACCTTCAACGACGCCGAGCTCTTTTCCGTCCCCATTGAGGACGCCGGCAGCGGCCAGACCCGCACCGTCGCCCTCTACCGGAACGAGCTGGATGTACCGTCGGAATTCCGCAGCGGCCTGACCCTGCTTTCCTTTGAGGGCGTCCGCCAGACCTGCTATGTCTGGGTCAACGGACAGCTTACCGGCTACTACGAGGCGGGCGTCGGCCCCTTCGGCTTCGACCTGACGCCGTATCTGTCCGCGGACGGCCACAACCTCATTGCCATCGCCACGGACAACACCAGCACCCGCAACATTCCCTTCTGCATCGCCGAAACGCCCAACAAGCCGGATGCTGTGCCCGGCAGCTATCTGTTTGCGCAGGAGCAGCCAGTCGCGGAGCATCAGGCCGGCGTCCCCTTCTTCTGGAACTGCAACGACTTCAACCCCGTCATCGGCGGGCTAAGCCAGCCCGTACGCATCCACTTCAAGCCCCGCACTCACCTCACCCTTCCGCTGTATTCCAACCTGCTCAGCCATGGCCAGTATGTGTACGCTGATGCCTTCGATGTGCCCCGCGGCGCCTGCACCCTCCATGTGGACGCCGAAGTCCGAAGCCTTGCAGACGCCCCCGCATGCGTGTCCATCGCCGTGAGTGTACAGGACATGGATGGGCATGTCATTGCCGGGTTTACCTCAGATGAAGTCGCAGTCACCCCCATTCCTCCGGCAGAAGCGGCGTCCCTGCGCCGCATCAGCATCACCCCCGAGGACGCCTATGTCTGGGACGAAGCCACGCAGCACTACATTCCCGCCGATGAAGACAAGGTGGCTCCCACGCCATACGCCGCCCTGGGTACGCAGGTCATCCGCACCAGCGCACCTCTGACAGGTGTCACCCTCTGGTCGCCCTCCTCCCCCGCGCTGTACCGGGTCGTCATCCGCCTGATGGCTGGCGAGACCGAGCTGGACCGCGAGACGGTCATCACCGGCTTCCGCAAGGTCGCCTATGATGCAGAAATGGGCGTGATGATCAACGACCGCCCCGTGTGGCTGCGCGGCTATGCCCAGCGCGCCACGAATGAATGGGCCGCCGCCGGTATTGTCCCCGAATGGATGCACGACCTGGATGCAATGCTGATCCGCGAAAGCAGCGCAAATCACATCCGCTTCATGCATGTGGCCGGGAACCTGACGGATCTGCGCGCCTATGACCGCCACGGCGTGGTTGTCACCCAGCCCGCCGGAGACAAGGAGCGGGAGAATTTCGGCCGCCAGTGGGATCAGCGCGCGGAGCTGATGCGCAACGTGATCCTGGCCTGCCGCAACCATCCGTCCATCCTTTTCTGGGAGGCGGGCAACAACGCCATCAGCCGTGAGCACATGCGGGAAATGACGCACCTCAAGCGCGCTCTTGATCCCTTCGGCGGGCGCTTCATGGGCTGCCGCACCATCAACACCGAGGATGTGCTGGCCGAAAGCGAATACGTCGGCACGATGCTCAACCGCCACGCGGGGCGCTTCCTGTCCCTGCACGGGCCGGTCATGGAGACGGAGTACGCCCGTGAGGAGGCCCCGCGGCGCATCTGGGACGATTTCACCCCGCCGGACTTCGATTACCGCAACCGCTACCTGGGCAAGGGCGGGCGCAAGCAGAAGGGCCTGGACTTCTATGACCTCACCAGCGAGGAGCTTGCCCTGGCCACCGCCCGGGGGTATCAGGAATTCTTCCATGACCGCCTGCAGGGCGGCTCCGGCCGGAACTGGTACAGCGGCGCCGCCGCCCTGTGCTGGACGGATTCCGCGCAGCACGGACGGCAATCCTGGTCGGAAAACGGACGCATGAGTGGCCGCGTGGACGCCATCCGCGTCAGGAAGCAGAGCTTCGACGTCTTCCGCGTGATGCAGAGCGCCCGCCCGCAGGTGAAGCTCCTGGGCCACTGGAACTACCCGCCGGTCACGCCGGAAGCCTACCTCCACCACGGCAAGCGCTTCAACGGCAGCTACTGGGAGGAAACGGACGAGCTTCTGCGCCGCGACCCGACCCGCAAGACGCTTTACGCCATTGCCAGCTATCCCGTGGCGAAAGTGGCGCTGCTGGTCAACGGCCAGCCTGCTGGCCTTTGCGACAAGCCGGAAAGTACCTTTGTCTTTGCCTTCCCGGACGTTGATGTTACGCAGTCCGGCTGCGTGGAGGCCGTGGCTTACGGCTATGACGGCGCGGAGATCGCCCGTGACCGCATTGATACCGTCGGCCAGCCCGCCAGACTGCACCTCGTGCCGCGCACCGCGCCCGGCGGCCTCCGTGCGGACGGCACGGATATCGCCTGCGTGGATATTCAGGTGCTGGATGCGCTGGGCCGCGTCTGCCCCCTGTGCGACGCGCGCATCGACTTCGACCTCCGGGGCCCGGGCATCTTCCTCGGCGGCTACAACAGCGGCCGTTTCGACGGCAACGGGCACAGCGACAATGTGATCCACCAGCCCTTCGTGTTCGCCGAGTGCGGCACGAACCGCGTGCTTATCCGCGCTACGGAGCAGCCCGGCAGCATCACGCTGACCGCCCGCTGCGAGGGGCTCCCCGAGGCCGAGGTGCAGCTGGCAGCCATCCCGGCGGACGTGCGCCCGCTGTCCACCGACGCCCCCGCCGTGCTGCACGACGCCCCCGCCGCCCTCCGTCTGCCGGAGGAGGACTGGATTGCGCCCATCCCCGAGGCCGACGCCGCCAAGTTCATCCCCGAAAAGGAGAATTACTGCAAGATCATGGTCAACGGCCAGGAGCCGGACTTCCGGGGTGTGCGCGCTGTGAACCGGGGCGGCGCCATCTGGGGGAACGTAATGTGCATCGTCGAGAGGATCAAGGCCATGCAGCCGGAGCTGATGGACTTCACCTGGGACGCGGAGGCCGGCACACTGACCGTCGTTTCCGGCAGCCGGAGGATCATCGCCCAGGTCGGCGCGACCCATCTGCTGGTGGACGGCCACGAAAACCTGATGGACGGCATGCCCTATGTGACCGATACGGGCGTACTCGTCATGGAGGTCAACGCCCTGGTCACGCACATTCCAGGCGTAAGCGCCCAGTATGACGAGAACATCCGCGCCCTGCGCGTGACGCTGCCGTAACCGCATACCAAAAGGGCAGGCTGCCCGCTGCTCATGTCAGCAATGCAGTCTGCCCGTATATTGTGGTTGAATTACAGCGCGCCGTCGCCCTGGTCGTTTTCGCTTTCCAGCACCGCTGCCAGGAAGGCCAGCGCCAGGCCCTGACCCCAGCCCTGCGTCCACTTGCGGGGAATGCCGCGGTAGCCGTCGCGATCCTTCATCACCGCTGTGCCGCCGGACACATTGAGTACGCGGCCCTCGGGGCTGATGTTGGCAAGGATGCCCTCCACCGAGCGGTTGATGTACTTCACATGCAGCGGGTTCCCCTTGAGGGTCATGGCCGCAGCGATACCCGCGGAGGCGGAAACCTCCTCGTAGCTCTCCGGATCGTCGAGGATGGTGCGCCACAGGCCGTTCTCCGT
Organism: Clostridia bacterium; assembly: GCA_017516305.1. Taxonomy (GTDB): domain Bacteria; phylum Bacillota; class Clostridia; order Christensenellales; family Aristaeellaceae; genus UBA11524. The sequence continues at coordinate 7,600 of JAFXDB010000124.1, read as the reverse complement.
CTGCAGGAGCTTCAGCGCCGCCAGCTGCTCCGCCAGGGAACCGGCAATATCCATGTACTTGGGATACAGGTAGCACTCCGGCAGCACCCGGCCCGCCTGGGCCATGGTGTAGGCCGCCCAGGCATTGGCGCGGCCCCAGTAGAAGCCGGACATGTGATCCTGATGAATGTTGTTGTAGCCGTGGTACCACAGGCCGGACTTGCCGTCCTGCAGGTAATTGATATGCCAGAAATACTGGTTCAGCGCGTCGTTGACCAGCTCCTGGTCATTCCAGGCCACGCCTGCGCGCAGCATGAAGAAGGCCGCCATGAACAGCGTGTCCGCCCAGGCCTGCTCCGGGAAATCATTCTTGGCCGACACGGTATGCTGCAGTACGCTGTCCCCAAAGCGCAGGGCATGGGTGCGCAGGTAGTCGATCTTGCTCTGGGCAACCTGCTTGTACTTCTCCTCTCCCGTCACCTCGTGCAGGGTCAGCAGCGCATGGCCCATGGAGCAGGTGTTGACCGTCCAGTGGGGCAGCCCCAGGTCGATATACTCGTCCACCCGTGCCTTGACCATGTCCAGGTACTCGCGCCTGCCGGTGGCACGGTATGCCTCGCAGATGCCGAAGTACGCCACGCCGCAGGGCCAGTCCCACATCATGTCCATGTTCATCGTCTGGCGGACAACCACGTCGATGGCGTCCAGCACACGCTGCTTGTCAAATTGAATTTTTGCCATGGGTAACGCCTCCTGTTCAATGGGATTCTTGCCCTCATTATAGCAGATTCTGACCGGATATGCAATTTCATGCCGCAGCAAGACTGCACATTTCCGAACAAATTCCGCGCAAATCCAGCCATCCGGACAGCAGCGGCCAATTGCCGGAATCGCACAACCCCTTGCAAATCAAGCCTTCGCGGGATTTATTCCATTCTCCCGGCTTTACACTTCCACGCAATTTCCCCTTGCCACAGCGCGCCGCTGCATGTTATACTATGCACAAGAATATCTACGTTCATCTCCCCACACAGGAGGTACCATATGGAAAAGAAGTACACCCAGGGTGGTTTTACCCTGCCCGGAGAAGCCGGCTATGAGCAGCTGACCCTTGCGCTTGCCCGCAAATGGGGTGCAGACGTCATCCGTGACAGCGATGGCACCAAGCTCTCCCCCGAAATCGTGGAGGCCGGGTACAGCATTTACTCCACCATCTGCATCATCCGCCAGCACAACGCCTTTGCCGCCCAACACCCCGACAGCCAGCAGCAGACCTTCCTCTGCTCCCAGCCGGTGGTGGCCACGGGCGATACCCTCATCATCGAGCCCATGCAGGGCTTCTTTGCCGAGCAGTTTGAGCTGAACGATTCGGCAGAGGCGCTGCCCTACTGGCAGGTGTACGACCGGACGACGAACACCGTCGTGCCGCTGGAGCGCTGGACCTATTCCGGCAGCCGCGTGGTCATCAGCCAGTGTACCCCCTGGCATGAGTACACAGTCTCTTTCCTCGCCTGGCGCATCTGGGAAGAGATCAATATGTACAACCACACCACCAACGCCTGGACCAGCGAGCATCTGCGGCAGCTGGATCCCCGGCATCCCGCTGCGTGGGAGTACCTGCAGCAGTGGCTGGAGGACTGGTGCGTGCAGAACCCGGCCACCAATGTGGTGCGCCTGACCAGCCTCTTCTACAACTTCGTGTGGATCTTCGGCGATGACCTGCGCAACCGCCATACCTTTGTGGACTGGGCCAGCTACGATTTCACCGTCAGCCCCGCCGCCCTGCGCGCCTTTGAGGCGGAATACGGCTATGCCCTGACGGCCGAGGATTTCATCAACCAGCGCAAGCTGCAAGTGACCCACATGCCGCCCACCAGGGCCAAGCGTGACTACATGACCTTCATCCAGCGCTTCGTGGCCGAAAAGGCGAAGGTGCTGGTGGACATCATCCACAAGCACGGCAAGCTCGCCTATGTTTTCTACGATGACAGCTGGGTCGGCATGGAGCCCTATGGCAAGCATTTCACCTCCATCGGCTTTGACGGCCTGATCAAGTGCGTGTTCTCCGGCTTTGAGTGCCGCCTGTGCGCCAATGTGGACGTTCCCACCCATGAGCTGCGCTTCCACCCGTACCTGTTCCCGGTGGGGCTGGGCAGTCTGCCCACCTTCTCCGAGGGCGGCAACCCCAGCCGCGACGCGCTGCTGTACTGGCGCAATGTCCGCCGCGCGCTGCTGCGTCAGCCGGTGGACCGCATCGGCCTGGGCGGCTACCTGAGCCTGACCCTCCCCTTCCCGGATTTCCATGATACCATTGAAAGCATGGCCATCGAGTTCCGCCGCATCCGGGAGATGCACGCCCACGGCAAGCCCCTGACGGCCAAGTGCCGCGTGGCGGTTGTCCACACCTGGGGCAGCCTGCGCTCCTGGACGCTCTCCGGCCATTTCCACGAGACGGACAAGCACGCCCTCATCCACATCAACGAGGCCCTCTCCGGCCTGCCGGTGGACGTGCGGTATCTCAGCTTTGAGGACGTGGAAAACGGCGCCCTGGGGGATGTGGACGTAGTCATCAACGCCGGCTGCACGGGCGACGCCTGGTCCGGCGGCGATGCATGGCAGAGCGCGAAGCTCGTCGCCGAGCTGACCCGTTTTGTCCACGAGGGCGGCGTCTTCATCGGCGTAAAGGAGCCCTCCGCCATCGGCGGGTACCACACCCACTTCCGCATGGCGCACGTCCTGGGCATCGATCTGGACACCGGCGCCCGCGTCTGCCACGGCCGCTGGCAGTACGACGTCGAGGAAGCCCCCTTCGCCATCGCCCCCACTGTCCTGGGCAGCGACAGCCGCCTCTACCTCACCGACGGCAAGGCTTCCGTCCTGTGCGAGGGCAACGGCGCGCCGCAGATGACCCTGAACCGCTTCGGCAAAGGCTTCGGCGTGTACATGAGCGATTTCCGCGTCACGCCGGAGAGCACCCGCATGCTGCTGGAAATGCTGCTTCACCTGACGGGCGTCGCCCCCGCCGACGTGTACATGAGCGACCTCGCCTGCGTGGAAACCGCCTTCTACCCGGCGGACAACACCCTCGTCGCCGTCAACAACGCCGAGGAGGAGACCAGTACCGTCATCCATACTCCCAAGGGCGAGATCTCCCTGACCCTGGCGCCCATGGAAACCCGCATCATGCCCCTGTAAACGCAAAAACGCAGCCGCATGTTCCTTTCGCAAGGGACGGACGGCTGCGTTTCTTTATTCGCTTTTCATTTGGTTTTCATTCAGTCAGCATCCGCTTCTCACCCCTCCGGCAGCGTCCAGCCGCGGTAGGGCAGGATGGAGCCCTTCATCGGGCTGGGCCGGACGGTGGATGCCCGGTACTGGCGGGGACTCATGCCCATCACCTGCTGGAAGTTGCGGTTGAAGCTGCTCACCGAGGGCATCCCCACCGCCTGGGCAATGGTCAGCACCGGCTCGTCACTGTTGAGCAGCATCACGCAGGCCTGATAAATACGGGTGGAAATGACAAACTGCAGCGGCGTGGCCCCCATACAGGACAGGAACAGCCGCCGGAAATGGGTCTGGCTCAGGTGGCAGAGATTCGCCAGGGTGGCCGCGTCGCAGGGCTCCATGTAGTGATCGTGGATGTATTCCAGCGCAGGCTTGAGGGGAAATGCACGGCTGTTCTTGGCCGACGGACGGCCGGCGTCGGTGCGGCGGCGCTGCAGCTCGCTGGCTGCGGCCAGGGCATAGATCTGCAGCATGCGGCGGGCGTCCGCCTCCTCGCTGGCGGCCTCCTCCAGCATGCAGCTGCACAGGAAATGCAGCCGGGCGTCCGTTTCCCTTGTCAGCTTCATGGGCTTGAGGATCTTCGTGCGGTTACGCAGGCGGTAGGCCTCCTCCGAAGGCAGCAGCGCCGAAATGAGCGCTTCCAGGTCCACAAACAGGTAGCTCCACCGGCTCTTGCAGCCCTCCCGGCTGCAGGTGGTATGGGGAACATGGCGCGGAATGATGAACACGTCCCCCTCTGTGAACTCCACCCTTTCCGCCTCAAACTCAATGTATCCGCCGTCGCTGTGGCAGAAGCCGATTTCCATGCAGTTATGAAAATGCAGCCGTTCAGCCGGAATATCAGAGATGCGCCAGGCTTCTCCCGTCAGGCACACGATGGGCAGCTCCAGCGGAAGCTCATAAATCCGGTACTCCACCTCCGTGCGTTTCGGCTGTGCCATTTGTCCATTTTCCCCTTTCAACATGTCATGTTTGTCCTTACATCCACCAGTATAGCATACTTTTTGTGAATTTCAAGCGAAAACAGAAGATAAACATGGTCGTTTTTGAGCATTTTACAGTTGCTTTCAAATGGAAGAACTGCGCGCAGTGCTGTATAATGAGAACAAGAAATGTCCAATATCGGGAAATACATTGTCACAACCATATGTACAGGGGGCATCGTGATGTCACAACCGCGTTCTCTTGATAACCGCCGCAGGGTCAAGCTCTTCGGCGTTTATCTCAGAAACAACTGGCAGCTGTATCTGCTCATCCTTATCCCCATCGTATTTGTCATTATCTTCAAGTACGCCGCTTATCCCGGTCTGCGCATGGCCTTTATGGACTACAAGCCCGCCAAGGGCTATGATCGCAGCGCCTGGGTCGGCATTGAAACGTTCGAAAAAATCTTCAAGGACAAGGACTTCCACCGGGCGCTGAAAAACTCCCTGGCGTTCAACTTCCTTGATCTGCTGGTGGGCTTCCCGGTACCCATCATCCTGGCGCTGATGCTCAATGAGCTGCGCTTCCCCCGCTACAAGAAGCTGACGCAGACGGTGCTGTACCTGCCGCACTTCCTGTCCTGGCCCATCATCGCCTCCGTGGCGCTGACGCTGTTCAAGCCGGAAACCGGCCTCATCAATGTGCTGATGGTCAACATGGGCTGGATCGAGCAGGGCATCCCCTACCTGTCCGAGCCGGGGCACTGGGCGGTGACCTACCTGCTCATCGGCGTGTGGCAGAACATGGGCTGGGGCTCCATTATCTACCTGGTCGCCATCACCGGCATCGACGCGGAGCTGTACGAGGCCGCCACCATTGACGGTGCGGGGCGTCTGCGCAAGATCTGGAACGTGACCCTCCCCTGCATCCGCGGCACGATGGTCACGCTGCTGATCATGAACCTGGGCCGTGTGATGGGCTCCAACTACGAGCGTCTGAGCGCCTTCGGCAACGTGTCGGTCAAGGAGTACCAGTACCAGCTGGCCATCTACATCTACGAAAAGGGTCTGGCCGGCAGCAACTTCAGCCGTGCTACGGCGGTGGGTCTGTTCCAGTCCCTGACCGGTCTTCTGCTGGTGCTTGGCTCCGACTGGGTGTCCAAGCGCCTGGGCGAAGACGGTCTGCTGTAAGGAAGGAGGTCAAGCAGATGTCAAATGTGAAAGCTGTCAACCTCCCCCAGCAGAAGGAAGTCAAGGAGAAGAAAGAAAACATCTGGCGCGGCGTCAACCGCGTACATGTGACCGATTTCGTCATCGCCTTCGTCATCCTGCTGCTGTCCCTGACCTGCGTGCTTCCCTTCGTCCATGTGGCCGCCAAGAGCATCTCCTCCAACACGGCGGTGCTTTCCAAGGCCGTCTACCTCTGGCCCAAGGACATCAACTTCGACGCCTACGTTTCCATTTTCAAGGATGGTCAGCTGATCCGCTCCATGTTTTACACCATCCTGGTGACGCTGCTGTTCACCCTGGTGGGCATGGTGGTCACCATCTGTGCTGCCTACCCGCTGTCCATCCGCGGCTTCAAGGGACGCGCCGGCTTCGCCTTCGTGCTGATGTTCACCATGTACTTCTCCGCCGGCCTCATCCCCGAGTACCTGCTGATGAACGACCTGAAGCTGCTGGACACCATGTGGGTGCTGGTGCTTCCGCTGGCCTTCTCGCCCTACAACATGCTTATCATGCGCTCCTTCCTCGTGTCCACCATTCCGGAGAGCCTGCATGAGGCAGCCAAGCTGGACGGTGCGAACCACTTCCAGACCCTCTGGCATGTAGTGCTGCCCCTTTCCAAGCCCATCATCGCCACCCTCAGCCTGTTCTATGCCGTCGGCCGCTGGAATGCCTACGCCGACGCCAAGTACTACATCACCTCCAAGGCCCTGCAGCCCCTGCAGTACCTGCTGTCCAACATGGTGCTCTCCTCCGGTCAGGACGCCATCAGCCTGTCGGAGAACGCCGCCGTCGTTTCCACCCCGGAGGTGCTGCAGGCAGCCACCATCATGTTTGCGACCCTGCCCATCATCATGGTCTACCCCTTCGTGCAGAAGTACTTCGTCAAGGGCGCCATGATCGGTGCAGTCAAGGGCTAAAGCCCACCCCCTATTCCGGATTCCTGACGGAGGTGCATCCGTCAAGAACATATAAAACAAGGAGGTATCCCCATGAAGCGCATCGTTTCCCTGTTCCTGGCTCTGGTGATGTGCCTCGGCCTGCTGAACATTGCAGCGGCTGAAGAACCCACCGGCATGGCCGCCTGGACTCCCTTCGAGGAGCGCGTGACCATCACCGTCCCCGTTTACGACCGTTCCAAGGCCGGCTATCCTGCTGTTGACGACAACTACTGGACCCAGTACATCCAGAAGGAGTTCGGCGACAAGTGGAACATCGAGGTTCAGTACGTGGCCATCCCCCGCGGCGACGTCATGACCAAGTACTCCATGCTGATCGCTGCCAAGCAGACTCCTACCATCATGATGGAGTATGACTACCCCAAGGTTGCCCAGTGGGCCACCGACGGCGCGATGCAGGTCATCGACCTGGAGAAGTTCGCTGCGGTCGCTCCCACCTACTATGGCAAGATGGTGGAGAACAACCAGCTGAACTACACGGACATCAACGGCGAGACCTACTTCGTCCTGTCCGAGCGTCCCTACTACAACACCGGCTACACCTGGTACACCTTCGTGCGTATGGACTGGCTGCGTGCTGTTGGCTATGACCATGTGCCCGCCTCCTACGAGGAGCATGTGGACGCCATCAACAAGATCATCGCCGCCGGCCTGACCGACGCCGCGCCCCTGGGCCTGGGCATCCCCACCGCCGCTTACGTGGCGAACTTCGCTTACCATGATCAGGATCTGGTCGAGGCCGAATGGGCGCAGCACTGCTCCCTGGGCACCGCTTCCCTGACCTGGGAGCCCACCTACCGCCTGCTCAAGCGTCTGAACACTGAGTACCACATGGGCTGGTATTCCTCCGAGTTCGATCTGGAGCGCAACACCGTCGGCGCCGCTTCCGATCAGCTGCAGACCGACTTCATCAACGGCCTGACCTACTCCTACGGCGGCTACATGGCCGCGAACGTGGACTGGCTGAACGCCTTCTACGCCAACAACCCTGACGCTGAACTGGCTATCGCCTCTGCCTACTCCGTTGAGGAGCCCGGCATCGCCACTGCCCGCAACCGCGCTGACAACCCCTTCGGCATGATCGTTGGCTTCTCCTCCCTGGCGACCGAGGATCAGCTGACCGCCGCCTGGATGCTGATGGAGTGGATGATCCAGCCCGAGAACTTGTTCGTGCTGGAGAACGGCGTCGAAGGCGTCACCTACACCATGGTCGATGGCAAGCCCGTT
>JAFXDB010000015.1 GCA_017516305.1 Clostridia bacterium | reverse complement strand
CTATTTCAAGAACTACCCAGATGCGAATGGCTTCTTCGGCAAGTACGGCGGTTCCTACATCCCCCCGGAGCTACAAAGGGCCATGGCCGAGATCAACACGGCCTATCAGACCATCTGTAAATCCCGCCGCTTTATCAGCGAGCTGCGCCGCATCCGCAAGGAATTCCAGGGTCGTCCCACGCCCATTTCCTATCTGGAGCGCCTGTCGGGCAAGCTGGGCAATGTGCAGCTGTACGTCAAGCGGGAGGATCTCAACCACACCGGCGCACACAAGCTGAACCACTGCATGGGCGAGGTGTTGCTGGCCAAGTATATGGGCAAGAGGAAGGTGATCGCTGAGACCGGCGCAGGTCAGCACGGCGTGGCGCTGGCGACGGCAGCAGCTTACTTCGGCCTGGAATGCGACATCTACATGGGCGCGGTGGACATCCGCAAGCAGGCCCCCAATGTGGCGCGTATGGAGATCCTCGGTGCAAACGTGATCGAAGTGACCGATGGTTTGCAGACACTGAAGGAGGCGGTCGACGCGGCATTTGCCGCCTACTGCCGGGAATACAAGGATGCCATCTACTGTATCGGCTCCGTGGTCGGGCCGCATCCCTTCCCGATGATGGTTCGCGACTTCCAAAGCGTGGTGGGTATCGAGGCGCGGGAGCAGTTCCTCGAAATGACGGGCGAGCTGCCGGATGCGGTGGTCGCCTGTGTGGGCGGCGGCTCCAACGCCATGGGCTTGTTCTCCGGATTCCTGAATGACCCGGTGGACATCTATGGCGTGGAGCCCCTGGGGCGCGGCACTGCGCTGGGCGACCACGCCGCCAGCCTGACCTACGGCGAAGAGGGCATCATGCACGGCTTCAACAGCATCATGCTCAAGGACGAAAACGGCGAGCCTGCGCCGGTCTACTCCGTGGCCAGCGGTCTGGACTATCCCTCCTCCGGCCCAGAACACGCCTTCCTGCACGATTTAGGGCGCGTAAAGTACGACGTGGTGACCGATGATGAAACCGTCGATGCTTTCTTTGAATTGTCCCGTATGGAGGGTATCATTCCGGCCATCGAGAGTTCCCATGCTGTTGCCTACGCCATGAAAATGGCAAAGCAGATGGACAAGGGTTCCATCCTTATCGACCTCTCCGGCCGTGGCGATAAGGATATGGACTATATCATTGAGAAATACGGTGTTCGCAAGGGATAAAGCAGCAAAATAACAACGATCCACCGCACACCCCCGGAGGGGATGCGGTGGATCGAATTACGAATAAGGAAGATTACTTGTTGAATTTCTCCCGGAGGTATGGCGCTGCGTCCGGCAGCATCGAATCAACGGAACAGTACAGTAACAACAGTTCCTTCCTGCGGTTTGCTTTCCAACTTTATCTGCGCCTGATGCACCTCGGCCGCATGCTTGACGATGGCAAGCCCCAGGCCGGTGCCGCCGGTCTGGCGGGAGTGGCTCTTGTCTACCCGGTAGAAGCGCTCAAACACATGGGCCTGATGCTCCTGGGGGATGCCGATGCCGGTGTCCTTCACCGTGCAGCGGATGCGCCCCTCCTGTTGTGAAAGCTGAACAGCAACGCTTCCACCGGCAGGGGTGTACTTGATGGCGTTGTCGATCAGGTTGTGGAACAATTCCCGCAGCAGCACCGGGTAGCCCTCCACCGTGGCGTCGCAGCCTTCAATAGACAAGGTAACCCCCTTCTCCGATGCAATAGGCGCAAAACCATCTGTCAGACCATTCAGCATGGGAAGCAAGGCCACATGCTCCTTCGCGCCCAGGCTCTGCTTTTCATCCAGCTGGGATAATTCCAGAATATCGTTCACCAGCGCTACCAGCCGTTTAGCCTCTGCACGGATCTTTCCGGCGAAGGCAGGCACGTCATCCTGTTTCGCAATGCCGCTCTCGATGATCTCCGCATAGCCGGAGATGGACGTGAGCGGCGTTTTCAATTCGTGGGACACATTGGCGGTGAACTCCCGGCGGCTGGCCTCGGCGGCATAGCGGGCGGAGATATCCAGCGCCAGCAGCACCACACCGCGCACCTTGCCTTCCCGCAGAACGGGGCTGGCGAAAAGACGATAGGTTTGGCTGCCGCGGGGCAGCACCACATCGCCTGAATCGCCCTTTTGCGCGGCCTTGACGATCTCCAGCACCGAAGCATCCCGACAGATGGTCAGCAGGTCGGTGTCCGGCGCGATCGTGTTCTTCACGCCGAAGAGGATCTGCGCGCTGTGGTTGATGGAGACGATGCGGCTCTCCTTGTCCAGCAGGATCAGGCCCTCGCGCATGTTGGCCATGATGGCGTTGAGGTCGGCGTGGGCACGGGCAAGGTCGTACATCTGCTGACGAATTTGCCCATGCTGCCTGTCCATGCGGGTCAGCAGCGGTGCCAGTTCGTCGTACACATCATTTTCCAGCGGTTCATCCAGGTTCAGGTCGTTGATGGGCTGCACGATTTGCCGGGAGGCATACCGGGCAATCAACAGCGACAGAACGGCCACCATCAGCAGCATCGCAATGATCTGCGGGGCGACGCTCAGGAACACGCCCAGTGCGGAGGAGCGGGTGCTGGCGATGCGCAGCACATTGCCGTCAGCCGTGCGGTGGGCGTAATAGATGGTCACTTCGGACAGCGTGTCGGAGTAGCGGGTACTTTCGCCGGTGCCCTCTGCCAGGGCGGCCAGCACCTCCGGACGCTGGGCATGGCTGTCCATGCGAGCTTCGTCGGCGTCGCTGTCATAGAGCACCGAGCCGTCCGGGGCAATGAGCGTCACACGATTGTTGGGCGCAAAGTCGGTGAAGTAAGTACGGTCGTCCGGCAGCATATCCAGCGCCCGGACGATGTACTCCGCCTCCGTCCGCAGTTCAGCGGAAATGCGGCCTTCGTACACGTTGTACAGCGTCCCCACCAGCAGCGCGGAGGACAAAAGCAGCGCCAGCACCGCCGTCAGCAGGATGTTGCGGAAGATCCTTCTCGTCATGCTTCATTTCCTCCGAAACGATATCCCACGCCGCGCACCGTTTCGATCATGTGGCCGCAGCGGCCCATCTTGGTGCGAAGCGTCTGCACATGCACATCCACCGTGCGGGTGCCGCCGTCGTAGGCGATGTCCCAGATGCGCTCCAACAGCTGCTCCCTTGTGAAGACCGCGCCGCTGTTTTCCATCAGCAGAAGCAGCAAATCATATTCCTTCAGGGTCAGGGGCATCTCTGCGCCGTCCACGGAAGCCTTGTGAGCGCGGCGATCCATGGTCAGTCCACCGCATTTGAGCGTGTCCGCATCAGCTTTTGTCCCTGTGCGGCGAAGGCGGGCACGGATGCGGGCCACCAGCTCCGCCATGCCAAAGGGCTTCGTCATGTAGTCATCCGCTCCGTAATCCAGCCCCTGCACCTTGTCCATCTCGGTGCCCTTGGCAGTGAGCATGATGACCGGTGTTTCCGCCGTGCGGTGGTTCTCCCGCAGAAAGCGCAGCAGGGCCAGGCCGTCCTCGCCGGGGAGCATAATGTCCAGCAGGACAAGGTCGGGCGTAGTCTCTGCCACCGCTGCACGGAAAGCAGCCCCGTCCGCAAAGCCGCGGCAGGGCAGGCTCATCTGCGTGAGGGTG
>JAFXDB010000014.1 GCA_017516305.1 Clostridia bacterium | reverse complement strand
TATCGTTTTCAAGGTTCAGTGCCCGCCCGCCGCGGTCTCCCGCGTGAGCAAGCTTGTTTATATTATCACGTCCCAAAAGCTTTGTCAACACTCTTTTTCTCTTTTTTGCGCTTTTTTTCGCTTCTTTTTCTGTTCGCGAACATTCATCCCAAAGAAAACAGCCGCCATTCCGCTTTTGGGGCGGCCAATACAGCGACTGTCATCAGTAAACGTTCGGGTTTTGGAGGAGGAAACACAGCGCCTGTAACATCATCATCCCGGCAGGGAGGGTGCCAGGAGGTCATCCAGGGCAGCAGCCGTATCCGGCGGAAGTCCGGCAGCAGGACGGCGAAGGGCCATGCGGGCGCAGGAACGGGACACATAACAGGCGACCGCAATGCGGTCAGCCGCGTCAGCATCGTCCGCCGAAAGGGCACGAAGGCGGCGCACGACGGGCTCCGGACAGAGCAGATGGCTGGCGAAGCTGTCCGTAGCGTTTTCCTCCGCCGGGGTGCTTCCTGTATGCCCCAGCAGCCGATGCCCCAGCTCATGAGCCAGCGTGAAGCGCAGCCGCGCCGGGTTGCCATCCACGCGGTAGATGACAACATAATGTACCTTTTCCCCCACGGACATGCGGAGTGTGACGGCATCCTCATGACGGAGGAGGTCGTCAGGCGGGAGATTGAGCGCCTCCACCGCTGCCTCACGGGTGTAGACGCGGGTATCGCGGCAGGCGCGGAGGATGGCCAGCGGATCAACAGGAAGGGCAGCCGTCCGCCGTTTGAGCAGGACCCGGGCAGCCATCAGAGCCGCCTGTCTCTCCGCGGAAGTCACAGCGATTCCTCCGCATCGCCAAAGGCATGGGCGAAGAGCGCACGGCCCACAGCGATGTACTTCTCCTGCTCCTCCGGGGTCAGCTGGCGGAAGGCGCGGGTCATGACGGCTACATTGGAGCTCTCCGGCACACTCTGGGAAACCGTGTGGTCGCATAGGTCATCAATGGTGGTGCCAAAGATGTCCGCCATGCGGGTCAGGGAGCGGATGTCCGGCTGGGTCTGGCCGCGCTCCCACTTGCCAACGGCGACGGCGGAGACACCCAGCTGACGCCCCAGCTCCTGCTGGGAAAGCCCTGCCCGAAGGCGCAGCATACGAATGCGTTCTGCGTACATAGGATCACCTCGCTTCCATTATATAACCTGCGATTCATTTTTGCAATATCCAAAAGTTTATTTTCCCACTTGACATAAACCTTATGGCACATTATAATAACCGTAGGTTCGTTAACGAACTTTTGTTCCCCTTTTGATAACACAACACCTGAAGGAGGGTGACAGATATGACCAACAAAGAGGTGCTGACGGCGTACCGTGCAGCGATGATCGACCTGCAGGAGCTGATGGCTGCGCTGGAGCGCACAGGCGGCAGCGGAACGCCCCGTGGGCTCACGGCCGCACAGCTTGACGCCATGCCCGGCACAAACAACGCGGCAGCGGCAGCGCTGCAGGCAGCGGAGGGGATCCTGGAGCGAATCGGACGCAAGCGAGACGAGCTGGCTGCGCTGACCGGCCCGGTCTTCGAGGTGATCTCCCGCATCGGGGACCCGAAGACATTCATGGTGATCCGCGGGTATTACCTGCAGGCGGAGACGGACGCGGACATCGCCAGGAGCATGTGCATGAGCCGGTGCAGGATCAACCAGATCCGCAATCAGTACATGGCGCAGGCCGGCTGATCAACACCGGCTATCACAGGCTGTCACGGACTATCACCGGCTAACACAGACGAACAAAGATTAGCAAAGATTAGCTTGCATTATCACAGCTCCCATGTTATGATGGTATCGCGGAAAACAAGAACAAACGTTCTTTCCGCATCTGGCGCTCCCTGCGTGGGGCGCCTTTTCTGTACCAACAAATAGGAAAGGAGGGATGAAGGATGCCGCACGGACAGCACGCGCCGGCGGACAATGGTGCGGCGACGCCCGAGGAGGTGCTGCAGGTGGTGACCCGGCTGATGCACACGGGCGAAAAGGAATCCGATCAGCTGAAGGCGGCGGATATGCTGGCCAAGCACCACGGCCTGCTGACCCCCAGGGAGGAAAGCGGATATGATCCGACGCTGATCACCGAGATCATGGACACGGTGGCAGGAATCGCGGCAGCCTATGATGAGCCTGACCCCGACACAGAAGGCGGCGATCCGCCTGCTGATGACGCAGCCTGCGCGGGTGGCGCGCTGGTGCGGCCTTGACCGCCTGACGGACGGGCTGCACGGTCGGTGGATGCAGCAGATGATCTGCGGGCGGGAGGACATGACCCTGCTGGCCCACCGCGGAAGCTACAAGACGACCTGTCTGGCCTTTGCAATGGCGGCGATGATCCTGCTGTACCCGATGCGCAACATCATCTTCCTCCGCAAGACGGACGATGATGTGACAGAGGTGCTGCGGCAGGTGAAGATGCTGCTGCGCAGCGACGCGCTGCAGTACCTGAGCGAGGTGATCTACGGCAGGCCCGTGACCATCTGCCGCAGCGACATGTTCACCGTGCACACCGGCGCCTACAGCGCCATGCGCGGCGCGGTGCAGCTGATGGGACTGGGCACCGGCGGGTCGCTGACGGGCAAGCATGCGGACGTGGTGATCACCGATGACATCGTGAACCTGACCGACCGCCTATCCGCCGCCGAGCGCGAACGCACGCGGCAGATCTACCAGGAGCTGCAGAATATCCGCAATCCCTGCGGACGCATCATCAACTGCGGTACTCCCTGGCACCCGGAGGACGCCATCAGCCGGATGCCCCGTATTTTCTGCTACGACTGCTACCGGACAGGGCTGCTGAGCCCGGCCTACCTCAAGAGGCTGCAGCAGTTCCTCGCCCCCTCGCTGTTCGCAGCCAATTACGAGCTGAAGCACATTGCCGCTGAGGACGCGCTTTTCCCATCCTCGCCGGAGACGGACGCACCGGCCGCCCTCCTGCGGGACGGCTTCGCCCATGTGGACGCTGCCTATGGCGGCGGCGACTGCACGGCTCTGACCTGCGGACGCATCGAAAACGGGCGCGTGATCCTCTACGGCAGACTCTGGCGGAAATCCGCCGAGGAGGTGCTGAGCGAAATCGCCGACGAGTGCAACCGCCTGCAATGCGCCCCCGTCTATGTGGAAAGCAACGCCGACAAGGGCGCGCTGGCCAGGGAAATGCGGCGCAGGGGCCTCCCTGTGCGCGTCTACCACGAGGGAACGAACAAGCACATCAAGATCGTCACCTGGCTGAAAAGGTGGTGGCCCCGCGTCATCCTCGCTGAGGGCACCGACCGCGCCTGGCTGCATCAGATCCTCGACTACAACGAACACGCCGCCCACGATGACGCGCCGGACAGCGCCGCATCCCTGCTGCGCATCATCGCCCGGCACGAATCCCCCGAAGGAGGAAATGACCCATGTTTACCACCGTGACCTGGCAGGACTACCTGGCATCGGAATGCCGGGAGGAGCTCCTGCTGCAGGCCGTGCAGCGCTTCAAGGCGTCGCACGGCTTTTTGCATGCCCTGGAGGCGGACAGCTATTTCCGGGGCGAGAACACCCGCGTGGCCCGCAAGACCATCCTGCGCGCCCGCAAGACTGAGACCCGCGACGCCCAGGGGCGCAGGCGCATCCGCGCAGCCACCGAGGACGTGGTGGGCAACCGCATCGGCAGCGGCTTCCTTTTCCGCTTCGTGACGCAGCAGAACCAGTTCCTGCTGTCCGAAGGCGTGACGCTGCCGGAGCATGTAAAAAGCTCCCTGGGCGCGGACTTTGACCACCAGCTGGAGCACCTGGGCGAAAAAGCCCTGCTGCACGGCTGCGCCTGGGGCTACTGGAACGCGGATCACCTGGAGGTGATCGAAATGGCGAAGAACCCCACGAGCGGCTTCTTCCCGCTGCTGGACGAAATGACGGGCGAGATGCGCCTGGGCGTGCAGTTCTGGCAGATCGCACCGGAAAGGCCCCAGTATCTGCGCGTTTTTGCCGACGAGGGCGTTACCGTTTACCGGAAGGAGGGCAAAGCCCTTGTGCCGGTGACGGCCTGCCAGCCCTATCGCCGCAGCGTCCGCCGGGATGTGATGGGCGAAAGCGTCACCGTGCAGCCGGGCTATGGCCGCTTGCCGCTGATCCCCCTCAGGGCCAACGCGGAGGGAAGAAGCGAATTCACTCCCGCCATCCGCGCCAAGATCGACGCCTACGACGCCATCCTTTCCGACTTCGCAGACAACCTGGACCGCGCCAACGACGTGTACTGGGTGCTGAACAACTTCGGCGGCACGCTGGACGAGGTGGCGGAGCTCCTGGAGCAGATCAGCCGCGTGAAGGCGGTGGCGAACATCTCCGACGGCACGTGCAGCGGCTCCACCGCCGAGCCCCGCACCATCGAGGTGCCCTACGCCGCCCGCCGCGCTGCGCTGGAGATGCTGGAGCGCGCGCTGTATCAGGACTACATGGCCCTGGACATGTCGGCTCTGACGGGCTCCAGCCTGACGAACGTGGCCATCCGCGTCTCCGCCGCCAACCTGAACCTGAAAGCCGACCGCTTTGAATGGCAGGTGCGGCAGTTCATCATGGGCGTGACGAGCCTGCTGGGCTGCCCCTGTACGGACATCCGCTTCAAGCGCCAGACCATTGCCAACGAATCGGAGACCGTGGCCGACATCGCCGCCATGCGCGGGGACATCGACCGCGAGACCGCCCTGCGGCTGAACCCCTACATCAGCGACGAGGCCGCCGATGCACTTCTGGCCTCGCCCGACCGCAAGGAGGTGGACGAAAAACGTCCCTGACCCGTGAACTGCTGCAGGAAATGCAGCTGACCGAAGAAGACGCAGCCCGCGTCCTGAATGCCCACACGGCCGCAATGGACGCCCTGCGCGCCGAATTTGACGCCTACCGCCGGGAGGTGGACGCCCAGCGCGTCCGCGACGCCCGGCAGGCCGTCATCCGCCAGGAGTTGACTGCCGCCGGGGCCAATGAAGCCGCCGTGCCGCTGCTGGCCCTGGCCGTCACCACCAACGAGGAGGACTGGGAGGGCTCCGGCCTGAAGGACGCAGCCGCCGTCCTGGCCCCGGTGCGCCAGCAGTACCCCGGCTTCTTTGCCGAGGCAAAAAGCCTGCCCACCGACCCCGTTGCGCCCCCCATCTCCGCCGCATCCCTGACCCTGGAGGACGTGCGCGCCATGTCCGCCGGGGAGATCAACGAAAACTGGAGCGCCATCTGTGCGGCGCTCATGAACCGCAACTAAATCATCATTATCATCAGGAGGAAAACAACAATGGCTATCAGCAACTTCATTCCCCAGCTCTGGAGCGCCCGCCTGCAGGACAAGCTGCAGCACGCGCTGGTCTTCGGTACCCTGTGCAACCGCAACTACGAGGGCGAAATCCGCCAGTGGGGCGACACGGTGCACATCAACACCATCAATGATATCACCGTGAAGCCCTACGACCCCTCCGTGGCCATCGACGACCCCGAGGAGCTCTCCGGCGCCGACACCACCCTCACCATCGACCACGGCGCGTATTACAACTTCTTCATCAACGACGTGGACGCCGTCCAGGCCCGCGCCGACCTGATGGACGCCGCCATGCGCAACGCCGCCGCCCGCCTGGCCAGCGATGCAGAGAGCTACATCCTCTCCGTCATCCGCGAGGGTGCGGGCAAGAAGGTCAGCAAGGCCATCCCCGAGGCCGGCCTGTACGCGCTGATCCTGGAGATCAAGGGCGAGATGGACAAGGCCGGCGTTCCCCGCGCGGGCCGCAAGCTGGTGCTGCCCCCGCAGCTGGAGACCGATCTCCTGCTGGATCAGCGCTTCATCACCGGCTCCAGCGCCGCGGCGCATCGCCTGTGCGAGGGCTCCGTGGCCCGCGCAGCCGGTTTTGACCTGTACATCAGCGGCGACCTGACGAGCGAGATCATCGCCATGACCCCCGAGGCCGTCACCTTTGCCAACCAGATCACCCGCGTGGACGCCTACCGTCCCGAACGTGGCTTTGCCGACGGCGTGAAGGGCCTGTGCCTGAGCGGCGCGAAGGTCATCCAGCCCGCCGCGGTGTGCGTGTACACCATCACCGACTGATCTTTCCCCACCCCCAGGGAGGCCTCCGGCAGCGGCGGCCTCCCTATTCTGTATAAGGAGGACATGGAATCAAGATGACCGTGACCATTCCGGACGTGATGCGTCACGTCCGCAACCACTTTATTTCCGGCTGCATCGACGGCGCATGGCTGATAAAGGAGGGCCGCCTGATGCCGGAGGCATGCTTCGGCCCCGGGGACTGGATCGCCATTCTGAGCGGGCCCCTGGCCGGGATTCACCAGCTGGACGAGTTCGGCAGCATCCCCATCCCCTCCGGCACGGACGGGAACGCCGCCTGGGAAGGCCGCATCTACCTGCTGACGCCCCCGCCCGGCTTCATCCGCCTGTGCTGCGAAATTGCCGCCTGGGCCCGCCGCCATGATGACCCCACCATGACCAGCGAGAGCTTCGGTGAATACGCCCGCAGGCAGGAGCCCCGGGACTGGACGCAGGTCTTCGCTGCCTCCCTGGCTCCCTTCACCCGCATGTACACGGAGGTGAGCCTGTGATGCTGACGGATTACTTCGAGCCCTTCACGCTCATGGAGCGCACCGCCTCGGCCGACGGGCTGGGCGGGAAATGTGCCGAATTCACCCCGGTGACATGCTTCCGGGGCGCGCTGACCCACACCTGCGGGGAGGAAATCTCCCCCGGGGGCCGCGCGGCGTTGCGCATGACGCCCATGCTGCTGCACGAAACCGACGTGACCCTCCTCCCCGGCGACTGGGTGCAGCGCGAGCGCGACGGAAGCCTCTGGCGGGTGAAAGGCGCGTCGGACGGCATGCGCACCCCGGCGTTTTCCGGCCTGCAGTTTGCCCAGGTACCCATTGAGGGGGTGCAGCTGTGATGCTGACGGAAATCTACCGCCGCCTGACCGCACTGCTGGCATCGGCGGGGTTCACCGCCTGGGCCGCCGACGCCGTGCCGCCGGACGCTGCCTTCCCCTATGTGACCATGGAGATCATCCCCGCCGCCAGCCTTCACAGGCTGGGCCGGGTGACGCTGACCGGCTGGCCTGCACAAGGCTGCGGCATGGCCCGCCGCCTGAGCATGGCCGATGACCTCCTCGCCCTGGTGCCCCCGGCCGGGCTGAAGCTCCCTCTGGCGGGCGGTCTGGCGCTGCTGACCCGCTGCCGCCATGCCGATCTGCAGTGGGTGACCTCCCACGGGGCGCTGGGGGTGCGCATCCCCTTTGACCTGCGCATGATGGGAGGCGACGTCCATGCTTGATCCCCTGCATGCCTGCACCCCGGGCCATCTGCAGCTGGGTGAGGGCGTGCTGCTGCGCGGCACAAATCTGGATGCGGCGCTGCTGGCTGCTGACCCGGCCGCCGTCCTGGCGGAGCTGCTGGAAAAGGAGCAGCACCGCCTGGGCGTAACCAGATCCGGCTGCATATTCCGCTGCGTCCCCCGCATGGTGGACGCCACCGGCGGCCATCGCACCCCGGCGGAGGGCGAAACCCTCGTCGGGCGCTGGGAGGTGACGCTGAGCGGCACACTGATGGAGATCAGCCCCGCCAATGCGGCCCTGCTGCTGAACATTCCCGAATTTGCCGTCACCGGCGGACGCACGGTGATGGTGCCCGAGCCCACGCCCGTGCCGGAAAGCTCCGGCGACGTCTGCTGGGTGGGCGACATGGGCGGCGGCCTGCTGGCCATTCATCTGCGTCGCCCCATTTCCACCGGCGGCCTCGTCTTTCATGCCACGCCGGACGGCCTGGGGGAAATGCCCTTCACCCTCATGGCGCAGAAGCGTCACCCGCAGGAGTCGGGCGTTCCCTGCCGCCTGCTGTGGCTGCCGGAGGTGACGGCATGACGCTGCTGCAGCTGTGCGCGCTGGTACCGCCCCTGTGCCGGATGGCCGCCGACCCCGACGTTCGCCTCGCGCTGGAGAGCATCTCCCGCGACCCGGAGGCAGACCGCGCCCCCCTGGCCGCCGCCATGGCCAGGCACCCGGACGACGCCCGCCGCGCCATGACCCTGCTGGGCTGCGGTGAGCCCCCTGCCCCAACGACCCTGCGCCAGCGTTTCCCCCGGGAGGCGCTGGCCTTTTTTCACCTCTGCGGACAATGCACGCCCCAGGAGCTGCTGTCCGTGCTGACGCGCTGCACCGTGACGCCCACGGCGGAATGCGCCGCGCTGCTGGTCGGCGAGCATCGCCGCCGGGAGGCCCAGCGCATGTACGGCCTGCAGCTGCTCTGGCGCATCACCGGCGATGCGTCCCTGCCGGATGCACAGACGCTCTTTCCCGCGCCGTCAGCACCGCATCCCACGGCAGAGGACGTCATCCATCACATTCATCACCGCCTGAAGGAGGTTGCATCTTGACTTCAGCACCATTTCCCACGGTGGCCGTGTATCCGCTGCCCGCCTCTGTCGCCGCGCTGCCTGACGCAGCGCCGGGGACGGCGGACGCTGAAGCACCGCCCACAGAGAAAAGCGGCGGACAGGAGGAGCTGATCCAGGCCGTCTCCGACGCCATTGCCCGCCGCGCCCGACAAAGGAGGTACACCCCTTGACCCCGCGTTTTTCCTGCGCCCTGAACGGCGTATCCCCCGAAAGCATTGATCCCGCCCTGCGGGTGACAGACGTGACGGAGCTGCCCCCGCGCCGCCGCGTGGCGACAGTGCCCACCATCCGCCACGGCCTGCGGCTCCTCAGCCGCGTCCGGGAGAGCCTGACGGTGCGCATCAGCTTCGTCATCCCCGAATATGACCCCGCCCGCCGCCGCGCCCTGCTGCAGAAGCTCCACGCCTGGGCTGATCCCGGCGGCGTCCTGACCACCTCCGACCGCCCCGGCCAGCAGCTGCAGGTCATGTGTGACACGCTGCCCATGCTCTCCGCCCTGGCCTGGTCGGACGTGGTGCAGATCGACCTGACCGCCTGCGAGATCCCCTTCTGGCAGCAGGCTGAGGAAACCTGCGTCCTCACCGGCAGCGAGGCCGTACTCACCCTGCCCGGCGATGCGGACGAAACCCCCGTTTCCTGCGACGTGACCAACACCGGCGCCTCCACCGTCACCGCCGTGACCCTTGCCTGCGGCAGCACGCAGATGACCTTCACCGGCATTGCCCTGGCCCCCGGTTCGGTTCTGACGGTGGACGCCTCCGCCGCACCGCTGCGCTGCACCATTGACGGTTCAAGCGTGCTGATGCACCGCACGGGCGAGTCCGCCGACCTGCTGCTGGCGGACAGCGGCGCGGCCACGCCCGTTTCCGTCTCGGCGGACGGAAATGTGCAGGCCGTCTTTCATGCAAGGGGGCGGCTGCTGTGAGCGTACGCCTGCCCCGTTTGCTCAGCCCCGACGGCACGGAGCGCTGCCGCCTCGCCCCCGCCCGGCTGCGGCTCGAAATGACCCTTCAGCCCCTGTCCACGGCGGAAATGACCCTGGCGGCAGATGGCCCGGCGGTGCATGTCCGCGACCTCGTGGAGCTGTACAGCCCCACGGGCAGCGCGGGCATCTTCCGCGTGACGGAGATCGAAGACCAGCCCGGTCAGACACGCCTCCTTCGTCTGGAGCATTCCCTGGTCACCCTGGCCGACGGCGTTGTGCCGGCCATGAGCATCACCGGCACTGCGCGGGAGGTGATCTCCGCCCTGCTGGCCCACCAGCCGGAGCCCTGCTGGACGCTGGGAGACGTGGCCGTCTCTGATTCCGCCCTGGTGCTCTTCACCTGCGGCTGCCAGAACCTGCTGACCACCTTCCTGCAGCTGGTGGAGCTGCTGCCCGACGGCCTGATGCTCGTTTTCGATCAGCAGACTCGCCCCTGGACGCTGCACCTGCGGGCCATGGGCGACGCAGACGCCTGCGAGGGCCGCCTGAGCCGCAACCTGTCGTCCCTGCGCATCGTGACGGACGCCTCCGCGCTGTGTACCCGCGTGTATCCCTACGGCGCAGGACAGGGCGCTGACCGCATCTCCCTGACGCCCCTGACCGGCCAGGATCACCTGGACTCCCCGGCCATGGTGGAATGGGGCTGCATCGCCCGCACCTTCACCGCCGGCAGCATTTTTGATACGCCGACCCTGCTGGCCGTGGCTGAAAAGTACCTGGATCGCCACAGCGCCCCCGCCGTCAGCATCACCGCCGACGCCGTTGACCTCTCCCCCGTCACAGGCGAGACTGCCGACAGCTTCCGTCTGGGGCGCCTGTGCCGCCTGGCGCTGCCGGACGTCCCGCTGCTCATGAACGAGCGCATCATCGCCATCACCCACCCGGACGTCATCGGTCAGCCCGGGCGCGTCACGCTGACGCTGTGCAACCGCATCAGCGACGCGTCGGACGAGATCGCCGATCTCCTGCGGGAGGTCACCGCCAGCCGCGTCATCGGCGGCCGCGTCACCGATATCACCGTCCACAACCGCGCCGAGGGAACATCCGCCTCCCCCATCGTCCACTACTTCCGCGTGGAGGACTGGGCCGCCGTGCTGTCCTGCACCATGACCTTTGATGCGGACGAAGGCGTGCGCGTGGTGGGCGTGCGCGTGGACGGCAACGCCGTCAGCGACCTGGTCTACCACGACGGCCGCTTTGACGCCCTGCCCTATCTGCGCCGTGACGACCTGGGCGTCATTGACGTCGGGCGGCATTATCTGTCCATTTACCCTGACCAGGGCGCCGTCAACACCACCATCAAGCTGAAGGTTATCGAAAAAGTAGGTTCGTCACGTATTCTTAGGGAATGACCAACAATGTAGGTGGGAAGCCGCTTTCGCCCGCCGAAAGCGGCGCAAAGGCGCTGGGGGAAAACTACCGGAGTTTCCCCCCCGTCCCCCTCCCGTCCCCGAGGTGTCGGAAAGGCGGCTGCATGCATGGGCGGCGACGTTGCGGAGGGTTGCTTGAATGAATAGGAAAAAGGGCGCAACCCTCCGCAAAGACGCCGCAGCATTCCCTTTGAGGCTCCGGTGCAGCCGCCCTGGCAGTGAAGGGGTCTGTGCCATGCCATACATACCATTCCCTGACTTTCCGTGAAGAGCCAAAAGAATAAGCATATCAACAGAAAGGACTGATCCCATGATCGACACCCGGCAGCTCATTGCCGATTTTGAAAGCTGCATCGGCTGGCCCTATGCCTCCCCCGGCAGCAACGACGAACGGGGCATCGACTGCTCCGGCATGTTCGTGCGCGCCTACCGCCTGCAGAAGAAGAGCATCTACCACGGCAGCAACACCATCTGGCGCAAGCATCTGTGTGAGAAAGGCCCCATCGAAGACGGGACGGAGCTGCGCCCGGGCATGGCCGTGTTCAAGTGGAAGGAAAAGACCCCAGCGAAGTTCCGCGACAACCTGGGCGACTTCTGCCACATCGGCCTGGTAACGGCCATCGATCCCCTGCGCATCGTCCATGCCTCCACCGACGGCATGTGCGTGCGCGCCGACACGAAGCTGGGCAAATGGAAGTACTGGGGCATTCTCGCGGAGGCCGAGCCCCTGGGCGTGGAAGCCGCCAGCCCCGCCGACTGCCCCCTGCTGCGCAAGGGCGATACGGGCGCCCACGTGACCCGGCTGCAGCAGCGTCTGCAGCTTCTGGGCTATGACCTGGAGGCCGACGGCATCTTCGGCCCCGTGACCCGCCGGTGCGTCAAAACCTTCCAGCGGTCCTGTGCCCTGGAGGCGGACGGCATTGTCGGCCCCCTCACCTGGGCCGCCCTGGAGGGTGAAAAAGACGAAGAAGATGAAGGAGGTGGGAAAAATGCCTGACGCCGTGCTGGTGGCGCTCATTTCCGGCCTGTGCACCCTGCTGGGAAGCCTGATGGGCGTCATCACCACCTCCACACTGACCTCTTACCGCCTCAAGCGCCTGGAGGAGGAGGTCAGCAAGCATAACCGCATCGTCGAGCGCACCTTCCGCCTGGAGGGCCGCATGGACGAGGTGGAGCATGACGTGCGCGACCTGAAGGGCTATCACCGCCCCCGCGCCGTCAACCCCTGACCGACCAATGCAATAAGAGAGGAAAAACCAGAAAGAATGAAAATCAACTGGAAGGTGCGCCTGCGCAACCGCGTGTGGCTCACGACCCTGCTGGCGACGGTGGTCGCCTTTGTGTTTGACGTGCTGGCCCTGATGGACGTCGCCCCCACGCTGACGGAGGCAACGGTGATGCAGGCCGTCACAGCCCTGCTGACGCTGCTGACCGCCCTGGGCGTCATCATTGACCCCACGACCCCCGGCACGGAGGATTCAGACAGGGCGATGGAGTACTGAAGCACACAGAAAAGCCGCCTGTCCCCAAGGCCAGACGGCTCCAGCGTGTCAAAAAGCCCCATATACAGTAACAGGCATTGATCTTTAAAGATTTTTCAAGAACGCCATTTCAGCAGCAACGCAGAGCATGCGAGATGCCGCTTTCGACGGCGAAAGCGGCGCAAAGCCGCTTTTTCCTATCAGGGCTGCGAAAAGCGCAGCCCCCAGACCCCTCTGCTTTCTTGTATGTAGGTCGCGCGGCTACGACCCGGGGCGGCTCGGGTTGCGGTGGATTCCCTGAATTTCCGCTAAAGCGGAAGGAATCCACCGCAAATTCGCCGCATTGCTTCCTTGCTTGTTGAGCGGCAGCCGCAGGAACTGTGAAGAGCCCCATGTGCCGAATCATCACTTTTTTGACAGTCTGAAGCCGCCTGACCCCAAGGTCAGACGGCTCCATCTCCTGACTGCTGCTTATTCTTCCTCAGCGTCACCATCATCAAAGTGCTGCCGGGCAATATCCATCACCGCCTGCGAAACTGCCTGGCTGAACATGCGCAGCCGGTCAGGCATCTGCGGCGTCATCTCCATATAATCCATGCCCAACAGCTCGTTGGGGCACATTCTCAGCGCCGTACACAGCTTCACCAGCGTATCCACGCTCAAGACCCGCGTGCCGCGCTCAATATGCCCCAGAAAGGAAGCCGAAAGATCGATCTGATCCGCCAGCGCCTGCTGCGTCAGTTGCATGTTCTTCCGCCTCTCACGAATCCGCTTGCCCATCAGTTTGTACAGCATGTATATTGCTCTCCTTATTTCACCATGATGCTGGTTGTATTTTACCAGCATTCTATATGTATGTCAACCTTATTGTGCATTATACTTGTAGTGGATAGCCAGGAAGGTGGTGATTGGATGATCGTCGATGGTTTGCGCTCCATCGGAGAGAAGTTATTTTCGATCCGCAAGCGTAATGGATTGACCCAGGCGCAGGTTGCGGACGCCTCCGGACTCTCCATTAATACCTATGCGGAGATCGAGCGCGGCGAAGTGAACACCAGCATCGAATCGATCATGGCAATATGCCGCGCCCTGCATATCACCCCGGATGATATCCTCACCGAGGCCCCCGAGGGTGCTGCCAGCGAGGCGGACGTTCTGGCGCGCCTGCAGGCTTGCAGCCCCCGCGACAAGGCGACCGCCCTGAGCATCCTGGATGCGTTCCTGCGTTCGCTGAACTGATCTGTCCCCCCTGTGACCTGTTTGACCTGTATAAAGACCGTCCGGTATCCGCCGGGCGGTTTTTTGCGATTTTGGGGGTTTCGTCTACTGTCCCCGCGTGGTATACTGATATCGACACATAACGCAGAAACCGAGGTGTACCGCCGATGTTTGAGATCATCCGCGAAATCTTCGTTCCCTTCCTGGGCACCACCCTGGGCGCTGCCAGCGTCTTCGTTGTGCGCAAGGGGCTGCCCCGCACCTTTCAGCGGGCGCTGACGGGCTTTGCCGCAGGCGTGATGGTTGCCGCGTCGGTGTGGGGGCTCATCATCCCGTCGATGGAGCAAGCCTCCGCCATGGGGACGCTGGCCTTCCTGCCCGCGCTGGCGGGACTCTGGCTGGGCTTCCTGTTCCTGATGCTGCTGGACAAGATCGTCCCCCACCTGCATCAGAACGCCTCCTGCCCCGAGGGCATGCCCTGCAGCCTGAAGCGTACGTCGATGATGGTGCTGGCCGTGGCGCTGCACAACCTGCCGGAGGGCATGGCCGTGGGCGCGGTGCTGGCGGGAATGCTCAGCGGCGACGCCGGAGTGACGGGAGCCGCCGCGCTGACGCTGTCCCTGGGCATCGCCATCCAGAATTTCCCCGAGGGCGCCATCATCTCCATCCCGCTCCGGGAGGAGGGCATGAGCCGCCGCCGGGCCTTCCTGATGGGCGCGCTCTCCGGCGTGGTGGAGCCCCTGGGGGCGCTGCTGACGCTGCTGGCCGCCAGCTTCATCCTGCCGGCGCTGCCCTACCTGCTTTCCTTCGCCGCCGGCGCCATGCTGTACGTGGTGGTGGAGGAGCTGATCCCGGAAATGAGCGAGGGCGAGCACAGCCACATCGGCACGGTGCTGTTCGCTGTCGGCTTTTCGGTGATGATGGTGCTGGACGTCGTACTGGGATAAGGCTTCTCAAATGAAAAGAAAACGGCATGACCGCATTTGCTGCAGTCATGCCGCTTTTTTTGTCTCTCTTCACGGAAAACCAGGGGATATGAATGAGTGCCGGGCGGTATTCCTTTCCCTGCTATTGCGGCTGCACCGGAGCCCCAAAGGGGACGATGCGGCGAATTTGCGGAGGGTTGCGTCCTTTTGATTTTGAATTCAAGCAACCCTCCGCAACCCGAGCCGCCCCAAATGCAGCCGCTTTCCGACGCCTTGGGGGCAGGAGGGGGACGGGGGGAAAACTCTTTTAGTTTTCCCCCAGCGCCTTTGCGCCGCTTTCGGCGGGCGAAAGCGGCTTCCCACTCGCATGACGCGACTTTTCCCTATGAAAACGTGAATATCCTTATTTGTTGTTCAGCCTCAGTGGAGGACGACGTCCGCCGTATCCGTCAGGGTCTGGATGCGCTGGGTCAGGGCCTCCTGGGTCTTCTGGGTGTAGATGACGTAAGCCAGGGCGTCGTAGACCTCCTCGGTCATTTCCACCGGGCCGCCGGGGACGTCGCCGAGATAAAAGAGGATGTGCACGCCCAGCTCGCTGGCAAAGGGCTGGCTCCAGCAGCCGGGGGCCGCCATCTCCGGAGAGAAGGCCGCAGCCACGAAGGTCTCATCCCACATGATGGAATCCGGGTGGACGCTGTAGCCCGTCTGGTAGAAGGCAGGGTCGCTGAAGTTGGCGTCCGTGCCGTAGAGGGCGATCAGGTTCGCAAAGGGCTCGCCCGCCTCCAGCAGCGTGTTGATCTCCGCCAGGGTACCCTGCACGCTTGCCAGGCGCTCCTCGTTGGTCGCGCCCTCGGCAGGCAGCAGGATCTGCAGCACGGCGCGGTAGCCAAGGGGCATGAACCAAACCTCCGCACCGGACGCGATGGCGCTTTCGAAGGCCGCCACGTCCTGTGCATACAGGGCCTTGCTGGCCGCCACGCGCTGCTCGTAGACCTCGTTGACCTCCGCCGCACTGACGCCCTCGCCGCCCACCAGCCAGCCGTGGTACTTCGTCGTCGCCAGCTGCATGCGGTACTCCTCCACATAGGTCTGCTCGGTCACGCCGAGATTTGCAGCGTAGGCCAGGGCCGCCTCGGTCATGTCAGTGTCCTCTTCCAGGCCGACCTCCGCACGCAGCATCTCGCCCACGTCCGCCAGGGCCTTCTCCCAGGAGAGATGGCCCTGCTCCAGGCACCAGGCCTCCTCCTCGGCAGTGAAGTCAAAACAGCCCTGGGCCCGCATATCCTGCACCACCAGGCGCTGCTGGATCACATAGGTCAGCGCCAGGTCCTGCACATAGGCATAGGCCGCGGGGTCCGTCAGGTCGGCGCCGGCCAGCTGATACTGGTAGAGGTAAGCGCTCTCGATGGCGGCATAGTCGGCATAGGTGACAGCCTCGCCGTTGACGGTTGCGACCACCGTCTCCTCGGCGCAGGCCAGGGACAGGGGCAGCAGCAGACAAAGCAGCAGGCACAGCAGGGCGTTCAGTTTCTTCATCGTCGGCACCTCGTTTTCGTTTTATTGGGGCGCAGGAGCGTATGCTCCCGACGGGAGCACACACGCTTGCGTCCCGGGACTAAAAGGAACGCACCAGGCACACCCAACCGGATCTCTCCGGCTCGCGCTGGGCATGCCTGGTGCATCATGTGCGATCAATCGGGGCGGGGCCTGACAGCCAGGCCGTCAGGCCCGCACCGAAGGATTCAATCTCAGTAGCTCAGACCGAACCAAGCCTTGTAGTAGTTGCCCTCGGAGTCGCAGTAGGCGTAGGAACCGCCGGGCACGTTCTCCAGGATGGCGGGATCGATGTACTGATCCTTGTCATAGCCGGGGACGTCGTTGGGGGACACGCAGATCTCGTAGATGCGGCCGTCCTCCAGGTACTCCCAGTTGGTGGCGATGACGTCGTAGCAGCTGACCATGGTGATGGGCAGCTTGCCGGTGGGATTGTACTCACCGGTGACGACGGCGATCTGAGCCTTCTCGGGCACGCCGAACTGGGCGATCAGGCCGTCCACGTGGGGCTCCAGGTTGGTCAGGATCCAGGGCTGGGTGACCTTGATGGCAGCGATAACGATCGCGCCGCGCTCGTGAGCGCCCTCGGCCAGCTCAGCGATCTCGTCCACATCCTCAACGGTGGTGACCTCGATCAGCTCGCCGGTGGGGATCTGGGTTGCCTGGGTCACGCCGTCACGACGCAGGGCCTTGGTGTGCACAGCAGGAACCTCAGCCTCAGCCACCAGGTCGATCACGCCCATGGCGGTGTTGGAGCCGGTGGTGCCGTTGTAGGTGGGAGCGACATCGATGTAGATGATGTCAGCCTCGTCCTCGTCGTCCACGACGGTGAAGCCGCGGGCCTCGAACTCAGCAGTCAGGGAAGCCAGGACCTTCTCGTCCTCGCCCTTGCCGGTGAAGGAGGCGATGTAGACGGTCTTGGTGGTGTCGTTCAGGGGCAGGACGTTGCCCTTGTTCTTCAGCAGAACAACGGACTTCAGCTGAGAGGTGTAGATGATCTCGGCAGCAGCCTCACCGGTGGTGTTGGCAGCGCGGATCACGTCGGCCTCGGCATTGTCGGTGTAGGGGTTGTCCAGGCGGCCCTGGTTGATCTCGATGGCCAGGCGGGACACGACGACAGCATTCAGCTGCTCCTCGGTGATCAGGCCGTCAGCCAGAGCGGTCTCAACATGGTAGTACTCGAAGCCAGCACCGATGGCGCCCACGCCGTTGTTGATCAGCTTGGCGTAACGCTCGGGCATGGTCAGGGTCTCCACGCCGAAGGTCTGGGTGGACAGGATGCCGGAGTCAGTGTTGATGAAGCCCTTGAAGCCCATCGCGCCGATGAGCAGGGTCTGCATCATGGTCTCGGAGTAAGCGGAACCGACCTGATCCACGGGGATCACGACGCCGCGGTAGGACTGCTCAGCAGAGCGGGGATCGGTGGTATCGCGGGAGTAGCAGGGCATGATGGAGGAAACGCCAGCGTCGCAAGCGGCCTGGAAGCCGGGCAGCTGGTACTTCTCCAGGGAGCCGGGGGTGGTGTAGATACGCCACTGGCCCTGATAGGTGTGGGACTCGTAGCCGTTCTCGGCAGCGCCGTCACCGGGGAAGTGCTTGATGGACAGGCTCACGCCCTCCAGCTGCACGCCGTCGGTGCCCTGCTGATAGCCGGAAACCAGAGCGGTGGTGATGCCGGCAACGACCTCGGGCACTTCGCCGTAGGTGCCGGAGTTACGGGCCCAGCGGGGATCGGTGGACAGGTCGATCTGGGGGCCGTACATCTGACGCAGACCCACGGAGACCCACATCTGACGATCCAGCTCGGCATAGGTCTCGACCATCTTGTAGCCTTCGCCGTTCACAACGTCGCCCATAACGGCAGCGGACAGAGCCATGTTGTTGACGTGGCCGGCGCTGATGGGGTTGGAGATGAGGGTGAAGGGCAGGAAGGTCTCGCCATTCAGCACAGCCGCGGTCTCGGCGTACTGGTTGGCCAGGTTGTTCATCGCAGACACGACGGAGGCGTCATAGCCCAGGCTGCCGCGGTACACGGCGTGGCGCAGGCCCAGCACCAGGATGTCGTTGTCATTGGGCAGGGAGAAGCCGGACATGACCATGCCAGCGGGAGCGCCGGGGATGGTGCCAACGGTCTCGCCCTCAGCGGGGGTGTACACGGTGATCAGCTGCGCGGGATCGATGCTGCCGTCTTCCTTGGTGATGGCAGTCAGGGTCTTGCCCACGGGATTCATGTACAGGTTGTTGAAGATGAAGGCGGCCTTCTGGTGGTTGGTCAGGGTCAGCACCAGCGCCTCGGCACGCTCGGCGGAGGGCAGACGCCAGTCTTCGAAGGCATCCAGCTGCTGGTTGTTGTTGCTGTCCTTGAAGTACAGGCCGTCAACCTTCAGCACGCCCACCATGGTCACGCCGATGGAGGGGCCGTTCTCGTTCTCATACACAACGGGGGGGAAGTAAGCATCGTTAGCAGACTCCAGGTCAGCCACGGTGTAGGGCGCGGGGATGTACTCCACGGCGCTCTCGGCCATCGCGGGGACCATGCCCAGCAGCAGCATCGCAGCGATGAGCAGGCTCAGAATCCTCTTCATGTGCATTCTCCTTATTGGTCGTTCTTGTCTTTGACAGGCTGGCGCGCGCTGCCTACCTGTCAAGCTGGCATCATTATACCATAAGCATACCCGTTTGAAAAGGGAATGTCTTGAATTCCGACGCTATCGTCGCTAAATTGCACGCACTGCGTTCACGACACATTTTCGCCGTGAACGCGGCGTTTCCTGTACAAATAACATAAGTATTCTCCCATATCCTGCATGCAGGACATCAAAAAGCCCCCTTTCACGCAGCGTGAAGGGGGCCGGAGCAGAGCGCTGATGTTACGCCTTTTCGGGGCGGAGAAGGACGGTGAGCTTGAAGATATTACCCTCCGCCTGGACGGTGGCGACGCCGTTGTACTTTTCAGCGATCTGCTGGATGGAACGCAGGCCGAAGCCGTGGCCGCTGCCCTTTTTGGTGGTCACAGGCATGCCGTCCACCATATTGAGCGCTGCCTCGAAGAAATTCTCCACATGCAGCACCACCATATCGCCGCGCCGCGCAGCCTTGAGGGAGATGACGCGTTTTTCCGCGTCCGTCACCTTGGAGCAGCTCTCCAGGGCATTGTCCAGAGCGTTGCCGAAGAGGGAGTAGATCTCCGTTTCGGTCATGAAGTTAAAGAGCGTGCCGTCAATAATATAGGAAAACTTGACGCCGCAGGTGCTGCAGAGGATATTCTTCTCCGTCAGGACGATGTTGATGCCCTCATGCCCGCACTCGACCACGGTGCCGTATTCGATGATGGAGTCCTCCAGGCGTTGGATGCGCTCATCCAGGCTCTCCCAGTCCGCACGGGTGCGGATGGCAGCAATGAGGTGCTTGAGGTCGTGGCATTTGATCTGCAGGGACACGATGCCGTCGCGGCTCATACGGTAGTACTGCATCTTGTTGCGGATGAAGTTGTGCATCTCCTCGTTATCCCGGCGGTAGAAGGCCAGCTGGCTGATGACCAGCAGCACCACATAGGTGATGAGGGTATACAGGAGGGCGCACAGGTAATACAGGAAGAGCGCCGATGCATCCGCCGTAAAGACACGCCCGCAGAATTCCAGCACGATCTGGCAGCACAGGAACGCACCGTAGGAGGTGAACATGGGCAGAATGTCGGCCTCGTCCGGCATTTTTCTGACTACGCGGCGGTGGATGTAGCTGGTCAGGAGGCAGACAGAGCCATAGGTAAGGTAAGAAACGACGGAGCCCATGACGCTGTAGGTGGACCAGAGCGCGGCACCGCGGGAAATGGCTGCGCCGGCCGCAAAAACCTTGAAGGTGTTCCAGGCGATCTTGAAGATGGTCAGCGCCAGCAGATCCAGGTAGATCAGCTCCACCGGCGTCGCCTCGTAGCAGAAGGCACAGGCAGCCATGTACAAAAGGCTCATCGCCAGCAGATGCACCGAGTGCCCCAGGCCCTGGAGCACCGCGCCGGTCAGGTACACATCCGTCACCGTGCGGACGCCCCAGCTGACCGCGCACAGCACCAGCAGGGACAGGAGCATCCGCAGCGGATACAGCTGCCGCCGTTTGCCATTGCCCAGCAGGAGCAGCAGGAGGAAGAAGATCAGCGCCGTGGAGATCCGGTGGTCGATGTTCTGAACGATCCAGCTGTCTGTCATCATAGGTTCTCCCCCAGGAAGTTGGAGAAGTGCTTCATGATCTCCTTGCTGTGGGATTTGGAGATGTAGATCTTCTTCCCGTCCACGACCAGGTGCTCGTTGCAGGCGCTGGAAACATACCGGAGGTTGACCACGAAGGAGCGGTTGCACATGATGAAGCGCTTGGGATCGAGCTTCTTGACCACGTCCGACAGGCGGCCGCGCACCTCGAAGACGCCCTTGGTGGTGTGGTAGGCCAGATTATGGTCAAAAACCTCCACATAGGTGATGTCATTGGAGGAAAGGCTGACGATGCCGTCGGAGGTTTTCAGGGCGAAGACGGTGCTGGAGGTGTTTTCCAGGCGCGTCAGGGCCTTGGTCAGCACATAATTGATGGAGAACTGATCCGCCGGCTTCACAATGAAGTCCAGCGCATCCACCTCGTATCCCTTGATGGCCAGCTGGGCCATGTGAGTGACGAAGATGAGCACCGCGTCGGTGTTGATCTTGCGCATGATGCGCGCCACCTCAATGCCGTCCAGCTTATCCATGCGGATGTCCATGAAGACGATGTCATGGCTCTCGGTGCTGCGGATGAAATCCAGAGGCGTGTCGAAGACATGGATCATATACGCCTGTTCATTGCGCGTGAAATAATCGGACACCAGCGCGCGCAGGGCAGCGGAATCCGCAGGCGTGTCATCGACGATGGCAAGTCGCAGCATGGCATTTCATCTCCCTTTTGCAATCATATTTTATATATTATACCACATCTCCTTGTATTCGACAAGCTTTTTCGCAGATTCATGTTCATTTCTGCGACGTGAAGCAACAGAAAATGCACACGGCGCTGCAAAAGCGCCGTGTGCACAGGGGTTCAGTTACTGATTCGGTGCATTCGGGGAAGATTCCCGGAGGCTGCGGATCACTGTGCGGCCTTCTTGGGGAACTTCTCCTTGGCAATATCCAGCACCAGGAGGGCCGCAGCGATAACGGTCAGGCCCACGAAGGTCCACTGGCAGGCACGCAGGGTCAGCTGCCACCAGGCCAGGTTCTCCACGATGTAGATGCTGCTGTCGATGCCGTCCATGCCGCGGGAGTTGGCCACGATGTACATCACGCGCTTGGCGGACAGGCGCATGTGCTGGGCAACGATGGGGTTCGCCTTGGCGCCGTTCGGACCATAGGGGGTGAACTCGTCCAGCTTGTCAGCGTAGTCATCGGGGATATCGTTGCCGGCCAGCACCTCGTGCACCTTGACCATGTAGCTGTTGTCGTACATGTCGGTGACGCAGAAGCCGTCCATGCCAGCCTCGCCGCGCAGCCAGTCTTCCAGCAGCTCACGGTAAGCGCCGGCCCAGACCTGGCCCAGGCGGTTGTAGGCGGTCATGACGCACTTGGCGTCCGCATTCACGATCGGCAGCTCGAAGGCGCGCAGGTAGATCTCGCGCAGCGCCTGCTCGTTGATCCAGGTGGCGATACCGGCGCGGTTGTTCTCCTGGTCGTTCAGGACGAAGTGCTTGTTGTAGACGTACACGCCCTTCTCCTGGATGCCCAGGGTCTCCACGGTGTCAATCAGGCCGGTCAGGATGCCGTCCTCGGAGTAGTACTCGAAGACGCGGCCAGCGTAGGGGCTGCGGTGGATGTTCAGGCCGGTGCCGTACAGACCGGCGTAGCCAGCCCACATGGCGTCCTCGCCGATCAGCTGACCGACGCGGTACACCAGCTCGTCATTGAAGGTGGCGGCGATGATGCCGTTGCAGGGGAAGGCGGTGCCCTTCAGGCCCTTGTCGGGGTCATTGGTCTGGGTGGCGTAGCCGTTCGGGCCCAGGGAGTACTGCTGGGTCACGCCGGCAGGGCCGTTGTGGTCCAGGGTCTCGGGCTTGCCGACGGAGGTCACGGACGCGGTCATGCGCAGGCCGCGGGCACAGATGGCCGCCAGCTCATCAAAGGTCAGCTGGTCCATGAAGGTCTCCCACATGGGATCGTCGAAGGCGATGCCCTTCATGTGGATCAGCTGGATACCGACGCCGTCCTTCTCACCCATCACGGGCCACTCGTCAGCCTCGGTGAAGGTGGGCAGATCGCTGTCGTCCAGGACGGAAAGGGCGCGCATCTCCTCGGTCATGTACAGCTGCACGGTCTTGTTGGTGACGGTGCCGGCCCAGTCGTTACGGGAGTAGTACACAACGGAGTTGTCACCGCGGCCGGAGTAACGGTTGATGTCCGCCTCGTCGAACAGGGAGGTGACGTCGTTGCCGGTGCCGTAGGCCTTGGAGTAGGTTTCGGCGTCGAAGGTGTAATCAACGGGGTAGACCATGGCGGCGTCGCCGTCACGGGTCATGCCGTTGGCGGTGGTGAAGCCCTTGACGGTCAGGATGTTGTTGACCGCCTCGTGGGAGTTGTCCGCCACGGTCAGGTAGTGGGTGCCCTCGGAGAGGATGTACACGCCGGTGCCGGTGGCGTCATAGGAGGTCAGGAAGTACTCGGGAACGGTGACAGTGACCGTCTCGCTGGCGCCGGGCTCCAGAATGGCGGTCTTGCCGTAGCCGACCAGCTCAGCAGAGGCCTCCTCGATGCCGTTGGCCACGTCATACTCGGTATAGGGCTTCTGGGCGTAGACCTGCACGGTCTTCTTACCGGCCACATCGCCGGTGTTGGTGACGGTCACGGTCAGGACATAGGCAGTGTCCGCGCCCGTGCCGGTCTTCTCCACCTTCATGTCGGAGTAAGCAAAGGTGGTGAAGCTCATGCCGTAGCCGAAGGGATAGGCCACCACGTCGGCCCAGTTGAAGCGACCGGCGTTGGGGGTGCCCATCACCACGTCCTCATAGCGGGTCTCGGTGTACTTGTAGCCCAGGTAGATGCCCTCCTGGTAGACAACATACTTGTTGTGGGAATTGCCCAGATTCTCGCCGCCGGAGGTGTAGGTGTAGGCACCGAAGTTGCTCTGGACGGGGTTAAGCTGGTTGTCGATCCACCAGGTGTCCGGCAGGGAGCCGGAGGGGTTGACAGCGCCGCAGAGGACGTCGCCCACCGCGTACACGCCGGTCTGGCCCACGGAGCCGACCCACAGCGCGGCGTCAATGCCGTAGTCCTCCTCAAACAGGAAGCCGACGGAAATGGGGTTTGCGCTGTTGATGACAACGGTGATGGAGGCGATCTCCTCGTCCTCCTTCATTTCGGCCAGGCCCTCCAGGATCTCGATCTCGTTATCGTTCAGGGCCAGGTAGTCCTCCGCGTCGCTGGCGACGTTGCCGGTCAGGTCGTTGCCCTCGCCGCCGGTACGGCCGATGACGAAGACCACATGCTCGCCATTGCCGATGGTCTCGTCGCCATCGTCGTTCTTGGACTTGCGCTTGAGCCACTTCCAGCCCATCTCGCCGACGTCGCCCTTGGGACGCTCGCCGTGTTCGTCAACATAGGCCTGCAGCATGGGGCCGTTGACAACGGTGAAGCCGCTGGCCTCCAGGGCCTTGCGGAAGTCGGGAGCGCCCGCCGCATCCACCGCGCCGGAGCCGCTGCCGGCATACACGGGGAACACAGAGGACACGCCCACCAGGGCGATCTCGCTGCCGGCGGGCAGGGGCAGGGTGTTGTTCTCATTCTTCAGCAGAACGATACCCTCGGACTCCACCTCGCGCACCAGCGCTTCACCGGCGGCCTTCAGCTCCGCCACGGAACCGTAGACGCTCTCATAGTAACGCGCATACTCCATCGTGGAGGGATCGACCACCGTGCCGTCCTCCAGGGTGTACTTGGTGGCGCTGGTGCCCAGGAAGCCGTGGATCTGCACAGCGCAGGCCTCGGCGATCATGTTGCCGGTGATCATCACCACGCAGAGCACCGCCACAATGTTCAGGAACACCTTCTTGAGCGTTCTGCTCTTGGAAGCTTTCATGTATGAAATCTCCTTTCAGGGTGCAATGTGAAATGGGTTTTCTACATTAAAATAGCGCGCTGCAGCAGCCAATGCGGTGACCGCGCAGCACAATCGGGGCGCATGGAGAAAAACCCCCGCAAAAGGCCCAGATCGGCTATTGTTATCTGTATTTTATATGATAAAACGCAGAAAGGAAAGACGTTTGTCGTACACAAGCGGCTTGCTGTCGCAACAGGGCAAGATATCCTCTTGCGTTCTTTTTTTGTCGTGAGCATCATTTATGCTTGTTTCGCGTCTCACCACATGTCGTGTAATTGTCTTTTTCCGCCGCAGGATGCCAGCGCATGCGCAAAAATGATTTGCATCCCGCCGCCGTCTGTGTCATAATAGGGATACCATGAATCAGGGGCCTGCGGCGTATGCAGGGGATGGAAATGCGGTTCCGTTTCCTTTGCGTCCGGCCTCCCCAATGCCGTGCAAACGGCATGGATTCAGTGTGCACAAATACAGCCTGCGGGCTTGACGACTCCCTTTGATCACGGAAAGGAGTTTACCAAGATGAAGAAGTTCTTTACCCCCGGTGCCATTGCGGCCATTCTCTCTGCGCTGCTGTCTCTGGCGGCCGGCATCTACCTCCAGGTCACCAACGGCACCTTCGGCCAGGGCAAGGTGCAGTCCTACTACAATCCCGTCCTCTTCGGCCTGCTGATCGCCGCGATTTTCGTGGTGGTGCTGCTGCTGATCGTGAAGCTCCCCGGCCTGGCCTCCTTTGCTGCCACGCTGATCCCCGGCCTGGGCGTTGCGCTGTTCTTCCTGGGCGGCAACGGCGCCCGCGCTGCCTACTGGCACTTCGCTGACCTGGGCTTCGAGGAGAAGGCCTACGGCATGTGCCCCAAGTTCCTCACCTTCCTGCTGCTGATGGTCGCCGCCTTCATCGTGGGCGAGATCGCCGTCTACCTGCGCAAGGCTCCCAAGGCCCAGGCGCTCAAGGACTGATTCCATCCATCCGCTCCGTCACCGCGTTGTGACGGAGTTTTTTCTTGCTTCCGGACACTTCGGCCAGCTCCGCCCCGCTTTCACGTCGAGATTTTGCCGTCACCGGCATTTGCGCAGCATTCCCGCCGCATTCCCGTCTTTATCCGTCCCTTGGGTTTTCCACGCCCCCTCCCGACTCATTCAAGGTATAGCCCTTCCAATTCTACAAATAATATGGTACATTAGGACATGATGAAAATGTCCTTTTTCCGCCCAAATCCACCACCAAGGAGGCATATCATGCGTCAGATAACCGACCTGATGAAGGGCTGGCAGTTCACCGACCTGAACGGTGCAGCGGTCACCCTCGACCTGCCCCATACCTGGAACAATATCGACGGCCAGGACGGCGGCAACGACTACAAGCGCGGCGCCTGCACCTATCAGCTGGCCTTCCCCGCCCCCGCCTTTGACGCGGAGACGCAGGAAGTCTGGCTGGAGTTTGACGGCGTGAATTCCTCCGCCGCCGTGACCCTGAACGGCAAGCCCGTGTGCACCCACGAGGGTGGCTACTCCACCTTCCGCGCCGACGTGACCGCCCTGCTTGCGGCCGAGAACCACCTGACCGTGGTGGCGGACAACTCCGTCAACGACAGCGTCTATCCGCAGAAGGCAGACTTCACCTTCTATGGCGGCATCTACCGCGGCGTGCGCCTGCTGGTGGTCAACAAGGCCCACTTCGCCCTGGACTTCCTGGGCTCCTCCGGCATCCGCGTGACCCCCACCCCCGAGGGCGAGGGTGCGAAGGTGCGCGTGCAGAGCCGCGTTACCGGCGGCGAGGTGGTCATCACCCTGCTGGACGCTGAGGGCAATGTGGTCGGCACGGGCAAGGGCGCTGACTGCACCATCGAAATGGCCAAGGCCCGCCGCTGGCACGGCATTGACGATCCCTACCTGTACACCTGCCGCGCGCAGGTCACGGTGGAGGGCGAGGTCACCGATGAAGTGACCATCCCCTTCGGCGTACGCTCCTTCCGCGTGGACCCCAAGATCGGCTTCATCCTCAATGACAAGCCCTTCCCGCTCCACGGCGTCTCCCGCCATCAGGACCGCAAGAGCCTGGGCAACGCCATCACCCGCGCGATGCACGATGAGGACATGGCCCTCATCGCCGAGATGGGCTGCAACACCATCCGCCTGGCCCACTACCAGCACGACCAGTACTTCTACGACCTGTGCGATAAGTACGGCATGGTCGTGTGGGCGGAGATCCCCTACATCTCCGAGCATATGCCCAACGGCCGCAACAACACCATCTCCCAGATGCAGGAGCTGATCGAGCAGAACTACAACCACGCCTGCATCGTCTGCTGGGGCGTGTCCAACGAGATCACCATCTCCACCAAGGACAAGAAGGACATGCTGGACAACCACCACGTCCTGAACGACCTGGTGCATCAGGCAGACCCCACCCGCTTCACCACCCTGGCCTGCTACGCCATGTGCGGCCCCTTCAACCCCGTGGCCCACATCACAGACGTGGTCTCCTGGAACCTGTACCTGGGCTGGTACGTGCCCGGCATGTTCCTCAACGACCTGTGGATCGGCTTCTGGCACCTGTGCTATCCCAAGCGCTCCCTGGGCTATTCCGAGTACGGCGCGGAGGGCATGCCCAATCTGCATTCCTCCCACCCCCGCCGCAACGACCACACCGAGGAATACCAGGCCAAGTACCATGAGTTCATGGTCAAGTGCTTCCAGCGCCACCCCTGGATGTGGGCCAACCACGTCTGGAACATGTTCGACTTCGCTGCCGACGCCCGCGATCAGGGCGGCGAGCCCGGCATGAACCACAAGGGCCTGGTCACCTTCGACCGCAAGGTGAAGAAGGATTCCTTCTACCTCTACAAGGCCTGGTGGAGCAAGGAGAAGTTCGTGCACATCTGCTCCAAGCGCTACGCCGAGCGTCCCGACGCAGTGACCACCATCAAGGTCTACTCCACCGAGAAGACGGTGAAGCTGATCGTGGACGGACAGGCCATCGGCGAGCAGACCCGCGATGACCATGTGTTCACCTTCAAGGTGCCGCTGACGGGCGAAATCAAGGTGGAAGCCGTCGCCGGCGAGTGCACCGATACCGCGTCCTTCAAGAAGGTGGACAAGATGCCCGAGAAGTACATCCTGCCCAAGAAGAAGAACCCGCAGAAGTCCAACTGGGTGTGATCCATCGCTCCCCCGCCCGCACCCGAGCGCGGGCATTGAGATAAAGATCAACAAAGGAGGCCCCATCCATGTCCAATGTCGCAAAGCCGAATAGTGGCATGAACCGCGCAAAGCTGTACCAGCTGGCGCTGTTCCCCATGAACAACGGCGCAACGAACGTCTACTTCGTCCTGATCCTGTCCTATGTGGCACAGTTTGGCTCCAGCGTGCTGCTGCTGGGCGCATTCGCCTCCATCATGGTGACGGTCATGCGCGTGGCTGATGCCATCACCGACCCCATCATCGGCGCGCTGATGGACCGTACCTCCACCAAGATCGGTAAATTCCGCCCCTTCATGATCATCGGCAGCCTCATCATGGCCATCAGCGTCATCCTGCTGTATGTGCTGCTGCCCCTGGTTCCCGAGACCATGATGTGGCTGCGCTACGTCGGCTTCGTGGTGATTTACTTCATCTGGGTCATCGGCTACACCTTCCAGACCTCCGTCACCCGCGCCGGTCAGACCGTTCTGACCAACGATCCCCAGCAGCGCCCCATGTTCACCATCTTCAACACCATCGCCTCCATGCTGGGCATGGGCGTGATGCAGGCGCTGATCCCCATGTTCAAGGGCATGTATGACGTCAAGGACGCCGCAGGTACCCTCATCACCTCCGGCTATGCCAATCCCGCCCTGTACCGCGTGATCGCCCCCATCGGCATT
>JAFXDB010000123.1 GCA_017516305.1 Clostridia bacterium | reverse complement strand
TACCGCATCCACCAGTTCGAGAAGCAGGAGATGATCGTGGTCTGCAAGCCCGAGGAGAGCCCTGCCTGGTTCGACAAGCTCTGGCAGAACTCCGTGGACTTCTTCCGCAGCCTGGATATTCCGGTGCGCACCCTGGAGTGCTGTTCCGGCGACCTGGCTGACCTGAAGGTGAAGTCCATCGACGTGGAGGCCTGGAGCCCCCGCCAGCAGAAGTACTTCGAGGTCGGCTCCTGCTCCAACCTGGGCGACGCCCAGGCCCGCCGCCTGCAGATCCGTGTCAAGGGCGACGACGGCCGCAAGTACTTCGCCCACACCCTCAACAACACCTGCGTGGCCCCGCCCCGCATGCTGATCGCTTTCCTGGAGAACAACCTGGAGGCTGACGGCCGCGTGCGCATCCCCGAGGCCCTGCGCATGTACATGGGCGGCAAGGAGTATATTGGGTAATTCGGAATTCGGAATTAGAATAGTGAAACGGGCGGTAAGCTCTCCCTTTGCGGGGTGGCTTGCCGCCTTTGTGCTGCCGCCGCGCACTCCCTCAGGCAGCGAGCAAGCTCGCTGCCAGCTCCCTCCCGGAGGGAGCTCTTGTTTCGGCTCCCTTGTAGCAATGCTGGTAGCCGCAATGGAAAAGCCAAGCAGCGGACAGCCCTGAGCTCCCTCCGGGAGGGAGCTGTCGCCGCAGCGACTGAGGGAGAACGCGGAGGCGGTGGTTCGGCCAGGCCGGGAGATGCCGGAATACCAGAAACGGGCGGCAAGCCGTTCCCTGTGGGGGTGGCTTGCCGCCCGTGGTTTGCTTCCTGGGTTATTCGAGTGCGTCGTCGAAGTAATCGGAATCAATTTTATTGATGGTGTAAGTTGATTGTACAGAGACTCCAATGCCATACTCGATCATGAGTCGAGTTAGTTGCTGTCCGTCTACAAGGACGATTTTCGCAGCCAATTGCTTGCTTGCGTATTTGATGGCTTCCTTGGTGAACTGAGCGGTTGTGATGAAGAGGCCCTTTGAAGCGCCTTGGCCTGCGAGGGCTCCAACGAACTTTTGGATTTCAGGCCGACCGACAGTCATGGACTCAGGATCCCAGCGTTTGGCTTGAATGTAGATATTGCTGAATCCGAGCTTGTCTTCGCGGATGATTCCGTCAATACCTTCATCACCGGTATGTCCGATGACCATACCGGCAGAATCGAAAGAACCGCCATACCCCATTTTCACAAGCAAGTCGACTACGAGGTGCTCGAAGAATGCGGGACTGCGCTCCATGATTATTGCAAGCAAGTCTTCGGCGAGCGCGCTGTTGATCTGGGCATATGCCTTTTCAAACATGTCCTGCGGCGTGTCTTCAATAGGAGGAGAAGGAATGGGCGAGGAGGGTGCATTCGCAGTGGTTCCATGGAAAACTCGAAATGCTTCATAGCGCTCCAGATAGGCCAGGTTTATTTCGGAACCGGCGTCTTTGTATGCTGCAATACCCTCGGCTGTTATGATATAAACACCACGACGTACCGCGGATATCAAGCCTGCGTTCTTTAGATAGGTGATGGCCCAATTGATTCTGCCGTCTACTGTGCGCTGCTTTCCGCTGGGCAACAATTCGCTGCAATCTTCCTCGGATACGGAGAGAAGCTCTATGCATTTTGAACGTATCTGTTTAACGGTCTTTTCGTTGCTGTCGAAAAGTGATTGCAGAACGGCGGAGAAGAATTCGAAGAACTTAGGTACTGCCATATATGCTCACGTCCTTAATGAATGCTTATGGACGGTATACAGCGGTAGAGACTTTGTGTCAAGGGTTCGATGTTAGTGTGTTTCAGTTATTCGCCCTCTGCCTCACCGGCAGCGCCATCCCCACAGACCTTTCCCCCGTGGCCCATTCGCCCAGGGCGTTGGCCTGCTTTTCCGGCCAGACGGCGTAGTAGGACAGGCCCTTTTCCCGGCGCAGCC
Source organism: Clostridia bacterium (assembly GCA_017516305.1). GTDB lineage: Bacteria > Bacillota > Clostridia > Christensenellales > Aristaeellaceae > UBA11524. Next base: position 13,780 of record JAFXDB010000123.1, on the reverse strand, counting down.
TGCGCAGGGCGGGGAGGTTGGCCCAGGCATAGGACGGGACGCCCACCGCCAGCAGATACAGCGGGCCCAGCAGCAGCGACTGCACGCAGTGCCCGTATTCGTGCACGCGCACGCCGGTCTTGCTCTCCTGCTCCGTCAGGATGCGGCCGTTCAGCTGGTAACGGCTGGCCTTCTCCGACACGAACACGAACAGCCCCAGCGAGATGCCGCCGCCGGTCGTCCATTCGGTGACGCGGGCCCCGTGGTACCAGTAGCGCGTTTTGGCGCGGGGCAGCCAGTACAGGTACACGAAAAGGCCCAGCAGGGTCTGGGGGAGTCCCCAGAGGATCTGCAGGGCCGTAAAGAGAATGCGTTTCATGGCAGCGTCTCCTTTGCGCGTTGATGGACTAATTATACCACATCCGGCGCGGGGAGACAAGGTGGTTTACTCTTCGGTGTGGGCGCGCTCCATCTGCGGGACGTCGGTAAAGAGAACGTTCCATTCCAGCTTGTTGGTGCGGGCGTTTTTGATGACGAAGCTGGCCTGCAGATGATAACCGGCCTCCAGGGCGTGCAGGTGCTCCGGCCAGGAGTAGACGCACATCAGCGTCATGCCGAGGGTTTCCTCATCATGAACGGCGGTGGTGTAGAGCAGCTCGATCTCGCCGGGCCGGGTGTCGGCGAAGGCCATGTCCTCCCAGTCGATGTCGATGTGGTCAATGTGCAGGAGGGCCAACTCCTCCTGCTGGTACAGGTTGAAATAGCGCATCTCCTGCCCGTCCAGGGTCAGGGGCAGGGACTGCTCGTGGTAGACCAGCGTGTTGCTGTTCCTGGGGGTGATGACGGCAGTCAGGTAGAGCTTTTCGTCGGCCAGGTACAGCTGGGTGACCTCCACATCCACCAGTTCGCTGGTGTGACGGGTGTTGCCTGCGCTGGCGACCTTGAATGCCTCAACCGGGACAATGAAGCGGGCGTCCCGGGCATCCCGGTTGCCCATGCCGGAGAAGAAGTCCTGGATGGTGACGATGTTCCTGCCGGCGGAAAAGGCTGTGACTGCCGTCAGCACGATCATCAGCGCAATGGCGACAATGGCAATGAATCTCTTTTTCATGATGTTCCTTTCTGGCTGACGCATCAGCCGCAGTGTGTGCATGCGCTGCTCCTCTGTCCACTCCAGCGCGGCGAATTCGCGGTCCACCAGCTGCCTGAAATCGTTATCCTTCATCTTTGTACCACTCCTTCAAGCGTTCCCGCAGGATGGCGTTGGCCCTTTGGAGCCGCAGCCGCACGGCCCGGTCAGAGATGTGCAGCGCGGCGGCGGTCTCATTCTGCGTCATGTTCTGGTAATACCGCAGGAGGATGACCTCCCGGAGCCTGTCCGGCAGGCGCATCACCTCGGTGATCACGGTGCTGTCGGGGAAGGTGAAATCCACGCGCGGCTCGGGCAGATCGGCGATGTCCGTCTCCCGGGCAATGTGCCGGAACCATGCGCCGCGGCGGTAGTCCCGGCAGAGATTGACGGCGATGGCGGTCAGCCAGGTCTTGTCCGACGCTTCGCCCCGGCGGGTACCGTATTTCCGCCAGGCCCGGAGGAAGGTCTCCTGCACAGCGTCCTGCGCAAGGTCTGCATCTCTCAGAAGCAGCACACACAGCCGCAGCAGCTGGCTGCCATGCTGCTGCATCAGCCGGTTGACGTCATTCCGGTGATCCATGTACACCGCCTCCTTTCACATCAATAGACGATTCAGCCCCGGAAAAGCGGAAGGCTTCCTTCGCTTTTTTCAATATTCTGCAACGGGCTTGCGGATGTGTCAAGCGGGGCATGGCGGGCTGACTTTCCTGCGCGCCTGTGCGGATTTCTGTGCATTTCCCCGCGGTATTTCACATTTTCCCCTTGCCCAATGAGGTCAATAAGAGTATAATCAATGTGGGGGTCTGTGACCCTCTATTCGAGTTGACTATCGGGAGGTGGGGGATTGCTCGCACAGGTGATGATCGACATCGCGCATGAAAGCGTGGTGGGCTCGGCCAGCAGTCCGCGAACCTTCACCTACCGCGTGCCGGACGGGATGCGCCTGACGGTGGGCCAGCGGGTGGAGGTGCCCTTCGGCCCGATGATCAAGGAGGGCGTCGTCCTTGGCTTTACGGACGTCAGCGACGTGCCGCCGGAGAAGCTGCGCACCATCCGCGCTCCGCTGGAGGAGTATCCGGCCATATTGCCGCCGCTGCTGACGCTGGCGCGGCAGATGGCGGAGAACGCCCACTGCCCGCTGTCGGAGACGCTGCGGCTGATGCTGCCCGCCGAAATGCGCGGCGGCCGGGTGCAGGTCAAGTCCGAGCCGGTGGTGCAGCTGGCCATCCCGGAGGACGGGGTGGAGGCGGCCATGGCGGCCCAGGGACGCTCCCAGAAGCGGCGGATGCTGCTGAACCTGCTGCGGGACGGCGGCGTTCATCCGGTCAGCGACCTGAAGCTGCTGGTACGGGACCCGATGGAGCCCCTGCATCAGCTGGAGGAAGCCGGGCTTATCCGGCTGACTAGGCAGGAGGTGCTGCGCCGCCCCGGCGGGGACGAGCCGGAGGAGCCCGTGACCGATCCCGTGCTGACCCCGTACCAGCAGGAGGTGCTGGACGTGGTGCTGCCCGACATGACCCGGGGCCGGGGGCGCTTCCTGCTGCACGGCGTGACCGGCAGCGGCAAGACGGAGGTCTTTATCCGTCTGGTGCGTCAGGTACTGCGGGCGGGGAAAGCCGCCATGATCCTGGTGCCGGAGATTGCCCTCACGCCGCAGATGGTCAGCTGGTTCCGCGCGCGCTTCGGCGCGGTGGCGGCAGTGCTGCACTCCCGTCTGTCTGCCGGGGAACGCTTTGACGAGTGGCGGCGCATCCGCAGAGGCGACGCGCGGGTGGTCATCGGCGCCAGAAGCGCGGTGTTCGCTCCCTGTGAGAACCTGGGCCTCATCGTCGTGGACGAGGAGCATGAAACGACCTACCTCAGCGACCGTCACCCCCGTTACGACGCGCGGGATGTGGCAGCCTGGCGCTGCGAAAACGAGGGCGCGACGCTCCTGCTGGCATCGGCCACGCCCTCCATCCTGTCCTTCGCCAAAGCCCAGCGCGGGGACTACACCCTGCTGGAAATGCCCCACCGCGTTGGCAACCGTCCCATGCCGGAGGTCGCCGTGGTGGACATGCGCGAGGAGATCGAAAAGGGCAACCGCAGCATCTTTTCCGGCCTGCTGCTGACCCGCCTGCGGGAATGCATACAGCGGGGTGAGCAGGCGATGCTGCTGATGAACCGGCGCGGGTATAACTCCTTCGTCAGCTGCCGCAGCTGCGGCCTGACGATGAAGTGCCCCAACTGCGACGTGGCCCTGACATACCACCTTTACGGCGGCGACGGAAGGCTGCACTGCCACTACTGCGGCCATGTTGCCGATACGCCGCAAAGCTGCCCGTCCTGCGCCAGCCGGTACATCCGCTTTTTCGGCGCAGGTACCCAGAAGGTGGAGGAGGAGCTTCACAAGATCTTCCCGGACGTGTCGGTTGCCCGCATGGACATCGACACCACCTCCGGCAAGGAGGGACATGCCCGCATCCTGGACGAGTTCCGCTCCGGACGGGCGCGGATTCTGGTGGGGACGCAGATGATCGCCAAGGGCCTGGATTTCCCCCGGGTGACGCTGGTGGGCGTGGTGGCGGCGGACATGACGCTGAACCTGCCGGACTATCGCAGCCGGGAGCGCACCTTCCAGCTCCTGACCCAGGTGGCCGGACGCGCGGGTCGCGGCACGATCCCCGGCACGGTGGTCATCCAGACCTACAAGCCGGAGGATGAGATCATTCAGGCCAGCGCCGCCCAGGATTACCGTGCATTCTTTGAAATGGAGTTTTCCCGCCGGCGGACGGCGCTCTACCCGCCCTTTACCATCATGGCGCGCCTTTTGACGGAAAGCCTGTCGGAGGCGACGGCCCAGAGGACGGCGGCGGCCCTGCATGCCCGGTGTCAGACGCTGCTGGAGGAGAACCCCCTGTGGAAAAAACGGACGCTGATGATGCTGCTGGATCAGCCCAGCGTGAAGGTGCTGCGCGGCAAGTGCCGCTGGCATGTGATGTTCAAGCTGCTGGTACACCCGGAGACGGAGGCCTTCGTTTCCGCGCTGACCGACCTGGCCCGCGAGCCTGTGGAGGGCGCAGAGGTGTACTTTGAATATAATCCCACGACAATGATGTGATGAGAATAATCCGGAATCCGGAATTGAGAATGTGGACGGCGGTGCTGTGCCTGCCGGATGACGACGAAGCAAGGAGAAATGGACAATGGCTTTTCGTAAAATTGTGAAGCTGGGCGACGACGCCCTGCGCAAGGAGTGCCGGAAGCAGGAGAAATTCGACCTGCGCCTGGCAATCCTCCTCAAGGATATGGCGGATACCATGTACCGCGCCGAGGGCGTGGGTCTGGCGGCGCCCCAGGTGGGCGTGCTGCGCCGGGTGGTGGTCATCGACATCGGCGAGGGGCTGATCGAGATGGTCAACCCCGTTATCACCAGCCGCGAGGGCAGCCAGTGCGGCCGCGAGGGCTGCCTGTCCCTGCCGGGCCGCCAGGCGGTGGTGACCCGCCCCAATGTGGTGACGGTGGAATTCCAGGATCGCAAGGGCGAACAGAAAACCCTGACGGCGGAGGGCTTCCTGGCCCGCGCGGTCTGCCATGAGGTGGATCACCTGGACGGCACGCTGTACATCGACGTGATGGATCGCGAGCTGACGCCCGAGGAGATCGAGGGGCACATCCCGGAGGATGACAACGAATGAGGATTGTTTTCATGGGCACGCCGGAGTTTGCTGTGCCGAGTTTGATGGCCCTGTGCGAGGCGGGCTATGACGTCGTGGGCGTCTTCACCCAGCCTGACCGCCCCAAGGGACGCGGCAACAAGGTCGTTTTTTCTCCCGTGAAGCAGCTGGCGGTGGAGCAGGGGATCCCCGTGTTCCAGCCCCAGCGCATCCGAAGGGACGGCGTGGAGGACTTGAAGGCCCTGCAGCCCGACCTGTGCGTCACGGCGGCCTTCGGGCAGATCCTCTCGCAGGAGATCCTCGATATTCCGAGGCTGGGCACCATCAACGTGCATGCGTCCCTGCTGCCGAAGCATCGCGGCTCCGCGCCCATCAACTGGGCCATTCTGCAGGGTGATGAGGTGGTCGGCGTGACCACCATGATGACTGACAAGGGCATCGACACCGGCGACATGCTGCTGAAGGCAGAGGCGCCCTATGTGCAGGGCGAAACGGCGGGCGAGCTGACCGTGCGCATGGCCGACCTGGGCGCGCAGCTGCTGGTGGAGACGCTGAAGCAGCTGGAGGCCGGGACGCTCATGCGCATCCCGCAGGATCACGAAAACATGACCTACGACCCCATGCTGACCAAGGAGATGGGGATCATCGACTGGGCGCAGGACGCGGCGGACATCGTGAACCGCATCCACGGCCTGAATCCCTGGCCCGGATGCTCCACGGCCATCCCCGGCGGACGGCTGAAGCTCCTTCGGGCGCGGGTGACAGACGGAAGCGGCACACCCGGCGAGATTCTTGTTGCGGACGCCAAGACGGGCCTGGTCATTGCGGCGGGCAGCGGCGCGGTGGAGATCACCCAGCTCCAGGCTCCCGGTGGCAAACCTATGAATGCAAAGGATTATCTGCGCGGCCACCCGATGACCGTCGGCAGCGTGCTGAAAGAGGAAGAATAAGATGGATGAGCAGAACAAGAATGTCCCTGTCGGTGGGAATGAAGGCGGTAACAACGAGCAGAATCATTCTGTGAGTGGTGATGAGCGTGTGAATGATGGCGGAAAGCGTCGCAGTGGTGGAAATAAGCCCGGTTATGGCGGCGCTCGCAAGCCCTTCGGTGGGGATCGCCCTGCCGGTCGCGGCGGAAAGCCCGGCTTCCGTGGAGATCGCCCCCGCAATGGGGAACGCAAGCCGGTTGCTGGTGGGTATCGTGCTGCCAACGATGGTGAAAAGCGTGAGTTCCGTGGGGAAAAGCGTCCTTTCGATGGGGAGAAACGCCCCCTTGGTGGGAATCGCTCCCAGAATGATGACCGCAAGCCTGCATTCCGTGGGGACAAGCCTGCGTTCCGTGGAGATAAGATGGTGAATGGTGGGGGAAATGCTCAGAATCGTGGCGAAAAGCGTGGATTCGGTGGCAATCGTCCAGCACGTCAGGCGGGTAAGCCTGGCTTCGGTGGGAAGATGGTGGGAAATCGTCCCTATTCCGGTGTTCGCGCCGAGGGCGAGCGTAAGCCCCGCGACAACCGCGAGGAAGGGCTTCCGGCCCGCCGTCTGGCGCTGGAGGTCATCCGTGCGGTGACCGAGCGCGGCGAGTTCATCCACCTGGCCCTGGATCAGCAGCTCAAGGACTGCGGCCTGCCCCTGATCGACCGCCGCTTGGCTGCCCGCCTGGCCTACGATACCATCGAGATGCGCATGTACCTTGACCATGTGCTGGACCAGATCATGGCCAAGCCCGACACCGACATCAAGCTGCGCAACATCCTGCGCCTGGGCGCCTGCCAGATCCTGCTGGAGGATCGCATCCCCGAGAGCGCGGCCTGCAACACGGCGGTCATGCTCTGCAAGGAGCTGGGCATGGAGGGCCTTGCCGGCGTGTGCAACGGCATCCTGCGCAACCTTGTGCGCCAGAAGGACGAGCTGGTCTTCCCCGACGAAAGCGAAAACCGCGTGAAGGCGCTGGCCGTGCGCCACAGCGTGCCCGAGTGGCTGGTGGAGAAGCTCCTGGCCGACTGGGGCGAGGACGCCATTTCCCTGATGACCACCCGCAGCCACGACAGCTACATCACCGTCCGCCCTAACCTGACCCGCATGGACGATGAGGCCTTTGAGGCGTTCCTGCAGCAGAAGGCCTGGGAGTCCGAGCCGGGCAAGGTTGCCCACAGCTGGCGACTGCGCAACATGGCGGAGATCGCCCACGACGCGGGCTTTGTGGGCGGCAAGTTCTCCATCCAGTCCGAGTCCTCCATGATGGCGGCGATGGCAGTTTCCCCCAGGCGCGGCATGCAGATCGTCGATTGCTGCGCGGCCCCCGGCGGCAAGACCTGCCTGATGGCGGAGATGATGGAGGGCACCGGCCGCGTGCAGGCCTGGGAGCTGCATGAGCACCGCGTTGACCTGATCAAGGCGCAGATGAAGCGTCTGGGCCTTGAGGAAAACGTGCGTCCCATGCAGCGTGACGCCACCGTCCTGCGTGAGGACATGACCGGCGCCATGGATGCCGTGCTGCTGGACGCCCCCTGCTCCGGTCTGGGCGTGATGGCGGACAAGCCGGACGTGAAGTACCGCGCCTCCGCCGAGTCCGTGGCGGAGCTGGTGGTCCTGCAGGGCAAGCTCCTGGACACGGTCTGCCAGTATGTGAAAAAGGGCGGCACGCTGGTGTACTCCACCTGCTCCGTCCTGAAGGACGAGAACGAGCGCCAGGTGGCGGCCTTCCTGGAGCGCCATCCGGATTTTGAGGCGGTGGCCCTGCCCGATACCATCCCGGCGGAGTTCCGCCAGCATGAGGGCGTCGGATTGCAGCTGCTGCCCCACCGCGACGGCGTGGAGGGCTTCTACATCTGCCGGATGCGCAAAAAGAGGATCTGACGGGAGCGCCCCGTCAGCATGGAGGCTTTGTATAAGATGACTGAACTGACGGGGTTTTATCAGCAGGAGCTGATCGACTGGTGCAAGGAGCGTAAGCTCCCTGCCTTCCGCGCGAAGCAGATCTTCAAATGGATCCACCAGGGCGTGGATTTTGACGGCATGACCAACCTGCCTCTTTCCCTGCGGGAGCAGCTGAAGCAGGAGGCCGTCGCCCAGCCGGTGCGCATCATCCATGAACGGCGTTCGAAGCTGGACGACACGGTCAAGTTCCTCTTTGGCCTGAAGGACGGCAACTGCGTGGAGGGCGTGCTGATGCACTACCACCACGGCTATACCCTGTGCCTGTCCACCCAGGTGGGCTGCCGGATGGGCTGCACCTTCTGCGCATCCACGCTGGACGGCTGCGTCCGGAGCCTCACCGCCGGCGAAATGCTGGGAGAGGTGCTGGCGGCGAACCGCTACATCCTCGATCAGGGCATGCCCCTGGAGGACGGACAGACGGCCCGGGTACACAACCTGGTGCTGATGGGCAGCGGCGAACCGCTGGACAACTACGACAATGTGATGCGCTTCCTGCGCCTGCTGCGGGAGCCGGAGGGCATTCAGATCGGCCTGCGCAACGTGAGCCTGTCCACCTGCGGCATCGTGCCCCGGATGTATGACCTGGCGGACGAGGATTTGCCGGTGACGCTGTCGGTGTCCCTGCATGCGCCCAATGACGAGATCCGCCGGCAGACCATGCCCATTGCCAAGGCTTACCCGATGGATGAGCTGCTCAAGGCCTGCCGCAACTACATCGACAAGACCGGCCGCCGCGTCATCTTCGAATACGCGCTGGTGGGCGGCGTCAACTGCGAGGAGAAGCATGCCGTGGAGCTGGCCTCGAAATTGCGCGGCATGCAGTGCCATGTGAACCTGATCCCCCTCAATGTGGTGGCCGAGCGCGACCTGAAGGGCGTGACGGAGGCCACCGTCCGCCGCTTCATGGACACGCTGGAGAGGCTGCACATCTCCGTCACCCGCCGCCGCGAAATGGGCGATGATATTGAGGGCGCCTGCGGACAGCTGCGCCGCAAGACCCTGGCCGACCAGGCGTAATCTGCATCTGATGGGAGAACCACCATGAATCGCAAGTTTCACTTTACCAAGGCGACACGAAAGAGCATTGAGGATTTTGTCCTGCAGCGCCGCGAGCTGCAGAAGGAGCTGCCTGCCCATGACGGGAAGGCCGGACTCGTCTGCGCTGCGCTGACCCACACGGGCAAGGTGCGCCCTGCCAACCAGGACGCCCTCGTTGTGAGCGAGGAAAAGCGCATCTTCGGCGTGGCGGACGGCATGGGCGGCCACAAGGGCGGCGAGACGGCCTCCACCGGCTGCCGCGATGCGCTCTTGGCAGCCCTTGCAGAGGCAGACCCCGGCGCCGACGTGCTGCGCAAGGCCATCGAGAAGGCCAATGCCGCCCTTTTCCAGCAGCAGAAGGAGGACGAGAACCTCTCCGGCATGGGCACCACCCTGTCCGTTGCCTGGCTGAGCGACAGCTTTGTGTACATCGCTCATGTGGGCGACAGCCGCGTTTACTGCCTGCGCGACGGCGAGTTCCAGCAGATGACGGACGATCACTCCCTGGTGGAGGAGCTGGTGCGCAAGGGCATGCTGACCGACGAGGAGGCCAGGAACCACCCGATGCGCAATGTCATCCTGCGCGCGGTGGGCACCGAGGAGGACATCCTGGTGGACATGGCCGTGGAGGAGCGCCGCGCCGGGGATATCTGGCTCATCTGCTCCGACGGCCTGCACGGGATGGTGCCGGATGCGGAGATGGAGACGATCCTTCGCGAAAACGAGCCGGACCAGGCGGCGGAGCTGCTGATGAATGCAGCCTTGGCCGCGGGCGGACGGGACAATATCAGCCTCGTCGTCCTCCAGGATAAGGAGGGAGCGAAATGAGGGAGAAGGTACTGGCCGGACGCTATCTGCTGGTGGAGCAGATCGGCGTGGGCGGCATGGCCATCGTTTACCGCGCCATTGACCGCAACACCGGGCACAATGTGGCCGTGAAGGTTCTGAAGCCCGAATTCAACCGGGACGCGGAGTTCGTCAGCCGCTTCCAGCGCGAGGCGGAGGCCGCCTCCAAGATGATCCACCACAACATCGTCAACCTCCTGGACGTGGGCATGGACGGGGAGAACCGCTTCCTCATTATGGAGCATGTCCACGGCATGACCCTCAAGGAGGTCATCCAGGAGAAGGGCCGCATCAGCGCCCCCACGGCGGTGCAGATCGCCATCCGCATCCTCTCCGCCCTGCAGCATGCCCATCAGAACGGCATCATCCACCGCGATATCAAGCCGCAGAACATCCTCATGAACGCCAACGGCCATGTGAAGGTGGCGGACTTCGGCATTGCCCGCATGGCCAACAGCTCCACCCTCACCAAGGGCGATTCCGTCATGGGCTCGGTGCATTATTTCAGCCCCGAGCAGGCCCAGGGTCAGGGGTGCGACGTGACCAGCGATATCTATTCCGTGGGCGTGACGCTTTACGAGATGCTCACCGGCCGCGTGCCCTTTGACGGGGACAGCCCTGTGGCCATTGCCATGCAGCACCTGCATGCCCGCCCCGAGGACATCCACCACTTTGCCCCCGACGTGCCGGACGCCATCTGCCATGTGTGCTACAAGGCGCTGGAAAAGAACCCTGCCTACCGCTACGCCTCCGCCAGGGAGATGGCCAGCGAGCTGCGCAAGGCCCTGAATGGTCAGGTGGATCAGCTCCAGCCCCGCCTGGCGCCGGTTCCCCGGCAGGTTGCTGCCCCGACGTCCGTGCCTGCCAACCGTTCCGTCCGGCAGAACACTGGGCGCAACCGGGTGCAGAAGGGCGGCCTGGGCATGGCGCTGATGACCCTGGTGGTGCTGATGGTGATCGGCTGGGGCCTGTGGGTGGGAACCAAGGCCATCTACGACAAGGTGGTCAACAGCGCCACGGTGGGCTTCTACGAAAACAGCGATGTCAACGCTGCCGTCCGCGAGATCGGCCGCATCGGCCTGGAGGCGCAGATCGTGGAGGTCAACCATTCCAGCATCCCGGCGGGGGTGGTCATCACCCAATGGCCCAAGGAGGATGTGACCCTCCACAAGGGCGACAAGGTGGTGCTGACGGTCTCCCAGGGCCCCGGCAGCCTGCAGGCGCCCCGCATCGTCAACATGACCCTGGAGGACGCCACCACGACGCTGAAGGCGTATGGCCTGACGCTGACGGTGGTGGAGCGCGTGGTGTCGAAGACCCACGACGCGGACTTCGTCATCAAGCAGGTGCCTGCGGCGGGCGATGAATGCCAGCCCGGCGACGCCATTCAGGTGACGGTTTCCGGCGGCATTGCCTATGTGCCCCGGGTGCAGGGCCGCACCTTCCAGGAGGCCCGCGCCCTCATTGCCGGCGCCAGCCTGACCCTGGGCGCGGCCATCGAGTATGTGGAGACGACGGATGTCACCATGCACGGCAAGGTGAAGCAGCAGTCCATCCCGGCGGATACGGCGGTCATCCAGGGCACCACGGTGAACCTGGTGGTATACCGTGTGCCGTCGATGCTGCACAGGGCGAAAATGACCCTTGATCTCCCGGAAAGCGACGGCCTGACCAGCGTGCGCGTCACCATCGTGGACGAAGACGGCGAGATCACCGTGTACCAGATGGATTTCCCCTCCAATGCCAGCCGCCATCCGGAGGCAGAGCTGGTGGCGGACGAGGCGGGCGACTTTGTCTGCCGCGTCTACATCAACAATGTGTTCAAATATTCGACGACGGTGACGTTTGAATGAGTGAAGAAATGATGAAGCAGGGTGTGCTGGTGCGCGGCTTCGGCGGCTTCTATGTCGCCGTGGACGAGGATGGCACGGAGCATATCCTGCGCTGCAAGAAGAAGTTCCGGCGCATGCGCATTTCGCCCCTGGTGGGGGACCGCGTGGCCTTCCTCCCCGGCGAGGGCGAGGAGCACGGCTGGCTGGAGGACATCCTTCCCAGAACCAGCGAGTGCCTGCGCCCGCCGGTGGCCAATGTGAGCCTGCTGCTGGTGGTCATCTGCCCCTCGCCGGAGCCGGACATGCTGCTGGTGGACCGGATGCTCATCCGTGCCCGCCTGCAGGGCATGCGCACGACCATCGTGGTCAATAAGAGCGATCTGGATCCCACGCTGGCAGAGCGCGTCCGCCAGGAATATGCCGGGGCGGATTGCCCGGTGCTGTCCGCCAGCGCGAAGGAGGAGACGGGCCTGGAGGCGCTGCGGGAGATGATGACCGGCGCGGGCATCTGCTGCCTGACCGGCCAGAGCGGTGTGGGTAAGTCCACGCTCCTCAACGCCCTGCTGGGGCTGGAGCTGGAAACGGGCGACATCAGCGAGAAGATCCAGCGTGGCAAGAACACCACCCGGCATGCGCAGCTGCTCATTTCCGGCGACATCCGCGTGCTGGACACAGCGGGCTTTTCCCTGCTGGAGCTGGACGCAAGGACGGAGCCGGAGAAGCTCCGGGAGGCCTACCCGGAGTTCCTGCCGCACGAGGGATGCTGCCGCTTTTCCCCCTGCCTGCACGACCGGGAGCCCGGCTGCGCAGTGACGGCTGCGGTGACAGCAGGCGAGATCGCCCCCGGGCGTGTGGAGCGCTACCGTCAGCTACTGGCGGATGTGCGCCAGACCTGGAAGCAGCGCTATAACTGATGCACGGACATGAATGAACATTGAGGAGGACAAGCGTATGATGGTGGCCCCTTCCATCCTGGCGGCGGACATGCTGAACATGGAGCGCGACGTGCAGCGCATGGTCGATGCGGGCACGGACTGGCTCCATGTGGATATCATGGACGCGCACTTCATCCCCAATCTGAGCTACAGCCCGGCGCTGGTGAAGGCGCTGCATAAGCGTTTTCCCGACCTGCCGCTGGACGTCCACCTGATGATGGACAACCCGGAGAAGTACCTGGACGTTTTCTGCGACGCGGGCGCATCGGTGTTGACCATCCATGCGGAGATCGGCGCGGACGCGGCGGCGCTGCTGGAAAAGATCCGTGCCCGGGGCGTGAAGGCGGGCCTGTCCGTCAAGCCCGGAACCCCGGCAGAGAGCATCCGCCATCTGCTGCCCCATGCGGACATGGTGCTGGTGATGACCGTGGAGCCCGGCTTTGGTGGGCAGAAGTTCAATGCCGACATGCTGGGCAAGCTTGATGACCTGCGCCGCATGGGCTATACGGGCCTGCTGGAGGCTGACGGCGGCGTGTGCATGAGCAACGCGCCTCTGCTGCGCGCCCACGGCCTGGATGTGGCGGTGATGGGCACGGCCATGTTCGGCAGCCCCGATCCGAAGGCAGACATGGACGCCATCCATGCCCTGTAAGGGAATAGGCGGGACGGGCTGCGGGAAAACTGCTTCCGAGAGGAGGCGGTGATCATAATGGCCGAAGCGCAAACCGGGAAAAAACTGCTGACCCCGCCGGAGAAGAAGAAACGCATGTCGCGCGGGCCCGTGCGGCACTGACGAAGGAGAAATGCTTATGATGCCCCAGGTTCCCGCGCTGCTTGTGGAGAAGCTGAATGCGCAGTACGGCGCAGCGCTGACGGAGGAGATCGTAGCGGGATTTGTCCGCCGCCCGGTGACGCTGCGGGCCAACACCCTCCGGAGCGACGCGGCGCAGGTGGCGGCCCTGCTGGATGCTGCCGGCATCGCCTATACGCAGCAGACCTGGTACCCGGACGCCTTCCTCCTGCATGACGTGCGCGAGGAGGCCGTGCAGGCCCTGCCGGAATACGAGGCGGGCCACATGTACCTGCAGAGCCTGTCCAGCATGATGCCCGCGCTGGTGCTGGCCCCCAAGAAGGGGGAGTCCGTGCTGGACATGGCGGCGGCCCCAGGCGGCAAAACCACGCAGATGGCGGCGCTCTCCGGCAACGGCGCGCTCATCACCGCATGCGAGAAGAACCGTATCCGCGCCGACCGCCTGCAGTTCAACCTGGAGCGCCAGGGGGCCAGCCGCGTGAACGTGATGTGCACCGACGCCAGGCAGCTGAGTGACCTCTTCCGCTTCGACAAGGTGCTGCTGGACGCGCCCTGCACCGGCAGCGGCACCCTGCTGCTGGAGGAGGGGGAACCGGAGCGGCGCATGACCG
>JAFXDB010000122.1 GCA_017516305.1 Clostridia bacterium | reverse complement strand
GGCTTCTCCTCCCTGGCGACCGAGGATCAGCTGACCGCCGCCTGGATGCTGATGGAGTGGATGATCCAGCCCGAGAACTTGTTCGTGCTGGAGAACGGCGTCGAAGGCGTCACCTACACCATGGTCGATGGCAAGCCCGTTGTTGACGGCGCTTACATGGGCGACATGATGCTCAACCACAACATGAACATCGACATGACCTGCCTCGTGCACGCCTCCAAGGTTGTTGGCACCATCGAGGAGTCCATCGCGGCCATCGCGCCCCAGGGCCTGCCCCAGGACTTCACCCAGATGATGATCGACGCCTGGTATCGTGACACCAAGGCCATCGCCGACGCCGGCAATGCCTACTCCGATCCCATCTTCGCCGTGGCCATCGAGTCCGAGGCGGAGTACACCGCGACCCTGCTGAGCCTGTACCAGGAGTACTACGCCAAGCTGGTCAAGTGCGATCCCGACGATTTCGACGATCTGTACGCTGAGCTGTGCGAGGAGTACCTGGAGGCTGGCTACGCTGAGATCATCGCTGAGCGTCTGGAAGCCTATGAGGCCGGCAAGACCACCAAGCTGCCCACCCGTTAATCCTGACCCCACGGGGCAGAGCCGCAAGGCTCTGCCTCTTTTTGTGCAGCGACATTTCAGCTTTTGCCCCTTTCCTTTCACAGAAAAAAGGGACGACACAGCCGCAGCCATGCCGTCCCCTGCATCCAGGGAAAGTATCAGAGCTTCACAAAGTCCTGCATCAGCTCTGTGATCATCAGGAAGGTCAGGCCCTGCCCATAGGCGGTCGGGGTGACGATGATATCCTTGTAATGCTGCAGATTGTAGCCCATGCCGGTGCCGCCGGACACGCCCTGCACCGCGCCGGTGGAGTCGATCTGGTTCAGCACCGCCCTGGCGGACAGCTTCGCCATTTCGACATACTTATCCTCCGTCAGCACCCCCATGCGCACGCCCTTGAGCACGCCATAGGCAATGGCTGCCGTCGCACTGGTCTCGTAGTAGGTCTCCTCCACGTCGATCAGCGTGGTATACAGGCCGTTGACGCGCTGATACTTCCACAGGGCCAGCACCTGATCCTGCCAGGCAGAAAGGATCATGCGCATAGCGGCGTTCTCGCGTCCGGTGATGTCCTTGAGCTCAATGGCAGCCGCAGTGAACCATGCATTGCCACGGGCCCACTTGGCATTGGCGTAGTTATGCCGGCCGTCGAAGATCCAGCCGTGATAGAACATGCCGCTGACCTTGTCCTGCAGGTAACGGACGTGCAGCAGGAACTGGTACTCCGCCTCGTCAATCCATTCAGGCCTGTCCAGCACCACGCCGGCCTTCGCCAGGAACAGGCACACCATGAACAGCGTGTCGCACCAGAGCTGCTGATGGTGCTTATTCCACACCGTGCAGTGCTGGAGGCCGCCGTACTCCGTGCGGGGCATTTCATGCAGCACCCAATGGGCCCAGCTTTCAATGTGGGTCAGGTACTCCGGATTCCGGGTTTCGTCGTACAGGCAGGTCAGGGTCAGCACCGGCGCCACGGTGTTGACGTTGCGGTGGGGCTGCACGTCCCGGTGCAGCATATCGTCATACCAGCCCACAAGGTAATCCAGGATGTCCCTGTCCCCGCTCTGCTGATAGGTCTTGTAAATACCGTAGAGCGCCACGCCCGTGGGCCACTCCCAGTTGTTCATCGTCAGGTGACCGCGGGAAGGGTCGTTGCCGTCCGCCCTCTGCAGCATGCCCAGCACACGGTCAGCAATGGCCTTGTACTCGGAGGGCTCCACCGTCTCCGCCCGCTTCACAAAGCGCTGTAGGCGGGGCTCCCTGCCCATCATGTCCGCCACCAGGCCCGCAATCTTCCGCGCGCCGTCGGCATTGAAGTGGGTCTTGTCGTCGTGCCCGTCGGGGAAATCGGGATGCTCCCCCGGGGCCAGGCGCACGAACAGCTCCGCCGTTTCCTCCTCCGTGCCGGAAAGGTACAGGGCGCGGCTGGCCGCCTTCAGATCCAGGCAGGGCACATTCAGCTCTGCCGCCACCTTCTTCACCGCTGCCGGATACTCGCCGTGGGTATACAGCAGGCTCCCGCCGCCCACATAGATGCGGCGGCTCACCGGCGTCAGCAGCACCGGCAGCGCGCCCTTTGCCATGGCTTCCCGGCAGTACATGCGCAGCATCGCCTGGAAGGAGGTATCGGGGTCGGTATGCAGGTCGTTGGCGTCCTTCTCGTCGTTGTGGCCGAACTGGATCATCAGCACATCGCCCTGGCGCAGGCCCTCCTTCGCAGGCTGGAAGCGCCCCTGATCCAGGAAGGAACGGGTGCTGCAGCCGCTCTTGGCAATGTTGACGACCTCCACGCCTGCCGCCAGGTACTCCGGCAATGCCCAGCCCCAGCCCCGGAAGGGCGGCGTGTTGTTTTCCACCGTTGAATCGCCGATGATATAGATCCTTGGCATATCGTATTCTCCTTTCGCGAAACGGGTCTTTTTCCCATTATAGCACAGTTCCGCATCCCAGAACAGCCCAAAAATGCAGGAAAACCATGCAAAATCAACCCTGCACAAATCAGCCGAAAGTACTTTCATATTTTGCCGGATTATGCTACAATAGAGGCAACAGGATTGAACCCCGCACAATGGAAAAGGAGGCTCTGCACAATGGAACGTTTTGCATGGATGGGCCGCATCAAGCCCGGTAAGCAGGCGGAGTACAAGCGCCGCCACGACGAGATCTGGCCAGAAATGGTGGAGCTGCTCAAGTCCGCCGGTATCCGTAACTACACCATCTGGTCCGACGGCGATCTGCTCTTTGGCTACTACGAGTGCGAGAAGGGCATTGAGTTTGCCGAGAAGACCCAGGCAGGCAGCCCTGTCGTCGATCGCTGGAACGTGTACATGGAGGATGTGCTGGACCTCGTGATGGATCCCGTCACCGGCGCACAGCCCAAGCTGCAGCAGATGTTTCTGATGGAGTGACACATGAAGAAGATCTATCTTGCCATTGATATCGGCGCCTCCAGCGGACGGCATATCGCCGCCTGGCTGGAGGATGGCCGGATCGAAACCCGTGAGGTCTACCGCTTCCCCAACGGTGCGGAAATGAAGGACGATCATCTCTGCTGGGACATTGAGGGGCTCGAAAAGCACGTTGTCGCAGGTGTGAAGGCCGCGGCAGACGCTGGTCTTGCGCCTGACTACATCGGCATTGACACCTGGGGCGTTGACTTTGTCCTGCTGGACAAGGAGAACCGCCGCGTGGGTGACGCCGTCGCCTACCGCGATTCCCGCACGGATGGCATGGACGCAGCACTGGAAACCATCATGCCCTTCCCCTTCCACTTTGGCCTCTGCGGCATTGCAAAGCAACCCTTCAACACGGTCTACCAGATGATGGCCGTCGTGAAGGAGCACCCGGAATATGCCGATGCGGTCGAGGATTTCCTGATGATGCCGGAGTACCTTTCCTTCCTCCTGACCGGCAAAAAGGCCCACGAGTGGACAAACTGCACCACCGGCGCGCTGTGCAACGCGGAAACCGGTGGCTGGTCGGAGACGATCCGTGCAGCGGCGGGCATTCCTGACAAGTGGTTCCGTACGCCAATGGTCAAGCCAGGTACGGTGCTGGGGCCGCTTTCCCCCGCCGTCGCCGCGGAAACCGGCTGCACTGCCACTGTCATTCTCCCCGCCACCCACGATACCGGCAGCGCCTACATGGCCGTTCCCGCAAAGGATGACGGCGCTGCATTCCTCTCCTCCGGCACCTGGAGCCTGCTGGGCACCGAGCTCCCCGCCCCTGTGACCAGCCAGGCCGCGTTGGACGCAGGCTTCACCAACGAAGGCGGCTACAACGGCACAACCCGTTTCCTCAAGAACATCATGGGCATGTGGATGCTGCAGTGCATCCACAAGGAGATCGGCGGCGCACACTCCTTCGCAGAGATGGCACAGATGGCCGCCTCCTCCACCTATCCCGCATATATCGACGCGGCGGACAACCGCTTCCTGGCCCCGGCAAGCATGCTTGATGAAGTCAAGGCTGCCCTGCGGGAAGCAAACGCCCCGGAACCTGCCAACCTGGCGGACGTCCTCCGCGCGGTGACGATGGGCCTGGCGGTCTGCTACGACAAGTCCATCAGGGAAATGGCGGAGATCACCGGCAAGCGCTTCACCAGCATCAACATCGTCGGCGGCGGCAGCGCCAATGTCGTGCTCAACCAGATGACCGCCGATGTAACCTGCCTGCCCGTGTACGCAGGCCCCACCGAAGGCACCGCCCTGGGCAACCTGGCCGCCCAGATGATCGTTGACGGCGCGTTTGAGAACCTGACGGCCTTCCGCAAGGCATTGCCGGGAAGCTTTGAGATCAGGGAGTATCGGCCGAGGCATTAACCCCTCAGTCAACCGATAAGCGGCTGACAGCTCCCACAAGAGGGAGCCCAGATTACCGGCTCCGCCTCCACTCCCAATTAAGCATTAAGCATTAGGAATTAAGAATTTACCTGAAAGGATGATCAGCATGACCCTGTACGAACAGGCCAAGGCCCGCTACGAGGCTCTCGGCATCGATGTCGAGGCCGCCATGGACAAGCTGGCGAAGGCGCCCGTGTCCCTGCACTGCTGGCAGGGCGACGACGTCCGCGGCTTTGACGGCGATCCCAACGCCCCCCTGACCGGCGGCATCCAGACCACCGGCAACTACCCCGGCCGTGCCCGTACCCCCGACGAGCTGATGGCCGACCTGGACATGGTGATGTCCCTCTGCCCCGGTACGCCGAAGATGAACCTGCATGCCTGCTACGCCATCTTTGAGGACGGCCAGTGGGCTGACCGCGATAAGCTGGAGCCCAAGCACTTCCGGAAGTGGGTGGAGTTCTGCAAGGAGCGCGACCTGGGCTGCGACTTCAACCCTACCTTCTTCTCCCACCCCAAGTGTGACCCGCTGACCCTGGCCTCCCCCAACGAGGAGACCCGCAGGTTCTGGATCGAGCACGGCAAGGCCTGCATCCGCATCAGCCAGTACCTGGCCGAGGAGCTGGGCCAGCCCTGCATCATGAACATCTGGACAGGCGATGGCTTCAAGGACATCCCCGCCGACCGTCTGGGCCCCCGCGTGCGTTACAAGGAGTCCATGGACGAGATCCTCTCCGAGCCCTTTGACTTTGACAAGGTCAAGCCCTGCGTGGAGTCGAAGGTCTTCGGCATCGGCGTGGAAGCCTACACCGTGGGCAGCGCCGAGTACTCCCTGGCCTACGCCGCCATGAACCCCGGCAAGTGCATTCCGCTCATGGACAACGGCCACTACCACCCCACCGAGGTGGTCAGCGACAAGATCCCCGCGCTCCTGGCCTTCTTCCCCGAGCTGGCGCTGCACATCACCCGCCCCATCCGCTGGGACTCCGACCATGTGGTACTGCTGGATGACGAAACCAAGGAGATCTGCAAGGAGATCGTGCGCTGCGGCGGCCTGGACGGCAGGGTGCACATGGCGCTGGACTACTTCGACGCTTCCATCAACCGCGTGGCGGCCTGGGTCGTGGGCTTCCGCAACGTGCAGAAGGCCCTGCTGATGGCCCTGCTGACCCCCGCCGCCGATCAGAAGGCGCTGCAGGACAAGGACAACTGGACGGCCCTGATGGTGGCGCAGGAGGAAATGAAGACCCTGCCCTTCGGCGAGATCTGGAACGAATACTGCCGCCGCTGCGGCAAGCCCGAGGACGGCCAGTGGTTCCAGAAGGTGCTGGATTACGAAAAGGAAGTCCAGCTCAAGCGCGTGTAACTGATTTGATACAGGAGGAATACGACAATGGGCATGCTCGACATCTCTATCGTCAAGAAATACATCCGCATGGCCGACGACGGCTGGCATCAGGGCTGGCACGAGCGCAACGGCGGCAACCTGACCTACCGCCTGAAGGCTGAAGAAGTGGCTGAGATAAAGCCCTTCTTTGACGCCGAGCCCCGCCCCTGGGTGAACATGGGCGTCACCGGCGAGAACCTGGCCGGCGAATACTTCCTGTCCACCGGCAGCGGCAAGTTCTTCCGCAACGTCATCACCGACCCCGAGGATTCCATCTGCGTGGTCGAGATCAACGACAAGGGCGACTCCTACCGCATCCGCTGGGGCCTGGT
>JAFXDB010000121.1 GCA_017516305.1 Clostridia bacterium | reverse complement strand
CTGGATCCGGCGCTGCTGCGTCCCGGCCGCTTCGACCGCACCATCACCGTCAACTATCCGGATCTGCAGGGCCGCGTAGCCATCCTGAAGGTGCACAGCAAGGGCAAGCCCCTGGCGGCGGATGTTGACCTGGAGATCGTTGCCAAGCGCACCCCCTTCTCCACCGGCGCGGAGCTGGAGAACATCATGAACGAGGCGGCGATCCTGGCGGCCCGCACCCGCATGCCGGAGATCACCCATCAGCTGCTGATGGACGCCATCGCCCGCGTGCAGATGGGCCCGGAGAAGCGCAGCCACAAGGTGACCGACCGCGACCGCCGCAACACGGCCATCCACGAGGTGGGCCATGCAATGGTGGCGCATCTGCTGCCGGAATGCGACGATGTGCACCTGGTGACCATCGTGCCCCGCGGCAAGGCTGCGGGCCATACCCTGACCCTGCCGGAGCAGGAGTACGACAACCTGACCAAAACCCAGCTGATGGGCCGCATTTCGATGATGCTGGGCGGCCGCGCAGCCGAGGAGGTTGTCATCGGCGAGTTTGAAACCGGCGCCATGAGCGACCTGCAGCATGCCACGAGCCTGTGCCGCCGGATGGTGACGCAGTTCGGCATGTCTGAGAAGATCGGCCCGGTCTGCCTGGATGAGGAGCAGGAGGTCTTTGTCGGCAACAGCTATGGCCGCAGCGCCAGCTATTCCGGCAAGACCGCGGCGGTCATTGATGAAGAGGTCAAGCGTATCGCCGAGGAGTGCTACGCCAAGGCCGTGCAGGTGCTGCGCGAGAACCGCGAGCGCCTGGAGCTGATGACCGACGCCCTGCTGCAGCATGAGACCCTGAGCCGCAGGGAGTTTGTGACCCTGATGGATACCGGCGTGATGCCCGAGATCACCGACGAGGGCAAGCCCCGCTCCGTCAAGGAGATCATGGAGGACGCAGCGGCGGCGCAGTCTGAAGCCGATCCCCGCGAGGTGGGCAAGGTGGACGGCATCCGCGTCGGCTCGGCCAAGGAATAAGCATAAGGAACAAGAAAAAATGACGCCTGATCTGCACATGCATACCACCGGCTCCGACGGGGTGCTCAGCCCCCGGGAGCTGGTGGCGCTGGCGGCCCGCAGCGGCGTGAGCATCATGGCCATCACCGACCATGACTCGCTGGACGGCGTGGACAGCCTGCGGGGCGAGCCAACGGATATCCCCGTCCTGACGGGAACGGAGCTGTCCATCCGGGATATGCGCTACCTGCACCTGCTGGGCTACAGCCAGGGTGACGCCGCCGGGATGCGGACCGTCCTGCACCGCCTGGCGGAGCAGCGGCTGCACCGGGCCCGCGCCATGGTGCAGAAGCTGAACGGAATGGGCATACGCATCGACTACGACGAGCTGTGCGCCCGCTGCGGCGGCACGGTGGGCAGGATGCACATTGCCCGGGAGCTGCTGCGCCTGGGCTGCATCAGCCACACCCAGCAGGCCTTCGACCGCTACATCGGCGAGGATGGCCCTGCGTATGTGGAGGGCGAGCGGCTTTCCATGGCAGAGGCGCTGTCGCTGATGCAGCGCAGCGGCTTCGTGCCGGTGTTGGCCCATCCGGCCGAGCTCCGCGTGGATGACCAGGCCCTGCAGACGCTCCTGAAGGTCTGGAAGGATCAGGGACTGATGGGCGTGGAGGTGTATCACCCGTCCCAGCATGGCCGGGGATATGCCCGCCTGGACGCCATGGTGCGCCGCATGGGCTTCCTGGTGACGGGCGGCAGCGATTTCCATGCACCGTCGGACGGGAAGCATGGCAATCCCGGCTGCACGGCGGCGTACTGGCCCCGCGCAGAGGCCGATGTGGAAGCTCTGCAGAAGGCGCTGGGTCATATGGAAAACAGGTGAAAGAATCAGTCGCGTGAAATATGCATGAAAGGAGGGTGGATATGAATCAATACGGTAACTCGCCGAACGGACAGCATGACCCCTACCGTGCAGAACGGTATGCCGGGGAAATGCTGAATGAACCGTCCATGAGTGCGCCGCAGCCCATCCCCGGGGATGTGTCGGGCAAGCCCCGCCGGAGCCGCCGGATGGCCGCATATGCCTCTGAACCTGCTGTGCCGCCAGAGATGAGCGGCGTGTCCCCCGCACAGTCATATGGGATGCCTCAGCCACCCTCTGCGCCGGGCCAGTGGCAGCAGCCCTATGCATCCCAGCCGATGGCGCAGCAGCAGGGCTGGCAGCAGCCGTATGCTTCCCAGCCTGCGGCGGAGCCGGTGAGTTGGCAGCAGCCGCAGGCTCCGGTTCAGCAGGGCTGGCCGCAGCAGCCTGCTGCACAGCCCCCGGCCCCCCAGACGGACTGGAAGCCTGCGCCTTTCACGCCGCAGCCAGCTGCACAGGCTACGGCCCCTCAGGCGGATTGGCAGCCTGCATGGACGGGCAGCAACGGCTACACACCGCCGGTTCAGCAGATCCCGGAGGAGCCGTCCCGCAAGGGTGGCGGCGGCGGAAGCTGGTGGAAGCTGACATTGCTTGCGCTGCTGGCGGTGGCCGTCATTGCGGGCATTGTTGCCGGCGGAGTGGAAATCGGCGAGCAGACCACGCTTCACAGCGAGGTTTCTGCGTACAATGACCGCTTCTGTGAGGGCGTATTCGTGGATGGCATACACCTGGGCGGCATGACCCAGGCGGAAGCGATTGCCGCGGTGAACGCCCATGCTCAGGAACGCCTCGCGGCCTGGAGCATCAACCTGACCTATGGCGGACAGCTGATCCGCAGCATCACCGCCCATGACCTGGGCATGACGGTCAATGTGCACGACGCCCTGGCCGAAGCCTGGGAGCAGGGTCACGCCACCAGCGATGTGGACGAGCGCAAGGCGGCCATGGATGCGCTGCTTGTGGAGCCCTATTACGGCTACACGGCCATGCCCAGCGGAGATACCTCCGTGGTGGATCGAATCCTGCGCGATCTGGCTGCGCCTGTTTACCGCGAGCCGGTGGACGCCACGGTAACCTTCAACCCCGAGGCGTACTCCTACCCCTTTGAGTACACGCCCGAGGTCAACGGCTGGTATCTGGACGTGGGCCCCATCAAGACCCAGATCTACGGCATGGTGGACAACATGCAGGCCGGTGACATCGAGCTGGTGCCGACGGTGCTGACAGCCAGCGTCACCGAGGCTGACCTGCGCTGGGCCCGTACCCTGCGCGGCTCGGCAACGACGGAGATCTCCAGCATGTCTACTGCGAACCGCACAGACAACATCGAGCGTGCGTCTGAGCTTATTAACGGCACGGTCATCAGTCCCGGAAAAAACTTCTCTTTCAACACGGTCGTCGGCAAGCGGAGCGCTGCGAATGGCTTCAAAAAGGCCATTGAGTATGCCTACGGCGAGGAGCGCGAGGGCTATGGCGGCGGCGTGTGCCAGTCCAGCACCACGGTTTACCTGGCGGCGGTGCGGGCGGACATGAACATCACCAAGCGCGAGGCGCATTCTGACAAGGTGAACTACACCGCCTATGGCCTGGACGCCACCGTCAACCTGGACGGCCGCGTGATCGACCTGGTTTTCAAGAATGACACCGGCAGCGACGTCTATGTCATGTCGTACCTGGTATGGAGCAGCGGCCACTGGGTCTGCCATGTGGACATTTACGGCGAAGCCCTGCCCGAGGGCGTGACCTATGACCTGGTCGCCCAGACGGTGGAGGTGCTGCCTGCGCCGGTTGAGCCGGAGTACTACGAGGACAAGACCGGCGAGCATGTGTTGTACATCGACGATCCGCCGGTGCAGCGGCGCGGAGCCTCCGACGGCTGCATCGTGGAGACCTACAAGGTCAAGTACGTCAACGGCAAGGAAGCAGAGCGCACCTTCGTGGCGCGGGACACCTATAAGGCCAAGGCCCAGCAGCTCTGGGTCGGCATCAAGGATCGCCCCCTGACCTGGCCGTAAGGAATATCACAGAATATACCCCCACTGTCTCCGGACGGCGGGGGTTTTCCGTCAGGGAAATTCCTGAAACATACCATAAAAAAGAACCGCCCCGAAGGACGGTTCTTCTAATATTGGGGTAGATTCCGGGCAATTAAGCCTTGCCGTTGCAGCCCAGGACGTTGACGATCTTGTGGGTGACCATGTCCTTGACGGCCTGACGGGCAGGCTTGAGCCACTGACGGGGATCGAAGTGATCCGGATGCTCCGCCAGGTACTTGCGGACGGAAGCGGTCAT
>JAFXDB010000120.1 GCA_017516305.1 Clostridia bacterium | reverse complement strand
GCTGACGCTGGCGGATATCGAGCCCGACAGCAGCGAGCTGTCCGAAGATGAACTGAACGCTGTCTCCGGCGGAACAAGCGGCGGCTGCTTCTGCGTGCTGGCCGGTGGCGGCGGTGGAAAGAATGGCCAGGACGACACCTACGGCTGCGCTTGTGTGGCCTATGGTCAGGGCGGCGACGGAAGCAAAGACGATTTTACTTGTTTCTGCGCTCTTGGCGGCGAGGGTGTGATCGATGTTATGCCAGATGAGCTCATTTGAGGTTTACTGCAATGAATAAGGAGGCTTTTACAATGACTGCGAATATGAAAAACTTCCTCGCGAAGGTATCCGGGGACAAGGCACTGGCGGAAAAAATTAGCAAGTTAGAGAAGGCCGATGATTTGATCGTGGCGGCAAAAGAGATTGGCATCGAGCTGACCGAGGCGGATTTTGCGCAGCCGGAGGCCTCTCTCTCTGAGGACGAGCTGACGGTCATTCACGGCGGAACGACCAGCACGCAGCAAGAGCAGGCATGGGCAGACTTCAACAATTGCTCCGGCGGCAATGGCATTCAGGACTGCTTCTGTGCAGCTGGCGGCGGTGGACAGCGTGACGAAAATGGCGATGTGTGCGCTTGCGTGGGTTACGGCCAGGGCTACCGCGGAGGGCGTAAATGCATCTGTCCGCTGGTCGGCGTGGGCACAGATGATGAAATCTGATTGCACGCGTTTCCGTGCGCTGGAAACATATGCAACGGTTAGCCATCAAAACAAGGAGGCTGCAGTATGACTGAAAGCATGAAGAATTTCCTGGCAAAGATATCCGGGGACAAGGCACTGGCAGAAAAGGCCTGCAAGCTGGAGAAGGACGAGCTGATCGCGCTGGCAAAGGAACTGGGTGTTGAGTTGACCGAGGCTGACTTCGTACAGCCCGAGGGCGAGATCGCTGAAAACGAGCTGAAGACTATTTCTGGCGGTGACGAGTGCCAGTGTTATCTGGGCGTTGGCGGAACCAAGGCGACGTATGGCCAGTACCCCGCCTGCGGCTGTGTGCTGGCGGGCGTGGGCAGGGACTGGAATGGCGACTATGACCGCTGCGTTTGTGCACTTGGCGGCTACGGCAAGGGCTGAGCAGCAAAACGCACCCCAAAGAACAACGTATAGCTGACCGAAAGAAGGGAGAGATCACCTATGACAGAAAACATGAAGTGCTTCCTGGCAAAGGTATCCGAGGATAAGGCGCTGGCAGAAAAGGCCAGCAAGCTGGAGAAAGATGAACTGATTGTCCTGGCGAAGGAGATGGGTGTTAACCTGACCGAGGCGGACTTTGCACAGACGGAGAGCGATATCTCCGAAGGCGAACTGAACAGCGTGACCGGCGGCGGCAATTGCTACTGCGTTGCGGGCGGCGGTGGCACAGATGGTGAAAAAGATTCTGCCTGTGCCTGCGTGTTTGCCGGTTGGGGTCGATCTACGGAAAGACACGAGCGTTGCGTGTGCGCTATGGCCGGAGGCGGCGGTACCGACGATTGACATACCAGCAGCAAAGGGTATCATGAGCGGCGATAACAGCGCATGCTGTCGCTATATACACAATACACCCCAAGACAGGAAAGGAGAAACGAAAATGACTGAAAGCATGAAGACTTTCCTGGCAAAGGTATCCGAGGACAAGAGGCTGGCGGAGAAGGCTGGCAAGCTGGAGAAGGCTGAGCTGATCGCCCTGGCGAAGGAGCTGGGCATTGAATTGATCGAGGCAGACTTTGTGCAGCCGGAGGACATCCTGAACGATCAGGAAATGGCGGCTGTGACCGGCGGTAAGAAGTGTCTGTGTGTTGCTGCCGGCGGCGGCACGAAGGATGACGACAGTGAGGCCTGTGGCTGCGTTGCCGCGGGCGCCGGATATCATGACAACGGAAAGCAGCGCTGCTTCTGCGTGATGGGCGGCAGCGGCGATTCGGATAACTCCATCAACTAATACGTCATTTACGGTTTGACGATGTGAAAAACGAGGAGAAGTGACCATGCCAACGACCAACAACCGCAATACAAATCCCGGCGGGCCTGAATTGACCCATTACCTCAAGGCCGCCCGGCCTGGCAGCTGGCTGATCCTGTCGCTGACGCTGCTGATCGTGGCGATGGCGCTGGTATGGTCCTTCCTTGGCACGATGAAGACCACCATTGCTGTGACTGGCATCAAGGAAGGGGGGCACTTCACCGGCTACCTGATGCCCAGGGACTCCCTCTCCTTGCGAAGCGGCATGAGCGTGGATTACAAGGGGGAAAAGGCAGGCGTGCTGGTCAGCCGAGGAACCGCCAGCATCGACGCGGCAGAGATCGTCGCGTCGATTGACAATGCCTACTACAGCGATCAGCTGGTGCTGAATCCCTACAATGTGGATATCAGGATCGATCTTGATCCGAACATCTGCCCGGACGGCGTCGTCACCCTGGAAATCGTGCTGGCGGAAACCCGTCCCTTCGATTTCCTGATGAACTGAGGTGGCGGCAGATGAAGAAAACGAAGGCGGGGCGCTTTGCCCCGAAAAAGGTGCCGGTGGTCATGCAGATGGAAGCGCTGGAATGCGGCGCTGCCAGCCTGAGCATGATCCTGGCGTATTACGGCAAGTGGCTGCCCCTGCCCAGGGTGCGCACGGAGCTGGGCGTTTCCCGCGATGGCGTGAGCGCGATGAGCATCATCCGGGGTGCGCGCAGCTTCGGCATGGAGGGCAAGGGCTTCCGCTACGGCGTGGACAGCCTGCAAACGAAGATCACCCTGCCCTGCATTCTGTTCTGGAACAGCTGCCATTTCGTGGTGTTGACCGGCTTTGGCAAAAAGGGCGCGTACATTAACGACCCTGCCAGTGGTGCGGTGGTTGTGCCGATGGACAAATTTGAAAAGCAATACAGCGGCATCGCTCTGGAGATCGTCCCCGGCGAGCATTTCGAGCCCAGCGGACGGCCCGCCAGCGTGTGGCCCTTTGTGAAGCAGCGGCTCAAGGGCGCAGGCGGTGCATTGGCGTTCCTGTCGCTGTCAGGGGTGGCTGCGGCGGTTTTCGGCATTACCCAGCCTGCGCTGTCTTCCAGCTTTGTGGATAAGATCCTCACCGGTTCGAACACTGCCTGGCTCATGCCGCTGCTGGGGATCCTCATCGGCATGGCGGTGCTGCAGTTCCTGCTGCTGGCGGTGACGGCCTCCTATCAGAATTACGTGCAGGGGCGGTTTGCTGTGTCGGCCAACTGCTCGTATCTGATTCATGTGCTGCATCTGCCCATGCAGTTTTTCTCCCAGCGAATGGCAGGTGACATTGCAGGCCGTCAGCAGGATAACGCTGCCGTTGCAAGCACCCTCATGAACACCCTCGCGCCTGTGGGCGTGGGGTTGATCACCATGGCGGTGTACCTGATCATGATGCTCTCCATCAGCCCGGTGCTGACGCTCATTGGCGTGTCGGCGCTGGTGCTCGACCTGTTCGTGGCGCAGTATATCTCCCGCAGGCGGGTGGAGATCACGAGGGTCATTGCCCGTGACAGCGGCGTGCTGTCCGGCTCCACAGCAGGCATCCTGAATGTGATGGAGACCATCAAGGCCAGCGGCGCGGAGGAAGGCGTGTTTGCCCAGTGGACGGGTATGCAGGCCGCCGTGATGGCGGGGCAGGCGAAAATTGCAAAGATCAACACCTATCTGGGTACCATTCCCGGTTTGCTGCTGAACGTCGCCAATGTGGTGCTGGTGGCGCTGGGCGCGCTGCTGATCATTGATGGCGAGCTGACCACCGGTATGCTGCTGGCACTGCAGAGCCTGCTGCAATCCTTCATGACCCCGGCGTCGCAGATGATCGCCGCCGGACAGGAAATGACGGAGATGCGTTCCGGTATGGAGCGTATTGAAGACGTGACCAATTACGAGGAGGATGTGGTCTTTGCCGCGGGCGATGACGAGAAGATCACCGCTCCCATGACGGGGAAGGTCAGCATCCGTAATGTGACCTTCGGTTATTCCAGGCAGGCCGCGCCGGTTTTGAAGGACTTCTCGCTGGAGCTTCCCCCCGGCCGCAAGGTGGCGCTGGTGGGTTCTTCTGGCTGCGGCAAATCCACCATCGCGAGGCTGGTGGCGGGGCTGTATCAGCCTTGGGAGGGCGAGATTCTCTTTGACGGCAAGCCCATGTCCGCCTATGACCGGGCGGCGTTCACCTCCTCCGTGGCGGTGGTGGATCAGGACATCTTCCTGTTCTCCGGCACCGTGAAGGACAACTTCCGCTTTGCCGACGGCACCATCACCGACGCGGACATGATCCGTGCGGCCCGCGACGCGCAGGTGCATGAAGCCATCCTCAAGCACGAGGGCGGCTATGATGCACGCATCGCCGAGGGCGGCAGCAACTTCTCCGGCGGACAGCGCCAGCAGCTGGAGATTGCCCGGGCGCTGGCGGGAAATCCGTCCATCCTTATTCTGGATGAGGCTACCTCCGCCCTGGATGCTCAGACGGAGGCGCTGGTGATGGACGCCATCAAAGCCAGAGGCATGACCATGCTGCTGGTGGCGCACCGGCTGTCTACCATCCGGGACGCAGATGAGATCCTTGTGCTGAAGAACGGCGTCGTCACCGAGCGCGGCACCCATGAGGAGCTGCTGGCGCTGAACGGCGATTATGCAGCCCTGGTCAGCGCATCGTAAGAAGGAGGCACAACGGATGAATATCAACGAAAAGAGCATCCAGCGCGCCCAGCTTGACGATGCGATGCTGGATGCGGCCTACCGTGAGCTTGCCTCCACCGTCACGGGCGAGGCCGGGCTGCGGACGGCGCAATCCGAGCGCACGCAGACGGCGGGAGCGGTCAGCGAGATCCTGGCGTTCTATCACCGCACGGCGGAGATCCCGGAGGGTGTGAACCCGGTGGACTACGTCATCGAAACGCTGAACATTTCCTGCCGGACGGTGTTTCTGGAGGGCGAGTGGTACCGCGACGCCATCGGCCCTTATCTGGGACGGACGACTGACGGACAAATCGTTGCCATCCTGCCCCGGCGGAACCACTATGAATACTACGACAAAAACGCAGGCAAGTGCGTGCGTGTCAACCGTCAGACAGCGGAGAATCTGGAGGCAGAGGCACAGTATTTCTACCTGCCCCTGCCTGCCGGGAAACTGGCGTTACGCGATCTGTATCGCTATATGCTCAAATCTCTGACGGCATGGGATTACATCCAGCTCATCGGCGCAACGGCGCTGGCCAGCGTGCTGGCGATGACGCTTCCTGCTATGACGCAGCTGGTGTTTTCCGGGCTGATCCCCTCGGGACAGCTGAATCTGGTGCTGCCCATCCTGTTCCTGCTGGTGTTCTCCGTCACCTCCACCCATCTGGTGAATGTGCTCCGGACGCTGGCGGTGGGCGTGGTGAATATCCGGGCAGGCGCGTCGCTGCAATCGGCGGCAATGGCGAGAGTCATGTCCATGCCTGCAGGCTTCTTCAAGCAGCACGCTTCCGGCGAGGTGGCTGCCCAGCTGAGCTCCATTGACAATCTGACGGCCGCCACGGTGAAGGCGGTGTTTCCTCCGGCCTGACAGGCCTGTTTTCGCTGATCTACATTG
>JAFXDB010000119.1 GCA_017516305.1 Clostridia bacterium | reverse complement strand
TGGAGTTTTCCCCCGTCCCCCTCCTGCCCCCAAGGTGTCGGAAAGGCGGCTGCATTCATGGGCGGCGACGTTGCGGAGGGTTGCTTGAATGAATAAGAAGGAGGGCGCAACCCTCCGCAAAGACGCCGCATCTTCCCCTTCGTGGTTTCGATGCAGCCGCAATAGCGTTGAAGGTGTCTGCGCCATGTCGAACAAACCATTCCCCAACTTTCCGTGAAGAGCCTCTTTTTCCGCTATTTCGCTTTTTTGCACTTCAAAACCCGTCAGCAACTGTCATCCGACAGATGCTGACGGGTCTTTTCATGTCACAGGATCATTCCAGCCCCAGTTCCTCATGAACCAGCAGGAAGGCGGGCTTCACCGTACAGCGGTAACCGAAAAGGCCGCCGTGGGTGCCGTTCATCTTGTAGTTGTAGCTGGACTTTGGCTCATAGGGGATGTCCACCAGGCCCCAGATGGCCACGCTGGTCAGGATGGGCTCCTCCTGGCCGCGGTTGATGCTCTTGAACACCTTGAACAGCCGCTGATAGAAGGCCGCATGTTCCTCCACGAGCGCCTCGTCGTAGTTGCGCACGGCCATTTCCGTCAGCTGCACCTGAATGCCCAGCTCGTCGTGGAACATCTGGATGCTCTTCTTGATATCGGTCAGGTGGTTCTCCTGCATGCAGCCGCTCTGGGTGCCGTAGCCGCCGATGTAGCCCTGCATGCCGATGCCGGTGCACAGCTGCCGCGGGTTGCCCTCCGCGTCCGTGGCAAAGGAATTGATGCTCTTAACCAGCTCAATGGCCGCCTCACGCTTGCCGGAGAAGAACATGTTGTAATCGTTGTAGAACAGGCCGATGTCCGCGCCCAGCTTCTCCACCGTATCCGCCGCAAAGAGGAAGGCGTACTCCACATAGTCCGGGCCGACGTACTCATAGAAGGGGTTGATGCTGCCGGAGCGCATCGTGCGCACATGGCGCGCGTCGCCCACGGCCCACTCGCTGGCGTTGTCGCCCACGGCTTCGTTCACCACGTCCCAGCAGTAGACCACGCCGGGATACTTCTCCTCAAAGTGGGTGACGACGGTCTCGATGTAGTACTGCATGCGGGCCAGCAGGGTCTCGCGGTCGGCAATGGGCTTGCTGACGTCGAAATCCTCATGGAAGAACCACTGCGTCATGTACGCATCCCACACCAGCACATGGCCGCGGACGCGCATGCCGTTCTTCATCGCAAACTCCACCATCTTGTCCGCCTGGGTGAAGTTCATGCGGGGCATGCCGTCTCCCGCCGCCTGCGTCGCCTGCAGATCCAGCAGGGAGTATGCCTTCATCTCATTCGTGCAGGTGATGGTGTCAAAGTGATGCCGGATGGTCATCAAGTACACCGCGTCAGCCAGCTGATTGTAGCTCAGCGGCGCACCCATGAGGAACCCATGCTGTGCGGACAGCTCCTTCAGGGGCTGGTAATCCCGCAGGCCGGGCTCTGCCGCAAAGGCCGTCAGGCCTGTCATCCCCAGCAGCAGCGCCAGGGTCAGCGAAATCATCTTCTTCATCGTGCATCCTCCTTGTGTATCCGGGTCGATTTTCTTCATTTTACCACATTGTATACAAGGCAGCCACGCAAAACGAGCCGCGTTATGCTCATTTCTTGCACAGCGCGGCTCAGGGTTTGCAGGGAATTACTTCTTCACAAAGCGGATGACATTCCAGGAGGCGGCAGGCAGCATGATGGCCCCGTCCTCGATGACCACGGGAATCTGCACGGGCTTGACCTCGTCCGGATTCTCCTCGCTGTTGATGGCCTTCATGTCGTCATGGTGCAGCACCCGGTGGAACTCGGGCACCATGTCGCCGAAGGAACGCATATCCAGCTGCAGGCGGACGGGCTCGCCGAGGTCGCGGTTGACGGCGAAGATGGTCACATTGCCCTCATCGTCCATGGTGGCAGCGGCGTCCACGGTGGGCACGTCGCTAAAGTGCTTGGTGTCGTGCTTGTCGGTGGTGATGATAGGCTGCAGAGAGCAGCCGCGGCCGTACATGGAGGCGTCCATCATCGGGTAGAAGATGGTCTGCGCCCAGGCGCCGCCCTTCTCGCGGGTCATGATGGGCGCGATGACATTGACCAGCTGGGCCAGGCAGCCGATCTTCACGCGGTCGGCATTGTGCAGCATGGTGATGAGCATCAGGCCCACCAGCAGCGCGTCCTCGAAGTTGTAAACGTCCTCCAGCAGGTGCAGCGCCGTGCCCCAGGGCTCGTTCTTGTACAGCTGCTGATCCTGCTGATTGGAGTGATACCACACATTCCACTCATCCAGGGACAGGTGCACCTTCTTCTTGGCATGCTTCTTGCCCTTGACGGTATCGCAGATGCAGGCGACGGTCTTGATGAAGTCGTCCAGGTCAAGGGAGGAGGCCAGGAAGTCAGGGGTATCGTTATGGGGGTTGCCGTAGTAGCGGTGCAGGGACACATAGTCCACGCTGTCGTAGCACTCGTTCAGCACCTGGTACTCCCACTCGCCGAAGGTGGGCATGTTGGAGCCGGAGGAACCGCAGGCGACGGTCTCAATGGTGTTATCCACCCACTTCATGACCTTGGAGGCCTCGTTGGCGATGCGGCCGTACTCAATGGCGGTCTTTGCGCCGGTCTGCCAGGGGCCGTCCATCTCATTGCCCAGGCACCAGAGCTTGATGCCGAAGGGATCTGCCGCGCCGTTGGAGATGCGCTTATCAGACCAGTAGCTGCCGCCCTTGTGGTTGCAGTATTCCACCACATCCTGCGCCTCCAGCACGCCGCGAGTGCCCAGGTTGATGGCATACATCACCTCAGTGTTGGCACGCTTGGCCCACTCCACGAACTCGTGCAGGCCGAACCAGTTGGGCTCGGTGGTCTTCCAGGCCAGGTCCAGGCGCTTGGGGCGCAGGTGCTTCGGGCCGACGCTGTCCTCCCAGCGGAAGCCGGAGACGAAGTTGCCGCCGGGATAACGCACCACGGGGACGTTCAGCTTGCGCACCAGCTCCAGCACATCCTTGCGGAAGCCCTGCTCATCCGCCAGGGGATGACGGGGCTCGTAAATGCCGGTGTACACCGCGCGGCCCAGATGCTCGATGAAGGAGCCGTACAGCCGCTTGTCGATCGGGGAAATGACGTAGTCCTTGTCCAGAATCAGCTTTGCCTGTTTCATGGGGATTACCTCCATATTCTTGACCGGGGATGCCCCGGAAGATTTACTTGAGCGGGAAGGTCAGGATGGTGACGGAGTATGGCGGCAGGTTGATCTCCGCCGCGCCGCCTGCAAAGGACATTTCACTTGTGACCGGAACAACGGTATCGGGGCGATGGAAGGTGTTCACAGCACTCTTCTCCCCTGTCAGACGGACGACGGAAGCTGTGCCGTCCGGGACGCCCGCCAGGTTCAGGGTCAGCACATCCTCGTAGGCAGAGGCGTTGACAAGCTTGACGTAGAGCACATCATCCGTGCGGGTCACCACATGGTAGACCAGCTGATTGATACTGTCCAGTTCGCTGGCCACCACCTGATCTCCCACGGTGGCAGCAAACATCTGCTGCACATAGTAATTCGGGGTCAGCAGCACCTCCCGGGCGTTGAACCAGATCAGGTCCGGCGTCCACTGCTGCATACCGTCGCGGGCCATCAGCGGAGCGTAGCTGGCCATGGCCACCACGTCGCTGTTGCGCTCAAGGCCCGTCATGTAGGCCGCCTCGCACACGGCGGAGTACAGGTTGTTGGGCCGCCTTCCGCTGACCGTGGCCTCATGGGCAGCATATTCGCCCACGAACACCTTCGTCGTGCGGGGATAGTTGTCGTAGCGGTGGGTGTGGCTCAGGAACCAGTCGCCGGCCATGTAGTAGTGCTCGTCCACGATGGTGTCGGCGTACTTCTGACGGATGGTGCGCCAGGCATTCTGAGGCAGACCGCCTTCCGCCACCGGGCCCGCAGAGGAAATGATGGTGATCTCCGGGTGCGCCTCCTTCACGATCCTGTACAGGATGTCAAAGCGGTTCCAGTAGGCTGCGTCCCAGTTCTCGTTGCCGATGCCCAGGTACCTGAGGCCGAAGGGCTCCGGATGGCCCATCTCGGCACGCAGCGCACCCCAGGGCGTGGTCACGTCACCGTTGGCGAATTCGATCAGGTCAAGGATGTCCTGGGCATAGACGCGTACCTCGTCATAGGACAGGTTCGGTTCCAGCACATCGCGGGCCTGGCACAAAAGACCCGAATGCACCACCGGCAGGGGCGCGGCGCCGATGGCCTCCGCCAGCATGAAGTACTCAAAATACCCCAGGCCGTAGCTCTGCATGTAGCCCCAGGTGTTGAAGTTCTCGCGGCGCTCCTCAACCGGGCCGACGGTGTCCTTCCAGTCGTAGAAGTTGCTGCGATAGTAGCTACCCTCCACAATGCAGCCGCCGGGGAAACGCAGGAAGCTGGGGTTCAGGTCAGCCAGCGCCTGCACCAGGTCGGCGCGAAGGCCGCCGTTGGGCCAGTCCGCGCCGAAGGCATCCGCCGGCATCAGGCTGGCCATGTCGATGTCAATGGAGCCCGTGCCGTGCATGATGAAGGAAAGCACCGCATCCTCGGTGTAGGAGGAGGTGAAGGTCAGCTCATACCGCACCCACTCGTCCGTGAGGGTGAAGCGCTTGGGGACCGCCAGGGACTTGCCCGTGCGCAGGGTCAGGGCAACCTCCACCGTGCCGTCAAAGTCACCGGCATTGCGCAGGTACACAAAGCAGCGGTACGTCTTGCCCTTTTCCACCGGAATGCCGCCCTTGAGGACGGTGGCCTGGAAACCCGTATTGGCGAAGCGGTACTCCCCCTCCGTGCAGGTGACACGCACATAGGTGGGGTTGTTCTCATTCAGCGGGCGCTCGGTCATCACCGTCGCCTTACCCTTGGCCCCGGCGGACAGGTTGAAGGCCCAGCCGTTCAGGTGCTGATACCGCTGCGGATTCAGAATATCCTGGTACTCAAAGGAGCGGTTCTGCAGCAGCTCTGCATACAGACCTCCATCCGCGCCATAGTTGATGTCCTCAAAAAAGAGGCCGTAGAGCGTGTCGCTCATTTCCACCGTGGTGACGCCTGCGTCAGCCGTCAGCGTGGAGGCAGAGGCCACCAGGGGCGTCAGCAGAAGCAGCAGCGCACAAAGGCATGCAACGATCCTGCGCATGTTCATTTGTTTCATCCTTTCGCATTTTGCTTGCCTTTATTATACCATACATATGGTGAATTGCAAGCCGTTTCCGCTCCCGCGCAGAAAAAGGGAGAGCGGCGAACCGCTCCCCCAGGGGATCAAAGCTTACTGATTACTCAGCGACACCATACACCGCATAGAAGGCGGCCATGGTCGCGTCGTAGTACTCGCGGCCCTTGGCGTCCAGGGTGTCGATGTAGTCGTAGGGATCGATGGCGTTCTCGCGGATAGCGCCCTCAATGCCAACCACGCCGTTGAAGTCGGAGTTGTGGTAGTAGTCATTGACGAAGGCGTTGAAGCCGGGGATGGTGCGGCCACCGAAGGTGACGGGGTTGCAGATGTTGGCGAAGAAGCCATCCCAGTCGTTCCAGTAGCCCAGGTCAGGCATGATAGCGGCCATGGCAGCGTTGACTTCCTCGTCCTGGATCATGGGCAGGGAGCCGGGCAGACGGTACAGGATGTCGCCATTGGCGTTGGTGATGACGGGGTACAGCTCGGCGCGGGCCATCCAGCCCTCCTTGCCCCAGGTCAGGAACTTCATCAGCTCGTAGGCCTCACGGGGATACTCACAGGTGGAGGAGATGGAAACCATGTCCAGCCAGGAGAACTGGCCGCCGTTGACGGTCTCAGCACCCAGGGGGGCATTGTAGGGCACCATCTGCAGGCCACGCTCCAGAGCGGCAGCCTGGGTGTAGATGTTGTTCATGGTCCAGTAGGCGTCCATCTGGATGGCAACGTGGCCAGCCTCGCCAGCCCACATGTCGTCCGGCACGACCGCGAGGTACTCCTCGGAGCCGTTGATGGCCTGCTTGCCCTGACGGGCCATTTCAGTCTGGAACTCAACCATCTCAACCCAGCCGGAGCCGAAGTTGTAGCTCTCGCCGTCCCAGCCGAATTCGCCGGTGACGTTGTCAGTCAGGGCGATGGGGCCCAGGGTGACGGGGCCCATGAAGAAGTTGTAGGCCCAGATGCCCTGAGAGGGATCGGTCAGATCGTTCTCGATCAGGCTCATCATCTCTTCCCAGGTCCAATCCTGGCCGGGCAGCTCCTTGTTCAGCTTGTCGAACACGGCCTTGTCCAGGTAGATGATGGCGGGCAGGTTCTCACCGGCCATGAAGTAGCAGCGCTTGCCGTCCACATAGCCCACGCGGCGGAGGGAGGGGTACAGCAGGGTCTGCGCTTCCTCGTCGTTCTCGATGTACTCGGTGATGTCCATCATGTAGGGGTTGGCCAGGAGGGGATCCAGGTCCAGCCAGAAGAACACGTCAGGCAGGTTGCCCTCGGCGGCCATGTTGGTCAGCTGCGCGGTGCAGTCGGCCGTGGTGGTCTGGATGATCTCAACGGTGATGTTGGGATACTTCTCCATGAACTGGTCAGCCAGAGCCTGCGTCAGCTCAAAGTCGTCCCAGGTCATGAAGGTCAGGGTGATGGGATCGGTGGTGTTCATCTCGGGCATGTTGAAGGCGCTGGGCTCCACAGGAGCAACAGGCTCCTCGGGAACCACGGGCTCCTCGGGAACCACAGGCTCCTCAGGAACCACGGGGGTGGTCAGCGCTTCGATCTCAGCCTGAGCGGCAGCCAGAGCGTCGTTGGCAGCAGCCAGGTCAGCAGTCAGGCTGTCGATCTGAGCCTGCAGGGCAGCAGCGTCAGGAGCAGCAGCCAGCGCGGCATTGGCAGCAGCCAGGTCAGCAGTCAGGCTGTCGATCTGAGCCTGCAGAGCAGCAGCGTCGGGGGCAGCTTCGATCTGAGCGTTCAGACCGGACACCTTCTCGGTCAGGGTGTCGATCTGAGCCTGAAGATCGGCGACTTCGCCATTCTTGCCAGCAAACAGCACGCCGAAAACGATCGCAACGACGACGGCCACAGCAGCAAGAACGATCCAAATCTTCTTGTTCATGGGGATTCCTCCTTTGTTATTAATCATAAGCCATTCCGGCTTTGATTCAGATGAAAGGGGTTTCAATGCGTGCAGTCATTATAGCATAATCACATGCATTATGCAAGCCAAACAGCACATTTTGACCAGAAAATTTCCGAAAATGCCATCCGTGGTGTCTTCTTCAATTTTCTGGTCATTGTGTCTTTGCTTACTCGCCCGTGATACCGGCACGGTCAACGGACTCGACGAACTGCTTCTGCAGCACCAGGTACAGCAGCAGCAGCGGCGCGATGGACAGCATGGTGCCAGCCATCTTGATGGCGTCGTTGAGCTTGTTGGTGGAGGTGACGGAGGACGCACGGGCGTCGAAGGTGACATTGTAGCTGTCCTCGAACTTCTGCAGCTCGATCATCAGCGTGGTCAGGCCCTTGGCGCGGGTGTGGCCATAGCCCAGGTAGGTGCGGACGAGGTAGGTCTCGTTCCAGTACCACACCAGGGAGAACAGCGTCACGCACACGATGGCCGCCATGGACAGCGGGATGGCGATCTGGAAGTAGGCCTTGAAATGGTCTGCACCGTCGATCTCCGCCGCCTCGATCAGGCTCTGCGGCACCTGGCGATGGAAGTTGAAGAAGATGAGGATGCACAGGGTGCTCTTGAAGCCCTGACCCACGGCTGCCAGGAATATGAAGGGCTTCAGGCTTCCGTCCATCATCTTCAGGTTCTGGAACAGCAGGTAGTTGGGCATGTCGATGGTCTGGCTGGGCAGCAGGAAGCTGAGGATCAGGATGCCCATCCACAGCGTCTTGCCCGGGAACTTATAGCGGGCGAAGCCGTAGCCGACCATGGAGCAGACAAACACCTGCAGGATGGTCGGGATCACCGCGATCTGCACGTTCTTCCACAGGGAATTCCAGTAATCCAGCGTGGCGATGGCGTCCCGGTAATTCTGGCCGGTGATGCTGCTGGGGATCCACTTGGCAGAAGAATCCAGCAGGTCCTTGGAGGACATCAGCGACCGGGAGAACATGTACAGCACCGGGTAGAGATAAATGAAGGCGATGGTGATCAGCAGCACGTAAACCACGATGGACATGACCACGCCGCGCTTCTCGTTGCTGCCGAAGAAGACCTTCTTGAAGTAGTCCTTGCGTGCGCCCTTGGGAGGCAGATTGAATTTCATATTCTTTTCTCCTCCTTATCGCAGCGTTACGCGGCGCTTCTCGTAGACGACCTTCTTGTCGCTCTTCTCCTTGAACAGGAGGAAGACGATGACAAGGATGACGCCGATGATGAGCGTGTAGATCCAGCTCATGGCCATGCCGTACTCATAGCCCTTGGTGGGGGCGTTGGTCACGGTGTAGATCAGCTCGATGATCTCATTCGTGCCGCCGGTGGCCAGGGTGACCACGGTGTAGATGGAGTTGAGCAGGATCATGGGCTTCACAATGGGCAGGGTGATCTTCCAGAAGGACTCCCAGCCGGACGCGCCGTCGATCTTCGCGGCCTCATACAGGGTCTTTGATACTTTCTGCAGGCCGGAGAGGAAGATCAGGATCTGGATGCCCGCGTTCCACAGGATGACGATGAGGTTGTTGAACAGATCCGTCAGCGGGTCCAGCAGGAACTGGGGCAGGGCGCCCAACAGACTCGTCATGTCCGCCATCATGGGAACCGACGCCACGCCCTGGGCCGTCAGCATGTTCATCACCGGGCCGGTGGCAATGATGACCGGCAGGAAGAAGATCATGCGGAACAGGCCGCGGGCTTTGATCTTGCTGTTGAGCAGGAGCGCGATGATCAGCGAGAAGCTGATGATGATGGGCAGCTGCAGCACCAGAGAGAGGGCGAAGGAGCCCAGCGTGATGGGGAAATTCACCTCGGTGGTGAACACGTCGATGTAATTCTGCCAGGGGTTTGCCAGGGCCGTGATGGTCAGGCCAGCCTCGCCGCCGATCTGCACATCCGTGAAGGAGAAGATGAGCGAGCGCACCATGGCGTAGACGAAGAAGACGCTGACGCCAAAGATCCAGGGCAGCAGGAACAGGTAGCCGTGCAGCCACTCACGCAGGACGCGCTTCGACAGCGGGTGCTTGTCATGGGGATTCTTGGGGGCTTTAGTTGCCATTCGCGCTCACCACCTTCCATTCAAGTTTACCCAGGCTCACGTCTTCAAAGGTCGCTTCCTTGTCGCCGAAGTTGAGGTACACCTGGGTGCCGTTGTCCCAGGTGACGCGCACCATGGCGCCCAGGCGCTCGTGGTTGACGATCATGCCGCCCTCCCCTACTGCCTCGTGCAGCAGCGCCAGGTCGTTATACCAGGTGACGATCATGTCCCGGTACAGCTCGTAACGGGAGGAGTAGATGCCGGCAGAGTTGGTGTTC
This sequence comes from Clostridia bacterium, assembly GCA_017516305.1. Lineage (GTDB taxonomy): Bacteria > Bacillota > Clostridia > Christensenellales > Aristaeellaceae > UBA11524. The sequence continues at coordinate 36,698 of JAFXDB010000119.1, read as the reverse complement.
TGCAGCTCGATCGGGTCCTCCCACGTCAGCAGGAAGGCCGGACGGGCGCCCTGCTCCATCAGGTGCAGGAAGAACTCGTGGGTGTTGGCCTGGAAGTTGACGTACTCGGCGTAATAGGGGATCTGGCCGGACAGGGCGATGGCCAGGAAGGGGATCTCCGCGTCCGTGTAGGTGTGGTCAGAGCCGCCGATGGGCAGGTCGGTGAGCACATCCGCATAGGGCCACAGGTACGCGTTGGGGCTGGACATGGTAACGGTCAGATTTTCACCGGCATTCTGCATGATGCCGATGTAGATCTCCGCCATGTCGCTGGCGTCGTGGTAGGTATCCTTGTAGTAGTAGTCCGCCAGCAGCTGGGTGACGCCGGTGAAGGAAACGCCCGTGATGCCGCTGTCCGCCATCTGGCTGACCACCGCAGCCGCCTTTTCGGCAGACACAGTGGGCGTCAGGTACTGCAGACGGCTGTACACCATGCCGAAGGTGGGACGCTCATAGGTCTTGGAGGTGATCTGCTTCAGCGCGCTGTAGGTCATGGCGGGGTGATTGTCCACATTCAGGGACAGCACGTCCACCTCCAGGGCGAAGTCGATGCCCTGAACCTCACAGTACTCACGCAGCGCCTCGACGCCCTTTTTGCCGCCCAGGGAGCGGGCCGGGTCATAGCCCTGCACGGGCACGCCGCCGGTCAGGCCCTCTGCCTGCCAGCCGCGCAGCACCACGCTCATCTCGCCGACGCCGTTTTCCTTCAGCTCACGCACGATCTCCAGCGCCTGCTCGTAGCTGGTCATCACCACATCCTTCTTGCCGAAGATGTAGTTTTCCCTCTCCAGGCCCAGGAAGTCCAGCTGCACGTCGAAGGGACGGTGGCTGGCATTGGCAAAGGCGCCCTTGCCGATGAGGTAATTCCGGTAGGCCACTGCCAGACCGGCGTAGTTGGCGCTTTCGCCGTCCTCCAGCAGGAAGTGCAGCTTCACGTCCATCGTGCGGGCAGTGGGAGTGCGGGTCGGCACGGTGCCGGCCGCAGCGCTGCCGTTCATGCCCATGGGCTGGTTGTACACCAGGCGGTAGGTGAACCTGGCGCAGGTCCAGTCGAAGTTGGAAACGGTGTTGCCGTTCATGTAGGCCATGATGGTGCAGGCGTAATCGCCCTCCTCCACCACGCCCAGGAAGCCGATCTGGTCAGCGGTGTGCACCATGCCGAAAACGGGCATGATGACATTCTCCACCGCCACGGCGGTGGCGGAATGCACCTCGCCGTCCACGCCGATGTTCACGCCGTAGACCTGACGGCTGAAGGGGTTCTTGTAGCGGCCCTCGTTGTTCTCCAGGCGGATGATGGCGCCCTGACCATCGGGGATGATCATGTAGCCCTCATCCTCGCCCAGATAGCTGTAGCCGAGGAAGGGGTAGACATAGATGCCCGCCACGGTGTAGGAGGTCTCCATGATCTCCACCACGGATTCCACAGGGATGCGCAGCGCTTCGCCGCTCAGGCTGGCGCCGGTGAGGTACTTGTTGGTGCGGAAGGAGGCCGCCACGTCAACAGCCACCTGCACGGTCGCGCCGGTGCTGTCCAGCACGGTCACCGTAGGCGTGGGGGCCAGCGCCGCATCCAGGGGCAGGGTCAGCTTGGTCTTGCCGTCGGCACACAGCACGATAATGGTGCCGTCCTTCTTGGGGGTCACCAGCTCCGCAGGCAGGGGGTATTCCGCGCCGTCCGTCACCAGGATGTAAGCGCCTGCGTTGGCCTTGTCCGTCTTCACCACCGCGCGGTAGCCGGGCACGAGCACTTCGTTCCCCGCCGCGTCCGTCACGGCAATGTACTTCACGTCCAGGGGCAGCGCCTGGGTCGTACCGTCGCTGGCGGGCACATTGATCTGCGTCTTGCCCTTGGGGGTCACGGTAACGCCCTCGGGGATGACGTACTCGGCGCCGTCCGCCGCAACGAGGACGTACTCGGTCACTTCTTTGGTCTTCTCGTACTTCTTCAGGTCGATGCGGGTCTCCACGCCATCCTTCATCACGATGACGTAGGGCTGCTCCTTGACCTCCACGAAGGAATCCTGCGGGATGGTCACATGCAGGCCCGCCTCATCCATCACCAGCACCATGTCATGGCTGATGCCGATGTCACGGTAGCTGATGTGGGCGATGAAGCCGTTGCCGGTGTATTCGTAGGTGATCTCCGTATCGTTCTTTACCGGGTTGGCCTGGCCATTGGTGGACTTGAGGTCCTCAATGTATTCCAGGATGACGCCGGACTGATAGAAGCTGGGCCAGTTGCCGGAGGCCTTGTGGTTCTCCGGATCGCGCAGGGTGGACCAGAGGAGCTTGCCGGTGGCCTTGCTCTCCACGATGATGGCAACGGTGTCCTCGCGCAGATACAGGTTGAAGCGGCTGTTTTCTGCCACGAGCCTGTACTCCGCAGGAATTTCGGGATTGGGAACGGGGGCTGCGGGCTCCTCCGCCTGGACGGACATAACGCCGCACAGGCACATCGCCGCCAGCAGGAGGGCGAGCAGCCGCTTCATATTAAACCTTCTTGACAAAGCGATACACCACCTCTCCGTAGATGGACGTGATGAAGTCCACCAGCTGACTGATCAGCATATAGAGCACCACGGCCAGCGCCACCACCACCAGCACCGTAAACAGGGTGAGGATGATGGTCACCAGCGTCTTGCCCAGGGTATAGTCGTTCTGGTACATCAGCACCAGGATGACCAGCAGCGCGGACCAGCCGATGGCCACCACGTCGATGAGGGTGATGAAGAATTCCTCATTGAAGGTCAGCACATTGGTCAGCACCAGCTTGATGGGCATGAAGATGAGCATGGGCGTCAGCGCGTAAGCACAGCCCACAAACAGGTCGCGGAAGCTGGACTCGCCGTCGGTGATGGTACACACCAGGTAGCAGCAGATGACCAGCAGGAAGAACACGCCGAACACCAGCAGGAAGTCATTCAGCAGCGCGTAGTAACCGTCCGGCACCGTCTTGAACAGGAAGCCGGCAAAGTAGGTGTTGACCACATACAGCGCGAAGAAAATGAGCAGAACGATCAGCGCGCTGATGTAGCCCGCACGCTTCTCCCGCTTGATGCCGTAGCAGCAATCATAGGGGTTGCGCAGGATCTCGCCGCAGTACAGGAGCTGGGCGATGATCGGAACGCCGGTGATGAAGTCGCGCACCTTGCGCAGGGGCTCCAGGATCTTCCACTTGCGATCGCAGAACTTCAGGATCTGCCACACCACGATCACCGCCGCCAGGGCGATGATGATGGTGCTCATGTGGCTGTGCAGCCAGTTGGAGCGCTCCTCCCACCAGGCATCGGAGTAGCCCTGCTTCTCGCCGCCGTTGCGGTAGGCTTCCATGGCCTCGGCAAAGTTGCCTTCGCGGTAGAGGGCCTCGCCCAGGCCGGTGGAGGCGTAGTTGAACATGGAGTTCATACGCAGCACTTCCAGCCAGGGCTCCTTCGACTCGGCGTACTTGCCCTCGGTAAAGAGGGTGAATGCCTGATGCACCAGATCAGCGAATTCGGTGGGCTGCAGCACCTGAATGCTGCCCAGAGATTCGTCCAGGACGTAGATGGTGTAGCTGTCGTCCACCACGATGCCGGTGACGGACTTGAACATACCCACGCGCTGCTCACCGGCGTCAAATGCGCCGAAGGAGAAGAGCATCGCGCCCTCGGAGGTGTACTCGGTGATGTAGCCGTCCTTGGTGGCCACGAAGATGCTGCCGGAGGAATTGACCGCCACAGCGCTGTTGCCCATGGTGATGTAGTCCACCGTCAGGGTGTTCTTACCGGCCACGTTCAGGCGGCGCAGGCTCGTCAGGTCGCCGGTCTCCGTCACGGTGTAGACCATGCCCTTGGCGTCGATGCACAGGTTGGCGACCGACACGGGCACAATGTCGCCCATCACCAGGCTGTTGTCCTTGAACAGGGTACGCTTGATGAGGGTGAGGAAGTTGATGTTGGAATTGTTGGCGCCGTAGTAGCCCAGGAACTCGCCGTTGCCGATGGGGCTGAGCTGCACGATGCCGCTGGTGTTGCCGGTGGAGGCAATGTAGAGGTTGCCGCGCTTGTCCAGCACGATCTTGTTGGGCTTGTAGGCGCTCTTGTCGCCGAAGAGCTGGTGCGTGGGCTTCTCAAATGTGCGCAGGACATTGCCATCCTGATCCACCTGGTAAACCGCACGGCCGTTTTCATCGGCGATGTAAACGGTCAGGTCAGGGGCCACATAGATGCCCCTGCAGCTCTTGAGCAGCGCCTTTCCCTTTTCGTTCAGCGGCTCAATGACGCGCACGAGCTCACCTTCCGGGGTGATGACGACCACACGCTTGTTGCCGTTGTCGGCGATGTAGAGGTTGCCGTCCGGGCCCAGGCGGAGATCCGTGGGGCTCTTGAGGGTCTCGTCACCAAAGCGGGTCATGGTGCGGATGGGGTCGTAGGCGGTCTGCGTCTCGACCTCCCGCATGTCGCTGCCCAGGGAGAAGGTGCGGTAGGGCGTTGCCGCCTGCGCCGTCACACAGGGCAGCAGGAGCAGGAGGAGCAGGAGCCAGGAAACGAATTGCTTCATCTTCATTTGCTTCTTCCCTCCCTTACTTCAGACCGGAATGGGCCATGGTGTTCATAACCGCGCTCTGGCTGATGATGAAGAGCACGAGGTTGGGCACGAACATGATCAGCGCCGCCGCCGCCGCGATGCCCTGGCCCTGCACGCTGCCCACGCCGGACAGGGTGTTCATGTAGAACGCCAGCGTGCGCATGCTCTCGGTGGAAACGAAGAGGTTGGAGGTCTCGGTGTTGTTCCACACCTGCTGGAAGGTCAGGATGCAGCCGGTGGCGATTGCAGGCTTGACCATGGGCAGGATGATCTTGAGGTAGATGGTGAAAGCGCCTGCGCCCTCCAGCTGTGCGGCCTCCAGGAGGGAGTCCGGCACCTGGTCCATGAACTGCTTGATCAGGAACAGACACACGGGCATGGCGATCAGCGGCAGGATGTGGGCCAGCCACGTATCCAGGATGCCGGTGAAGGAGATGGTCAGGTAGCGCGGGATCACGACCGCCGTCGCCACGAACATCAGCGCCAGGTTGTTGATCTCCATCATCATGTTCTTGCCGCGGAAGCGCATCTTGCTCAGCGCAAAGGCGGCCATGGTGGAAATAAGGACGGAGAGGATCAGCACCGCCACGGTCACCACCAGGGAGTTGAACACGTACCGGGAGAAGGGAACGGTGGAGCCCGCCGCCTGCTGGAACAGGTTGGTGAAGTTGATGCCCGAGGGATTGGACACAAAGAACTTCGGCGGGAAGGCGAACAGCTCGTCCATGGGCTTGAAGGCATGGCACACGATGTAGACAATCGGTGCGCCCATCAGGACGGCCAGGGGCAGCAGATACAGGTAAAACTTGATCTGGGAGGGTTCAAACTTTGCAGGATTGACCTTGTTTCCTTTAATAGCCACGTTCTTCCCTCCTTTCTCAGTCCTTTTCCTCGAAGAGCTTGCGCGCCACGAAGGAGAATGCGTAGATCAGCGCCAGCAGCGCCACGGAAACAGCCGCCGCATAGCCCATCTCGTACCGGGCAAAGCCGTAGTCCTCCACGTGGTTGACCATCAGCTGCGCCGCATAGGAGGGCGTGGGGTTTGAGCCGGTGAGCATCACGCCGATGGAGCCCTGCTGGAAGGCGCCGGTTACCGCCATGACCGCGCCGAAGAGCATCTGCGGCTTCATGGACGGGATGGTGATGTAGATGACCTCCTGGAAGCGGTTCTTGATGCCGTCGATGGCGCCGGCCTCGTACAGCTCGGGGCTGACGTTGAGCAGGCCCGCCAGCATCGCCAGGAAGCCCACGCCCATGGAGGACCACAGGGCCACGATGATGACGATGGGCATGATGTAGGTGGCGTTGGACAGCCACAGGATCGGCTCGTCGATCACACCCAGGGCAGTCAGCACGTAGTTGGCGATGCCGGACTGGTTGCCCAGGAACACCGTGCGCCACACCACGCTCATGGCCACGCCCGCGGTCATGGACGGAGAGTAGAGGATCAGCGCCAGCACCGTGCGCGGAGCCGCGCTCAGCTGGCTCAGCGACCAGGCCAGCACGAAGGACAGGCAGTAGCCGCCCACGCCCACGATGATGGAGAACAGGATCGTATTGGGCAGAACGTACTGCAGGAAAATGGTATCCTGCGTCAGGAGGTTGATGTAGTTGGTCAGGCCCACGAACTGCGGCGCCTGCACGGCGTTATAGTTCGTGAAGGACAGGCCCACGGCCATGGTCGTCGGGACGATGATGAAGACCGTGAACAGGATCAGGTAGGGCAGCAGGAACAGATACGGCGTTTTCTTGCTGGTGATCATTCATTCATCCCTCCTTCCGTGTTGCTGTGGGTTCGGTTGTATTCGTCGATGACGCGCTGAACGACCTCCACCGTGGGAGTGCGCAGCTCCTCGATCATCACGCCGTCCCGGTAGAAGCCGAATTCCTCCAGCTTGCGCACCGTTTCGCGGTTGATGCGCTTGACGGCGGTATCCATGGCGCGGCGGGCCTCAACGCCGTCCGCCGTAACGGAAATGAAGGCGTTGGACAGCTCGCGCTCCAGCATGTAGGTGCCCAGCACCCAGGGCGCCTCGGTCATCCACTGCATCTGCTCGATGATCACGTCCTTGTGGGACGCACGCAGGGGCAGCTGGGCAAAGGCCTCCGTGTTGGCGGTGGGCCAGATGTACTCGGAGCCATAGGTGGACTGCAGGAGGTTGCCGAAGGTGGACTGGGTCTCCGCACGGCTCCACCACTCCAGGAAGCGCCAGGCGTATTCCACATTACCATGCTCCACCGCGGCGGACATGATGGCCATGGTTTCCGCGCCGCCGGTGGTCCAGCGGGCCACCACGGGCTCGCCGTTCTCGTCCAGGATGGGATTGCCACTGCTGTCCTTCTGCTCCAGGCCGGGGAAGAGCGCAATGTCCCACAGGCCGTCCAGCTCGGGCGCAGCGTTCAGCAGCAGGTTATAGGTTGCCAGGTCGGCGATGCCGATGGGGAGCGTGCCGTCGCGGAACTGCTGATAGAAGCCGGGGCTGGGCACGTCGGTAGGCATGTTGTAGATGGTGAACAGCTCGGTCATCTCGCGGAAGCCCGCCAGGGACACCTCGCTGTCCAGCGTGGTATCGCTGATGGTATCCGAATAGATGGAGCCGCCCGCCTGCAGGATCAGCGGCAGCGTACCGGGGAAGACCTTCATGCCGCTCATACCGGCGGTGGGGTAATAGAAGTTCATGGAGCGCCGCTGCAGCTCCGGCAGGATGAGCTTGACCTCATCCATGGAGTCGGGCACGTCGATCTGCAGGGATTCCAGGATGTCCTTGCGGTAGAACATGACCCAGAAGTTGACCGTCTCCGGCATGGCGTACACGCCGTCCTTGAGGGTGTAGGGAATGAACAGACCGCTGGAGAAGCGCTGCGCCACGCCGCCGAAACCGGGGGTGACGGAGCCGTCTGCATTCTCAAGATCGTCGATCTGCGTCAGGTCATACAGCGCGCCGCGGATGTTCAGATAGCTGGGCACGACGTACTGCAGGCCAAGCACGGCATCCGGCGCGGTACCGGCGGCATTGGCCAGCACCAGCTTGTTGGCGTCGGGCATCAGGGACAGGTTGACGCGGATGCCGGTCTCCTCGAAGAAGACCGTGTCCGCCATCTGCTGCATCAGCTCCACATACTGGCGGCTGCGGCCCACCCACACCTGGATGACAGGATACTCAATGCCGGTCTCCGGGTCCACCCAGACGGTCTCGGTGGCTGCGCCGGCAGCGTAATCCTGGGAGGTGAAGGAGGAGAAGAAGCGCACCACGCCCGCCCAGGCATTGCGGAAGAAGCCGGGCTTCTGCGGCAGCTGCGCATCGGCCTGATACAGGTAGATCTGGTCGATGGACAGGTCGTTCACGGCCATATCCGTCAGCTGCTGGGCCAGCATGCGGGCAGCGGAGTTCGCGCCGGTGGAGAACTCGCTCATGCGGCGGGGCAGATCCTCGGGCTCCTCCGCCAAGCGGAAGAGCTGATCCGCGCACTGGGTCATGGAGGAGAAGGCAGAGCCCTGGCCATTGTCGGCAAAGGCGCTGGCATAGGCCACCATGTTGACGCAGTCCTGCGCCCAGCCGTTCAGGGTGGGCACCAGGTCGGGGAAGTTGACGTCCATGTTGTAATCGCGGTAGGGGTCAGCCGCCGCGCCGCCCATCAGGGCCTTGATCTCGTTGGACATGGCGTTGATGTCGCTGAGCAGGACGTCGATGGTTTCATACACAGGGGTCAGGCATTCGGCGTTGATGCGGAAGGACAGGGTATGGGTACCCGCTTCCAGATAGAACATCAGCGGCTGACCATCCGCACCGGTGGCCTGCATGGCAGTGAAGGAGGTCGTATAGGGGAAGGCCACCTTCTGTCCGGCTGCGGAGGGGATCACGCCGTCGATCAGCACGTCCACATAGGTGGGGAAATCCGCGCGGGCGCTCTGGCGGTAGTACGCGCCCAGGTAGTACCAACCGGTTTCCGGCACCTCGATCTCCCAGGATACCATGTCGCCCGCCTCGTCAAAGGACGCGCCGTCCAGGAAGTTGATCAGGCGGTTATCATTGCTGTAAGGGCTGAGCAGGGCGTTGAACTCGCCCGCGCCGCGGATGGAGGATTCGTTGCGGCTGAAGATGCGCTCGGCCTCGATGACGATGAGGTTCGTGCCGCTGGCGTCGCCGGGGACATAGGCAGGCACCTCATAGGGCGCGCGCAGGGTCACCGCGGAAATATGGCAGCCGCCGTCCTGCAGGTCGAAGGACAGGGTGTGCGTACCCGCCGTCAGCTCAATGAGCAGGGGCTCTGCGGTACGTCCGGCGGAGTCGCTGATGCCAGCCTGCAGCACCTCGTCCGCCGCCCAGGGCGTGGTGGCGATTTCGTTGCCGTAGCGGTCGGTGGAGAACACGCCGTCATCCACCCACAGGGAGTTCAGCTTCACGCGCTGCAGCTCCTCGCAGGGGGAAACGCCGTCGATGGTCACGGCCATCTCCGTGGGCAGAGTGGTCTCCGCCGTGTTGCGGTAGGTCAGCCAGATCTCATACCGGCCATCCTCGGGCACCTCGATGGTCACCGCACCCATGCCCAGGGCCTCGTTGCTGCGGTCCAGCACCAGCTCCAGGTCCGTCTCAAACGCCACGGGCTCGCCCGCGTACACAGGCAGGAGCGTACCGGAAAGGGTCATGCCCGTCACATGTGCCTCGCCCGTGACCGCCGTCAGAGACAGCACATGCTCGCCGGGGCCCAGGCTGAACAGATAGGGCACGCCGGAGGCCGCAAGGGTCATGTCGCCGGAGGCAGGCAGCGCCGCCTCTGCCATCTCGGCAAAGGGCAGACTCCCGTCCACCATCACGGCCACGGTGCTCTTGCCTGCATCACCCGCGACGGTCAGGGTCAGGGCATACAGGCCGCCCTTTTCCACCGTGAAGGGAATCTCAGCCGGGACGGCCTCCTCCCCTTCCGCAGGGACAACCGCGGACGCATCCGCCGCGATCACCACATCCGCGCCGTCATAGGCGGGCCACACATAGCGCGCAGACGCTTCATCATAGCTGCGCACAACGCGGCCCTCCTGCTGCCAGTTCACCTGACCGGGATCGGCCGCCGTATCCATGCCGCAGCCGCGCAGCAGCACCAGCGCCAGCACCAGCACCACGACCAGCGCCATTCCCGCAATCAGCTTCTTACGCAAGGTACACACCCCTTTTCATGCGTTTCTTCATTCCTTGGTGGTTTTATTCCTGCTTCAGGCCGCGTACCGCCCACAGGGCCGCGCCGCTTTCGTCCAGGGCGGAGATGCAGGTGGCCCAGTTCTTCTGGCCGGACTCCAGGGCCGTGTGCATCACGCCCGTGTAGTTCAATCCCTCCAGGGTGAGGGTGACGTTCACGCCGTCCGCGCAGGCCCAGGTACCGGTCAGGTCACCGGTCACGGTACCGTCGGCGTTGAGCGTGATGACCTGGGACTCATACTCCACCTTGTTGATGTCCCGCCCGTGCAGCAGCACCTTGTACACGCCGCACATGGCCTCCGCCGCCACCGGCTGGGGCGACTCGCCCGCATAGCGCAGGGGGCTGACCACCGGCCAGCCGTCGGCGCTCATGTACATCTGATGCACGCGCACGGTGAAGGTCTCGCCGGAGTTGGCAAAGCGGGTATGGAAGATGATGAAGTAACGGCCAGTTTCTTCATCATAATAAGCGCTGTTATGACCGGGGCTGCGGAAAGCCTGGGTGAACCTGTTCTTGTCCGTGGAAAGGGGCAGGAACTCGTAGCCGCCCATGAGCTTGACGCCATAGGGCTCGTAGTCCGGGTCGTTGAAGTAGGTGCCGTTGCGGCCCTTGCACAGGATCATGTTCTGACCCAGGGCGTCCTCGTAGGGGCCGTCAGGGTTGCGGCTGCGGCAGACGCGGATGTTGTAGCCGTCGTTGGCGTTCAGGCCGCCGAAGGACAGGAACAGGTAGTAGTAATCCGTGTCAGGGCTGTACATGATGTAGGGGCCCTCGATGCGGGCATGGTTGCCGCCCAGAAGCTTGGTGCCGTAGCCGTTGTTCTGCGGCTGACCATCCAGGGGCAGGCCGGTGTTCACATCCATTTCCAGGATGAAGATGCCGCCGGAGTAGCTGCCGTAGACCATCCACAGCCTGCCCTCCTTGTCGTAGAAGGTGCAGGGGTCGATCACATTGGGATAGTAGTTGGCATTGTAGCCGCTGTAGCCGCTTTTGAGCAGGATGCCGCCGTTGACGTACGGCCCCTCCGGCTTGTCCGCATAGGCGATGCCCAGCATGCTCAGGGGGCTGGAGCCCTCGCAGGTGCAGTAGTACATGGCGTACCGCCCGTCGGCCAGCTGCACCACGTCCGGCGCCCAGAAGGTGGTCGTCCGGGCGTAGGAAAGCGCCTCCCGCATCTGCGTCTGCACATTTTCAATCAGCGTGCAGCCGCCGTTGGTCGCATCCCGGGAGATCAGCTCCCACTTGATCAGGTCGGCGCTGCGGGCCGCCGCCATGTGGCTGCCGTAGATGTAGTAGTAGCCATCCTCCGCCTTGATGATGGACGGGTCATGCACGGCCACGTCCTTCCATTTCGGGGTGGGCAGCTCCGTATTGGGAACCGTTTCCCCCTGCGCCAGTGCAGGCATGCACAGCAGCAGCGCCAGCAGCAGACTCGCAATCCTCTTCATCGTCATCTGCATCTCCTCCGAAAAAAAATTCCGAAGCGTATTTCCTTCGGATTCGGTGAATTTCAACAATATTGACACTATGCATATCATACCTTTCATTGCCGCTATTGTCAAGCAATTTCAGGAAATAACACCAGTTATTCTTTCATTTTGTGTGATTTTAAGCCCATATTGCTCATTTTTTGCTCCGAAAACGTTTTTCTGTCCGGTTTCCTCATTTCGTGCCGTTTTGTACATTTTGAACAAATCCGACCAATTTTCGCCACCTTCTTCCCGTCCGCGCATCCGGAATGGGCTCACAATTCCTGCCGGCTCCGGCAGGAATCTGCCCCCTTCGCCGCGAATCCATGAGCAAAACCCTAATGTACAAGGAGGCAACCCCGATGATCGCACAGCGTCCCCCGATGGGCTGGAATTCCTGGAACACCTTTGGCTGGCAGATCAGCGATGACCTGATCCGTCAGATGGCAGATTACATGGTGGCCGAGGGCTACCGCGACGCAGGCTATGAGTACCTGGTCATCGACGACTGCTGGTCGCTGAAGGAGCGCGGCGCAGACGGCCGCCTCGTCCCCGACCCGGATAAATTCCCCCACGGCATGAAGGCCCTGGCGGATTATGTCCACAGCAAGGGCCTGAAATTCGGCATGTACTCCTGCGCCGGTGCGCGCACCTGTGCCGGCTACCCCAGCAGCTACGACCACGAATTCGTGGATGCGCAGACCTTCGCAGACTGGGGCGTGGATTTCCTCAAGTACGACTTCTGCAACTTCCCGGCTTCGGGCAACTGCAAGGCCCGCTACCTGACCATGTCCATGGCGCTGAAGACCACGGGGCGCGAGATCCTCTTCTCCGCCTGCAACTGGGGTCAGCAGGAGCCCGGAACGTGGATGCGGCAGATCGGCGCCCACATGTACCGCTCCACCGGCGATATCTTCGACAACTTCCGCTCCTTCACCGACATTGCCAAGTCCCAGCTGGACAAGCTGTGCATGTCCGGCTCCTACTGCTTCAATGACATGGACATGCTGACGGTGGGCATGTGCGGCAACGGCAACGTGGGCATCGGCAAGGTCTGCACCTACGAGGAGTACCGCCTGCAGTTCGCCCTGTGGTGCCTGTGCGGCGTGCCGCTGATGATGGGCGCTGACCTGCGCAAGCTGGCCCCGGAATACAAGGCCCTGATGCAGCATCCCGACCTGCTGCGTATCAATCAGGATATCGAGTGCCGCGCGCCCTATGTCGTGCGCCGTGACTCCGTGTGCGTGGGCAACCCCGATCCCCAGCCCGGCGAGCCCCACTGGAAGCACATCCCGGACAGCGCCTTTGTGCTCCTGCGCTGCCTGTCGGACAACGAGTTTGCCCTCTTCTTTGCCAACACCGCCGACCAGGGCGCGGAGGTACACGTCGAATTTGCCGACCTGGGCCTGCCCGCCACCGGCGGCGTGAGGCTGACCATGCGCGACGTCTTCACCGGCGAGGTGCACGAGAAGGTCGCCGACTCCTTCCACCCCCGCATCGAGGGGCACGACTGCAAGATGTACCTGTGCAGGCTGGTGAAGGAGTAAAGCAACGCCCCCGCCGCAACACATGACAAATAGGAAGGACGCTGCCCCAATGCCGGAGCAGCGTCCTTTCTGTATGCAATTACTTGGTCGCCGCCATGGCCACCAGCTTCTGGCTGCGGGCAATGAAGGCCGTGATCTCCTCCGCCTCCAGGGGGCCCGCGCTCATGCGGGCCAGGTCATAGAGCTGCTGGCACAGGAGCTGGGTCGTTTCGTCCTCCGCGTCGCGCCCGGCCAGGGCCTGCACGGTGGCATTGCGGCGGTTCAGCACCAGGGTGTAGCGGTCAGGAAGCTTGAAGTCCTGGCCGTACATGCGGTACATCTCCTTCATGCGGCGCATCTGCTCGTCCTCGGTGACGATGGCGGGCAGGTCGGCGTCCGCCAGGGCCGCCAGCTCCACAGGCATTTCCTCCTGGCCCAGAGCCTTGCGGAACAGCTCCGCCAGGGCCGCCTGGTTCAGGCTCACGCCCTCGTCGCTCTCCTCCGTCAGGCCGGAGACGTCCGCATCCACGCGGGCGAAGGTCACGCCATCCTCACCGGCGGAGTACTCCAGGAAGGACAGGAAGTTGGCGTCGATCAGGTGCTCCATGACCGCCACGTCGATGCCGCGGCCGGTGTACATCGCCACGCTCGCCGCCTGCCTCCTGGCGTCGTTGGTGTAGTAGACCTTCTTTTCCGCCTTATCCTTGTTGGCCTCCTGGTACTCGCCAAGGGTCACATAACGGTCATCGGTGAGCTTGAAAAGCAGCGCCTTCTTCACCTGCTCGTAGAACTTCTGATCCTTCATGCAGCCAAACTTCACGAAGGGATGGATGTCCTCCCAGTACTTCTCATAGTCGGCGCGCTCGGTGTTGAAGAGGGAGATCAGCTTGTCCGCCACCTTCTTGGTGATGTGCGCGGAGAGCTTCTTCACCGTGCCGTCGTTCTGCAGGAAGGAACGGCTGACGTTCAGCGGCAGGTCGGGGCAGTCGATCACGCCCTTGAGGAGCATCAGGAACTCCGGAATGACTTCCTTGACATTGTCCGCCACGAAGACCTGACCGGCGAAGAGCTTCACCTGACCCTCATGGGTGCCGAAGTCGTTCTTCAGCTTGGGGAAATACAGGATGCCCTTGAGGTTGAAGGGGTAATCCACGTTCAGGTGCACCCAGAACAGGGGTTCCTCCCAGCCGAAGAGCTTGTGGTACAGGGCCAGATACTCCTCCTTCGTGCAGTCGGAGGGCTTCTTCAGCCACAGGGGCGCCGTCTCATTGATCAGGGAGGGCATGGGCTCCACCATCACCGTGCGCTTGACGGGCGTGCCGTCCTCGTTGGTCTCGCCCTCCACGGTCTCCTCGCGCTCGGTGGGCTGGGCGCAGGCGTCGAAGAGGTACACGGGATGCGCCATGAAGCCGCAGTAGCGGGTCAGCACCTCGCGCACGCGGGCGACCTCCAGGAACTCCTTCGCGTCCTCGGAAATGTGCAGGATGATGTCGGTGCCGTGGCTGTCGCGCTCGCCCGCCCCCAGCTCGAAGGACATGCCGTCCTCGGATACCCAGTGGACAGCTTCCGCCCCCGCCTCGCTGGACAGGGTGACGATTTCCACCTTGTCCGACACCATGAAGACGGAGTAGAAGCCCAGGCCGAAGTGGCCGATGATGCTGTCGCCCTCGTCCTTCTTCTCGGTATTCTCGAACTGCTTCATGAACTCCGTCGCGCCGGAGAAGGCCACCTGGTTGATATAGCGGCGCACCTCGTCGGCGGTCATGCCGATGCCGGTATCGGAGATGGTGATGGTCTTCTCGTCCTTGTCCACGGTGACCATGACCTGCATGGCCTCGTCCTGGCCATGCTTCATGCGGTGCTTGGTAATGGCGTCGCAGGCATTGGACACCACCTCGCGCAGGAAGATGTCCTGATCGGAATACAGCCAGCGCTTGATGACGGGCATAATGTTCTGGGCGTCGATGGATACGGAGCCGCGCTCGTGATGGATTGCCATAAATAATGTACCTCCTGGATGTGTTTTCTGCTCGGTAAGGCCCGATTCAGACCTCAAGAGGTATTGTACCACCGTCCGGATGAAAATGCAAGCACTTTTTAGCACTCACCGCATGAGAGTGCTAACAAAACACCCTTTGACGCCAACAAGAGGTTCTTCTCGTTTTCTTAGTGAAAAGCCGTATCATGTAAGTTGGAAGCCGCTTTCGCCCGCCGAAAGCGGCGCAAAGGCGCTTTTTCCTATCCGGAAAACTACCGGAGTTTTCCCCCCGTCCCCCTCCCGTCCCCGAGGTGTCGGAAAGGCGGCTGCATGCATGGGCGGCGACGTTGCGGAGGGTTGCTTGAATGAATAGGAAAAAGGGCGCAACCCTCCGCAAAGACGCCGCATCGTTCCCTTTGAGGCTCTGGTGCAGCCGCCCTGGCAGTGAAGGTGTCTGCGCCATGCCATACATACCAATTCCCTGACTTTCCGTAAAGAACAAAAAAGAGACGGCCGCGCAGCCGCCGCAGCCGCCCCACTAACTAAATTCATAATTCATAATACACAAGTTTTCTCAACCACCAGCCGCGGAATGAACGCCGCCCTGTGCAGCACCGTCTTCTTCCCATCCTGCAGGCGGATGATGCGCCGCCCGTCCGAATAGACAAGCGCGTCGCCGTCGAAATCGTAGTCCGCCACGCCCTTCAGGATCTCCGTCAGCTTCCCGTCCGCCTCCCGGCGCATCAGCTGCCAGGTCTCCGGTACGCAGCCATGCTCATCATCGTCGGTATCCGCGTTCTTTGCGCGGGTCACGTCCACCAGTACACCCTCCAGCATGCGCTTCTGGGCCGCTTCCTCGCTCTGCCCGGCGACGCGGGGCGTGCGCTTCGCCGCGCCCTCGGGGTCGCCGATGAACTGGAACAGCTTGCCGACGCCCTTGAAGAACGCGCCGACATTCTTCGCGCGGTCAACCAACGTCAGACGCTTGCCCCTGGGCTGCTCGTAAGGCCTGCGGATGAAGTACAGGCAGCCGTCCGGCCCCTTCCTGGGGCGCAGGTAATCCACCGTGTCTTCAGCAAGGATCTCCTGCAGCTTTCCAGTCTTCAGATCCATCTCCAGCAGCGCGCTGGGGCCCTTGGCGATGATGAGGCCCTCCTCGTTCCTGGCAAACCCGGCAGAGGCGTAGTACAGCGTCCGCCCGTCCGCGCACAAAAAGGGCGCCGTGTCCTGGGTGTCCCCCAGGGTCAGCACATCGTAGCGGGACGTCCCGGCGGTCATCCGGGCGATGTGGCATTCGCCCTGCGGCGTATCCAGCGCCAGGATCACCTGATCTCCCTGCACATGCATGTCGCGGGGACGGAAGGTGCGTTCGCTCAGCCAACTGCTCTCGGGGGCCGCGTCGTCATCGGCGGGCTTCAGGTACAGGCCGCCCATGTCCGGCGTGGACAGGCCATAGAGCACCTGGCCGTCACAGAAGGCCACGGCGGCCACATGGCAGTCCTTTTCCGCCAGGCGGCGCTGCATTTCGTAGGGGCTGCGCTGGTGCTGGAACTGCGCGCCCGCGCCCTCATATTTCCAGGCGTTACGGCTTTCCAGCTCCCGCGCGGTGGACAGATACTTTTCCAGCCGTTCGCTGTGCAGCATGGTCGCGCCGCCGTCCGTCCAAAGGCCCATTTCACCATCGGAGAGAAACAGCACCTTCATATCCTTCACGCTCCTTTTGTACGGATGCCTTCATTTTAGCACAGTCCGTCTCCCGCTGCAACGCCAGGCCGTGAGAATTTACAACTTCCTCGCACTTTTTACAACTCTGTGCTATAATATTTCCGGTTCCGGGAACAATTCCCGCCTTTCCTTCGTCTGACATGGTGAAAGGCACTCTACCCTTTGCGAAAGCGAGGTTTGCATATGGATGAATTCACCCTGCGCCTGGCGCAGAAGGGCAATACACAGGCCTTCGAGCGCCTTGTGACGCCCCACGAGCAGACCCTGTGGCGGGTCTGCTGGCACTACACCCATCACCCCGAGGACGCCGCCGACTGCCTGCAGGAAGCGATGCTCAAGGCCTGGCGCGCCATCGGGCAGTACCGGGGCGACTGCGCCTTCTCCTCCTGGCTGTACCGCATCGCCGTCACCGTCTGCGTGGACTTCCTGCGCAGGCAGAAGCGGCTCCCGGCGACCGAGTCCGCAGACGCCCTGGCCGAGGAGGACGGCTTCACCCCCGTGGACGCCTCCCCTACCCCGGACGAGGCCGTTCTCCGCGCCGAATCCACTGACAGCATCCGCGCCGCCATCGACAGCCTGCCCGCCGACATGCGCACCGCCATCATCCTCTACGCCATCGAGGGGCAGCCCTACGAGACCATCGCAGAGGTGACAAGGGCCTCCATCGGCACGGTGAAGAGCCGCATCGCCCGGGCGCGGCAGAAGCTTGCCGCTTTTCTTGCGGAGAACGGGAACAAATCCGCCGCACGCTCGTCCAAATAAGTGAAAGGAGGACAGAACACATGCATAACATCAACATCGACGAAAACGAAGTCCTCCGGGACGCGCTGTCCGGGCTGCAGGAGGACGTCCCCCCCATGCCGGAGGGGCTCCACGCCGCCTGGCTGCAGAAGGTGGAGGAAGATATGGAAGAAAAGCGCACCGAGAAGACCCTCAACCGCAAGGCCCTGACCCGTTTCCTGTCTGTCGCCGCAGCCCTGGTGTTCGTGGTGGGCGGCACGCTCCTGACCCGGGATGACCTGGCCCCGCAGGCCGACAATGCCGCCGTGTACACCCGCGGCGCCGAGTCCCAGTATGACGAGTTGGCCGACGAAGAGGCGTACGACTACGGCGTGGCCGCCGGCGGCAGCTACACCTATACCGCCAGCACGGCCTCCGGGAGCTCTAACGGCATGGTCATGATGGCCCGCGCCGTGCCGCAGGAGCCCGCCGCCCCCGTCCCGGAAGCCGGCGTGACGGAGAAGAAGATCATCCGCACCGCCCGGCTGACCATCTACACCCAGGATTTCGAAGCGAGCCTGGAGAACCTGCGCGCCCTTTGTGAGGCCGACGGCGGGTGGATCGAGTCCTCCTCCGAAAGCACCAACAACCGCACCGGCCTGCGCAACGCCACCCTGACCCTGCGCATCCCGCAGGAAGCGCTGGACGGCTACCTCAGCGGCGTCGGACAGCTGGGCCGCATCACCGCCCGGAGCGAGACTGCCGAGGACGTCACCGCCCAGTACCAGGACACCCAGACCCGCCTCAACACCCAGCTGGCCCTGATGGAGCGGCTGCAGGCCCTGATCACCGAATCTGCCGACCTGTCCGACCTGCTGGCCCTGGAAAGCCAGATCGCCGACACCCAGTACCAGATCGACAGCCTGACCACCGCCCTCAACCGCACCGATCGGCAGGTCAGCTACTCCACCGTAACTGTCAGCCTCTACGAGGAGACGGCCCCCGCCCTGACGGACACCACCGTGTCCCTGGGCGAGCGCATCCATTCCGCCATCCGCACCGGCTGCGACGCCCTGGCCGACTTCGCCCAGGACATGCTGGTGTTCCTCGTGGCCGCGCTGCCCTTCATCGGCATTGTGGCCGTGGTGGTCATCGTTTTCGTCATCGTCCGGAAAATCAGGAGGAGGAACGCATGAAGATGAAGAAGCTCATCGCCCTGACCCTGGCCCTGCTGCTCATGAGCTGCGCAGCCCTGGCCGAAACCGCCTTCCCCGCCGCCGACAGCGCGACCCTGACCGTCACCGGCAACGCCACCGTGACCCTCCCTGCTGACTACGCCCAGGCGTCAGTAGGCGTCTCCACCCGCGCCGCCACCGTACAGGAGGCGACGGCACAGAACGCCGAAGCTATCCGCAGCGTCATCACCGCGCTGGTGGCCGCCGGCATCCCCGAGAGTGACATCGCCACCAGCAGCTACTCCGTCTATGCGGAGTACGACTACCAGACCGGCGAAGCGGTGCCGATCGGCTTCAGCGTGTCCAACCAGCTGACCGTCATCATCCGCGACATGGATCACATCGGCGCGACCCTGGACAAGGCCACCGCTGCCGGCGCCAACAGCATCCACAGCGTCCAGTTCTGCTCCACCCTTTCCGCCTCCGCCCAGGACGAGGCCATGACCCTTGCCGTGCAGGACGCTCTGCGCAAGGGCCAGCTGCTGGCAGGCGCCGCAGGGCTCACCGTGGGCAGCGTCCTCTCCATCACCGAGAGCACCGGCGGGCACTACACCACGCCCGTGATGTACAAGACCGCCGGCATGGCCGACGCCGTCAGCAACGTCATTCTCCCGGACGATCTGTCCATCAGCGCCAGCGTGACGATCACCTTTGAGCTGAAGTAAAGCCGCACAGCAAAACGGGCCTGCAATCCATCGCGGATTGCAGGCCCTTTCTGTTTATACGAAATGCACTTCCATTTACTTGAGCACCTTGCGCAGGAAGTCCTGCGTGCGGGGCTGCTGCGGATCGTCCAGCACCGCCTCGGGCGTGCCCTGCTCGACGATGTAGCCGCCGTCCATGAAGATGACATGGTCGGCCACGGAGCGGGCAAAGCCGATCTCGTGGGTGACAACGACCATGGTCATGCCCTCCCTGGCCAGGTCGGTCATGACGCCCAGCACCTCGCCGACCATCTCCGGATCAAGGGCAGAGGTCGGCTCGTCAAAGAGCATGACCTTGGGCTCCATCGCCAGCGCGCGGACGATGGCGATGCGCTGCTGCTGACCGCCGGAAAGCTGGCGGGGGAAGGCCTTCGCCTTCTCCTCCAGACCGACGCGACGGAGCAGCGCCATGGCGCGATCCTCCGCCTCGCCCTTGTTCATGCCCTTGAGGAGCGTGGGGCCCAGGGTGATGTTCTTCAGGATCGACAGGTGCGGGAAGAGGTTGAAGGACTGGAACACCATGCCCATGTGCTGGCGCACCTTGTTGATGTCGCACTTGGGGGAAGTGATCTCCTCGCCCTCAAAGACGATGGAACCGCCGGTGGGCTGCTCCAGCAGATTCAGGCACCGCAGGAAGGTGGTCTTGCCGGAGCCGGAGGGGCCCAGCAGCACGACCTTTTCGCCGGGGGTGATGTCCTGATCGACGCCGCGCAGAACGTGCAGGTCGCCGAAAGACTTCTGCAGGCCGCGAACGGTGATCAGCGGCTGAGCCGGGGTGAGGATCTTGTTATCTTGCATCACTCTGACGCAGCCTCCTTTCCAGAATGCCGACGCCCCAGGTGAGGATCATGACCAGCACCAGGTAGATGACCGCCACGGCGATCAGGGGCATGAAATCGGAGAACGTCTGTCCACGGATACGGTTGCCCGCCATGGTCAGCTCCATCACGCCCGCATAGGCGGCAATGGAGGTCTCCTTGATGAGGGTGATGAATTCGTTGCACAGGGTGGGCAGCACGTTCTTGATCACCTGCGGGGCGATGATGTGCCACATGGTCTGCGCGTAGGACATGCCGATGGAGCGGCCGGCCTCCATCTGGCCCTTGTCGATGGAGTTGATGCCGCCGCGGAAGATCTCCGCCACATACGCGCCGGAGTTCAGGCCGAAGGAGATGATGGCCACCGTCATCGCATGGGGGATGCCCTTGAGGATGACGAAAGTCATCAGCAGCAGCTGCACCATCATGGGGGTGCCGCGGAATACAGTCGTATACACGCGGAAGAAGCCGTACATGAACCGGAGCGCATGCTTGCCGGGGCCGCGCATCTTTTTGCCGTTGCTCTCCCAGGCCGTGCAGACCAGGGCGATGCTCACGCCGATGATCACGCCGATGCCCAGCGCGCCGGCGGTCATCGCCAGCGTATTGCCCAGGCCGGACAGCAGCAGCAGCCAGCGGTCATACTCGATGATGTTCTTGTAGAAATCATCCGCCAGGTTGATCCACCACTGCACAAAATCGCTGTCCACCAGCGGCTTGATGGAGGCCTCGTGCACATAGGCGCTGGCCGCGCCGAAGGCCATCATTTCCAGGCCGGCCTTTTCCGCCTGGGAAACGATGCTGTTCTCCTTCAGCGGATTCTTCACCGCGCTGCGGGCAATGTAGAAGCTCTCCGGCTCGCCGCCCCGGGTGATCCACACCAGCACCGCCGCCCCGGCATAGACAGGCATTCCGTCCTCGGCCGTGCCCGTCTGGTGCTGACCCTCAGGGACATAGGCGGTGGCAGTCACAGTCACCTTTTTGCGCAGCAAACCGACCTCCTGCGTCAGGGCCGGGTCAGAGTAAAAGATCGTGTTCTCCGCCGCGGTGAGGTAGGCATAGCCCTTCTCGTCGATGGCGGCGAACAGCTTGTCCGCAGGAACCTCTGCCTCCCCGGCAGACTCCGCCATGGCCGGAACCAGGGCAGTGCAGATCAGCATCAGCGCCCAGAGCAGCGCCAGGATCCGCTTGTTTGCAATGATGTTCAATCGCATTTCCTCCTTGGGGAAAAAGGGGGGATAAACGCCGAAAGAAGGGAACGGCGCATAACCGTTCCCTCCATTGCTTCGGGGATATTACTCCTCCACGGGGATGTACTTCTCGATGATGGCAGCAACGGTGCCGTCAGCGATCAGCTCCTCCAGCGCGGCGTTGAACTCGGCCAGCAGCGGATCGCCCTTGGCGAAGCAGGCGGCGTAGTTCTCGGTGACGTACTCGGTGGGCAGGATGACCAGGCCCTCGTTGGCGGCAACATAAGCCTTGGCGGGCTCGTTGTCGATGACCACGCAGTCAACCTTGCCGGCCTTCAGGGCCAGAACAGCCTCGTTGCCGTTGGGGTAGCGGTTGATGACGGCCAGGCCGTTATCCTCCAGATCCCAGGTGGTGTACAGGTCGCCGGTGGTGGTCAGCTGCACGCCGATGGTGTGCATGGCGCCCTCAGCGAACAGGTCACCCACAGAGGTGATGCTGGAGCCCTCGCGGACGATGACCACCTGCACGCCGGTGGCGTAGGAGGTGGAGAAGTCCACGGACAGCAGGCGCTCCTCGGTCACGGTCATGCCGGCCATGCCGAAGTTGGCCTTGCCGCTGTTGACGGCGGAGATGATGGCGTCGAACTCCATGTCGGCGACCTCGAAATCGTAGCCCAGCTTCTGGGCGATGGCCGCGGCGATCTCCACGTCGATACCGACGATCTCGGTGCCCTCATAGTACTCGTAGGGCGGGAAGGACGCGTTGGTCGCCATGACCAGCGTACCCTTGGACTCAGCCAGAGCAGCCATGCTGCACACGATCAGCATCAGGGACAGAACAAGCGCGATCAGCTTCTTCATTGTTGTTTCCTCCTCTTGAATGGATGGGGTGATGTACAAGTGGCATTATACTCCTCTTTTGCTCCGTTGTCAACACCTAAATTGCATAAAAATGCATCGAAAAAACCATCAGGAGAAATTTCAATGCATATATTCATCATAGTATACATCCAGTATGCATTTTCATGTCCCACACGGTCGCTTTGCATGCCATTCCGGTCAAATCCGGCGCGCTCCCCTGCATATGCAGGCGTATGGAATCATTTCTGCTGCGCTGCGCCGCGCTTCTCCCACGCTTCCCGCGTGATGCGGTAAACGCGGGTGCGGGTGTTGACCGGGTCATCGTACTCCGTCACGAAGGTCATGCCGTTCTTCATCGCCGTGCGCCAGGAGGGCTCGTTCTCCGCCTTCATGTAGGAGTACACCGCCGGGAAGCCGAAGCGCTCAAAGGCCACGCGGATGCATTCCTCCGCCGCCTCGGAGGCAAAGCCCTGCCGCCAGTGTGCCTTGCTGATGTGGTAGCCGATCTCCGGCAGCCACTGGCCCTGAATGGGCTGCATGGTGATGCCGCAGTCGCCGATGAACTCGCCCGTTTCCTTCAGCGTCACCGCCCACAGGCCGAAGCCGTGCTTCGCGTAGTTGTCGAAGGTCCAGTCCAGCCAGCGCTGCACACCGGCGTCGTCGTAGGGCTTCGGATAGTACTGCATTGTCTCTGCATCCATGAGGATGGCGGCCAGCGCGTCGCGGTCGGCCTCCGTCATCTCCCGCAGGAGCAGCCTTTCCGTTTCAAAACGCATCTCAATCTCCTTCCCCGCCGGTCTGGCGCAGATATCCCTTTCGCTGCAGATACAGCGCATACCGCACCCGCTGCACCCCGATCATCTCTTCGGAATTGACGAAGCGGATGAATTCCGCCTCCGTCACCCACCGGTACGCGATGGTCTCGCCCTCCTGCAGGGTCACCGCCGTCTTGTCGCCATCGGTGACGCACAGGAACAGCCGGTAGATCGTGTCGCGGGAGACAAAGCGGCCGATCTCGGTGAATGTGCCGCTTGCAATGCCGGTCTCCTCCCGCAGCTCCCGCCGGGCACAGGTCAGCGCGTCCTCCCCTGCCAGCGCCGACCCGCCCGCCGTGGCCTCCCAGCAGCCCGGGTAGCCCTGCTTGCGCCGGTCGCGCTGCATCAGCAGATAATCGCCATCCGCATGCCGGACAAGGATCTCGCACACCAGATGGTACAACCCGTCAGGGATCGGCTCGCCGCGGACAAGGGTACCGCCCGCAGACGTACCGTCAGCCAGATACGCATCCCAAATCTCCACACAATCACCCCGAAAGACTGATTCTTAATTCTTAATTCTTATTTTTAATCAGGTGCCGGTTGAGCGGTAACGGCGTACGCCCCAGTACCATACCCGCGTCATCAGCAGGAAGAATACCAAGCCTGCCAGCGGGGTCACGAAGTACCACCCCGGGGACAGGGCCGTCATCGGCTGCCCCAGCACCCAGGCGACCGGCCAGTGCATGCACAGCGCGAAGGGCGCCAGGTAGGTAAAAAGCAGCTCCAGGGGTTTGGGGAAGATGTCCACCGGGTACTGACAGGTGGATCGCCCGCCGTAGGTCAGGACATTCACCATCTCGATGGACTTGACGGAGAAGAAGCACATCGTCGCCTCGATCATGAACAGCCCCAGGGTCAGGAGCATGCTGCAGAGAACGACCTCCGCCAGCAGCAGCACCTTGCCCACCGTCCAGGCGATTTCCAGCCGGGAGGCGGCAATGACGATGGCCGCCACGCCCACCGCGCAGGAGCCCACGCGCCGGGGATCCAGCTGACTGCACACGACCTGCAGCAGCAGCGGCCGGGGCCGCAGGAGCAGCGAATCAAACTCGCCCCGGCCCACGAAGCCCTGGAACGCCGCCACGCCGCGGCCGAACAGTTCCGTCAGCGCGAAGGACGACTGCATCACGCCGAAGAAGAACATGATCTCCATCGCCTGCCAGTGTCCCACCACATGGAAGCGGCTCAGCAGCACCGTCACCGCCAGCAGCTCGCCGCCGGTCAGCACCACCTGCGCGATCACCTGCATCAAGAGGCTCGAACGGTACTGCATCGCAGACTTCATCAGCATCCTGAAGGAATGAAACATATACCGCATATCATCAGCCTCCCTGCACGATCATGTTGTTCAGTTGCCGCGCCCACATGGCCCGCCCGATGGCCCGCAGGATCAGGATCCATGCAATCTGCACCCCCACGTTGAGGGCCCATTCCGGCAGCGCCGCCGCATGCTGGTACATGCGGATGGACGCGTCCAGCGCCTGGGCGAAGGGCTGGTAGCGCACCAGCGTCTGCAGCCCGTCAGGGAAGAGCGTCAGCGGGATGACGTTGCCGGAGAAGGTCAGCATCGTCAGGTTGAGGATGGCCGATATGCCGCGCCGGTCCAGGGTTTTCATGTTGATGGCGTCGATGATGGACGTCAGCTCGCACAGGCAGAGCACACCCAGCCCCACCGACAGCACGAACTGCAGCAGCGCCACCGGGCTATCCGGCAGGGAAATGCGCAGCTCCACCGGCAGGAGCAGCTGCACCAGGAGCATGGGCAGCATGCGCATCCCCGCGCCCACCAGCCGTCCGCCGACCTCCCGGCAGACCCAGAAGCGGTGCTGATCGATGGGACGTACCAGCATGTAGGCCACGCCGCCGGACATGATGAGGTTGGTCAGCTCGCCGTCGTTGGAGAACATCATGCGGAAGAACATCTGCTGGATCCACACATAGGTGATGGTATCCCGCAGGGCCTGCGGGTCGCTGCCGGCATACAGCGCCGTATACAGGAAGATGTACACAAGGCCGAAAAACACCTGCGTCACCAGGCCGCCCAGGGCCGCGGCGCGGTACTGGGTCTCCTGCAGGGCCCTGAGCCGGAAGACGGTCAGGTAAGGCCGCCACTTTGTCATCAGCTGTCTCATAGCTTCATCTCCCTGTACATCCGGGCGATGAGCTCGTCCACGTTCTGCTCCTTCAGCGTCATTTCCCGCACCCGTCCGGCGTAAAGCACCATCGGCAGCAGCGTGCTGGTGGGGAGCGTCGCCGGTTCGTAGGTGAGGATGAAGGCGTCGCCGTCGCGGGTCACCTGCGCCGCCGCCGTAAGGGCGCTCACGTCCGCTCCGCCGTCGTAGGTGACGCGCAGGGTGTGAACGGTGTCGTAGCGCTGCAGCAGGGCGTCCAGCGCACCGTCGTAAAGGAGGCGGCCGTGGCCCAGCACCATCACGCGGCTGCACAGGGCCAGCATGTCCTCCATATCGTGGGTGGTCAGCAGGATGGTGGTGCCGCCGCGCTCGTTCTCCTCCCGCAGGAAGGCGCGGAGCTTCAGCTTGCTCACCGCGTCCAGGCCGATGGTCGGCTCGTCCAGGAAGAGCAGCTGCGGCTCGTGCAGGAGGGAGCCGCACAGCTCCGCCCGCATCCGTTGGCCCAGGGACAGCTGGCGCAGCGGCGCATTCAGGAACCCTTCCAGCTCCAGCGCGTCCACCAGGCCGTCCAGGCGACGCTGCCACCTTTTCTCCTCCAGGCCGTAGATGTCCCGCAGCAGCAGGAAGGAATCCCGGATGGGTACGTCCCACCACAGCTGCGTCCGCTGCCCGAAGACCGCGCCCAGGCGGCGCACATGCTCCCGGCGGTTCTCCCAGGGCGTGCGTCCGTCCACGGTGCAGGTGCCGCCGGTGGGGGTCAGGATCCCCGTCAGGAGCTTCACCGTGGTTGACTTTCCCGCGCCGTTAGGGCCGATCAGCCCCACCAGCTCACCGCGGTCAATGGTAAAATTCGCGTCCGTCAGCGCAGGGATCTCCTGCCGCTCCCGCTTCCACAGGCGGGAGATGCCGCCCGTCCTGGGGGCATTGTAGCGGACATAGACCTTGCTCAGGCCCTTTGCTTCAATGAATGCCATCCTTTTCGTCCTCCTTTGCGTGGCTCATTGGAAAAAGTGCGCATCGGAAAAGCGGGAACGCAAAAAGGAGCGCCATCTGAATGCGGATGGCTCTTTCCCGCAGTTCAGACAGCGCTACACAGGCCCGGAGGGCTTCTATCATCGGTAGATGTCAACTATTTCTGATGCAGTTGGGTGGTCATTATAACACCGCTGTATACAGCTGTCAATAGCTTAAATGGGAAAAATGTTCCTGTAAGGCGAACAATGTCCCCTCCCCCTTGCATCCGGCGGCAATATGCGGTACAATAGTTCCACTATCTCAATTCCGAATTCCGAATTCCGGATTCCGAATTGTTTTCCGGAGGAAAACCATGTCAAGACTCGGAGACCTGATCCGCACGGAGCGTTTGCGCGCCAAGCTGACCCCCAAGCAGGTGGCCAAGAAGTGCGGCATTGCAGAAAGCTACCTCATTGCCGTGGAAAACGGCACCAAGATCATCGCCGATGACCAGGCGCGCCGGATCCTCAAAAAGATCGGCCTGCGGGAACAGACCGAGGCGGACTTCACCCTGGATGACATCGCCGCCACCGTTGACCTGGCCGCCATGGCGTCCCCCGTGGCAAAAAGCGTGGCCGAGCGCCCGAAGCAGAAGCCCGCGCCCCAGCCGAAGGAGGAGGTCGTGGCCAGCGTTTCCTCCGGGGGCGAGGAGGAGAAGGGCGTGTCCGGCTCCGTGTGGCTGGATGCGCTGACCAGCGTGCTCAAGCGTGTGCCGGTCATGAACGCGGTGATGAAGCCCGTGGATTACCGCCTGCTGCCCATCCAGTCCGGCCGCATCGAGGGCGCCGCCCCGGACAAGGTGTTCTACTACCTGGCCCCGGACGATTCCATGCGCGGCTTCCGCATTCAGCAGGGCGACCTGGCCCTCATCGTCCCCGCCCACAGCCCCATTGACGGCGCGGTGATGCTGGTGGAATACAACTCCCACCGCTTCCTGCGCAAGGTCAAGAAGATGGCGGACTTCTCCGTCATCCTGCAGAGCTTTGACCGCGAGTACGACGCCATCACCGCGCAGATCAGCGAGTGCACCTTCATCGGCCGCGCGGCGAAGCTGGAAGTCACGCTGTAACCTCCGGTAATGTGGAATTCGGAATGCGGAATCGGAAGTGCTGCACAGCCCGGTGCGCTCGCATCTTCCGAATCTCCCATTCACGATTCATATTTACGACCCGAAGGAGGAATCCGTCATCTACGCGGGGATAATGCCCCCACCGCGCCATTGCGCAGGAAAGGACAACCATCTGTATCTCGGCATGAAGCCGGCGGGCAAAAGCCTGCACCCATCAAGAATAACAGAAAGGCGGAACTTGTTTCATGTTGAAGAAGGAGACCGTGGCATAAGTCGGGAGGCTTGCACCCGGCAATCCTCCCGCATTCATTCCCCACAGCAACGAATGAATCTGAGAGGAAAACAAAATGAACCGCGAAAACAAACGCAAGAAGTACGACCCCCACTACTACCGCCACAACCCCTGCAACGACAGCTTCACCTGCAAGAACTGCGGACGCCTGTGCGTCCCGGCGGGCGCAGGGAGCGATCACCGCAATCACTGCCCCAACTGCCTGACATCCCTCCACCTGGATATCGAGCCCGGCGACCGCGAGGCCGACTGCGGCGGACAGATGGAGCCCGTGGCCGTCTGGGTTCGCAAGGGCGGCGAGTGGGCCATCATCCACCGCTGCCGCATCTGCGGGTGGCTTTCCTCCAACCGCGTCGCGGCGGACGATAACCCCATGAAGCTCATGTCCATCGCCATGAAGCCCCTGACCACCCCACCCTTCCCCCTTGAACGCATTGAGGAAATGACCGCGCTCATGGGCGGAGATGGGGTAATTCGGAATTCGTAATTCGGAATTCGTAATTTGGTTTGCGGCGCATGCCCGAATCATTGTAGAAAAATAAAAAAGCCGCGGAGCGCCGGATATTCCGGTTCTCCGCGGTCTGTTTTTGCGGTATATTTCGGGACGCCCATTTCTATCGTGGTATATTTCAGGCATCCCATTTTGCACCCTCTTTGTTCATTTCACCTTCGTGATCACGCAGGGCCAGCGTTCAACAATGCCCTTGAGATCCTGGCTCCTGCCGCCCAGGTCGATGAACAGGTCGTAGATCCAGGCTGCCTCGGCCCCCGGGATGACAACGCTGCCGGTCATCACCGTTTCGCCGCCGGAAAGGAAGGCCATGGGAATCGGGTTGTCCTTCTTCTGCTGGGCCAGCGCCTTGAGGAACGCCAGACTCTCATCCGTCAGACAGATGTAATAATCCTCCTGGAACACCGCGTCGTACTCGAACACATCCGCCTCCACGCTGAAGGCGTAGCACTTGCCGCCAACGGTGAATGTGATGGTATCGGCGTACACATTGTCATAGACCTCGATGCCCACCGCCACGCGGATCAGGGTCATGTCGATGTCCATCTTTTCAATGAAATCCACGGACACATTCAGCCAGCCGTCATCCAGTTCGCCCGCAAAGGGCTGATTCATCGGGCAGACCAGCACATCCCGCGAGCCGGGCTGCATCATGATGATGCAGTTCTCCGTCCGTTGCAGCTCGGCGTTGTTGAACTCCGAAAGCGCAGCCACGGGCAGCAGCGCCAACAAAATGGCCGTCAGCAGGGTTAGCAGCTTCTTCATATCATTTCCTCCTTTTCCTTCATTATAGCAGACGCACCGGCCGCATGCAAGCCGGCATGAGTTTTTACACATATGACAGAACAAACGGAGGGCCATGTCCGTCTGTATTGTCAAAGACCGGCAGGGTTTTCCAGTCCCTGCCCCAAGGAGGTAATCTGAATGAAAAAGCTTCTTTCCCTGCTTCTCACCCTGATGCTTCTGCTGCCCGGCCTGTCCCTGGCGGAGAGCGCTCCGGCCTACTTCCGCAAGCCCGCCGGGAATGGCCCTGCCATGTCCCCGGAGCTGTACGCCCTGCAAACCGCCCACGCCGTCCTGATGGAGCGTTACAGCCTGACCATCGAGGCCCTGGGGCTTTTCGACACCCATGTGGACGTCTGCGGCGAGACAGCCGTGGTCACCTACCGGGGCAACGCCGTGCCCGAGGCGCTGACAGGCGCCTACATCGTCATCATCGCGCCCCACGGTGTCCAGCCCATGTGGACGCACGACGGCAGCCTCGTCCCCTGGCAGTCCGGCGACCTCGCCTCCTCCGTCTGGGGCATGCCGCAGCTGGAAAAGTACCTGCGCACCAGCAGCTACGAGCGCTACGACGCATTCACGCCCTACTTCCCCGATGACCTGGACAGCCTGGACGACTTCCTTGCCGCAGGCGGCAGCTACCACGAGGTATCCAGCGCCAACAGGGACGCCGCCAACTCCGCCCGGGCGCTGGCCAAGGCTGCCGTGACCGCCATGTTCTCCCTCACAGAGGAGGAGGCAGCCCAGCTGGTCAGCTACGCAGACGACGCCCGCCTGGTTCGCTATCCGGACAATCACGGGGAATGGGAGGTCATGCTGCACTGGGAGAACGGCAGCCCCGCGGAGGTCTCCTTCTGGGTCGTCATCCACGCAGAAACCGGCGAGGTGCTGAACCTGGTGGTTTCCTCCGGCGGCGTGGGCTGACCTCTTGCAATCCCCCGGCGGATGCGCTATGATGGTAGCATCACGCATCGCATGAAGGGAGGGAACCGCCGATGAAGAAGCATCACCTGCTCTGGCTGCTGACGCTGGCAGCGGCTGCGGCGGGGATCGTCCTGTGCCTGCTGACCGGGCGGACTCTGGCCCATGGAGCGACCATCGCCCTGGCGACAGGGTATGCCGCCGCCATCCTCCACCTGACGGACATAACCCTCCCCCACCGGCAGCCGGACCGCGTCCGCCGCCTCTCCGGAGGCATCTTTGCCGCCGGATGCCTGGCCCTGCTGATTTTCTACGCCTGGCACTTCGCGGCGGAAAGCACCATCTTCATCAACGACGATTCCCTCTACCATTACCAGCAGCTGGAGCTTTCCGCACACCTTTACGGCGGCCTGAAGGATACCTGTGCGCATTTTGTCCGCAGCATGGGCCTGGATTACACCTGCCTGGCCAACCTCCTGCTGGCCCCCGTTTTCTCCCTGACCGACGGCACGGCGGACGGCTTCGGCCTAGCCGTTTTCCTCATGACCTGGCCGCTGCTTTTCTGTCAGCTGCGCCGCATCATCCTGCGGCTGAGCGACGCCCTCCGCCTGACCTGCGGGCAAACCCTGCTGCTGTGCGCCGGGGCCTGCGTTGCCGTCCTCACCCTGCCCATCCTGCACCGGGCGGCCCTGTGGCGGCAGGTGAACCTGCTGGGCCTGCCGCTGCTGGTGTTGATCATCGCGCTCTGCCGGAGCATGGACTTCCGTCAGGTGCAGCCGCTGCGCTGGGCGGCGCTCCTGGCGGCCTGCGTGCTGTTGGCGCTGATGCGGCGGTGGTTCCTGTTCTTCCTGGCGGGGTGGCTGCCCGTGTGGGGCGTCGCCCGCGGCTTTTCTCATCTGCGCCGCCGGGAGGGACGGCCCATTGTGCACATGCTCCTCTGCGCCGCCTTGTGTGCCGCGCTGGGGACGCTGCTGCTCTGGCCAATGCTCTCCCGGGCGCTGCAGGGCAACTACACCGTTGCCTACTCCGCCTGGCGCAAGGAGGGCAGCGCCCTGCTGTACGAATTGGAGAACCAGACCTGGCTCCTGGGGCCGGGCACCTGCGTCCTGATCGCCGCCGGATTCCTCTGGGGACTGGGGCAGCGGCGCAGCCCTGCCCTGCGGCGGCTGTGCGCCATGCTCCTGTGCTGCGGCGTGGCTGGAATGCTGCTTTTCACCCGCATCCAGAACATGACCTATCACCAGGTCACCTTCCTGCTGCCCGTGTACCTGTTCGGGCTTCTGCTCCTGCTGACCATGCTGGTCACCCTCCGGCAAACAGCGGTGTGCATCGCCCTGATGAGCCTCACCTGCGCAGCCCTGCTGGGGCAATGGGCCGTCTGCCTGACCCATGAGGCGCCGCAGACCGTTTCCCCCGTGCTGCCCCATACCTCCCTGCAGCCCCCCGTGCGGGAGGACATGGCGGACATCCTGGCCGTGAGCGATTTCATCCGCGAAACCTGCACCGCCGAGGCCCCCGCCCTGATCCTCATGAACAGCGCCGAGTACGACCGACTGACCTTCGTCACCCCCTTCTACCCCGACCTGACCCTGCGGGAGAAAATCGCCCTGGATCGCACCGCTCTGGTCAGCGACGGCTTCCCCCGCATGTGGTTCTCCGCCCGGTACATCCTGGTGCCCTCCACGGTGCAGACAGGCCACCCCGGCGGCACGGTGGAGAAGCTGACTCACTGGCTCCTGGCGGACGAGGCTGACCGCTTCGACGTTGTCGCCGCCTTCCCCATGGGCGATTTTGCCCTCCTGGTGATGGAGCGCCGGGAGCCTGTCACCTACGAGGAATATGAGGAGCTGCTGGCCCTCTTTGCCGACGAGCATGCCCTGTACCCTGCCGTCTACGGCGATCGGATGGGCTTCTTCTACGGCGTCGCCGCCGGGTGGCAGTGATGCAATTCGGGGTTGACGCTGCCGGAAGAACATGCTAAAATACTGTCAGAAACGCTGTGCATAAGCAGCTGCGAAGGAGGAAATCTCATGAGCTTTGTCGATGCGATCAAGACTTGTTTCCAGAAGTACGCCGATTTCTCCGGCCGCGCCCGCCGCAGTGAGTACTGGAATTTCTACCTGTTCAACGCCCTTGTCAGCGGCGCTGCCGGCGCCATTTTCGGCGCCGATTCCATCATCACCTCCATCATCTCCCTGGCGCTGCTGATCCCCGGCCTGGCCGTCGCCTGGCGCCGCATGCATGACATCGGCAAGTCCGGCGCATGGAACTTCATTGCCCTGATCCCCCTGGTAGGCACCATCCTGGTCATCATCTGGATGTGCAAGGACAGCGTTCCCGGCACCAATGCCTACGGCACCAACCCCAAGGAGTAAACCACACCCATGAAATAGCGCTCCCCCGCCATTCCGGCAGAGGGAGCGCGTTTTTATGGATCTTCACGGAAAGTTTGGGAATGTTTTGTATGACATGGCGCAGACAGCTTCACCACCAGGGCGGCTGCATCAGAGCCTCAAAGGGGACGATGCGGCGTCTTTGCGGAGGGTTGCGCCCTCCTTCTGATTCATTCAAGCAACCCTCCGCAACGTCGCCGCCCCAATATGCAGCCGCCTTTCCGACGCCTTGGGAGCAGGAGGGGGACGGGGGGGATGCACAGGTTGCATCCCCCCAGCGCCTTTGCGCCGCTTTCGGCGGGCGAAAGCGGCTTCCAACTTACATTGTTAGTCATTCCCTAAGAAAACGTGAAGAACCATTTTCATTCGGAGCAATCAGCGCAGGGCCTTCGATTTGCGCTCCGCGTCGCAGAACATGCAGCGGTACACGCCGCGGGCCCGATCCTTGAGCAGGAAAACCTGATCCAGCGCACCCTCCACGGTGGTGATGCAGCGGGGGTTCTTGCAGGTGATGACGTTCGTCAGCTTCTCCGGCAGGGAGAGCTTCTTTTTTTCCACCAGCTGACCGTCCACGATGATGTTGACGGTGATGCCGGGGTCAAGATAGCCCAGGACGTCCAGATCCACGTTGATGTTCGCGTCGATCTTAATGATGTCCTTGCGGCCCATGGCTTCGCTGCGGACATTGCGCATGTAGGCCACAGGGCAGTCCAGCTCGTCCAGGTGCAGGTAGCGGTACACGTCCATGCCGCGGCCCGCCTTGATATGATCCAGCACGATGCCGGTGTGGATAGAATCTACCTTCATGCCTCGTTCCTCCAATCCAGCAGGGTCTTGATCAGCGCCATGCGGACAAAGCGGCCGTTGCGCACCTGGTCAAAGTAGACCGCACGGGGATCGTCGTCCACCTTGGGGGAGATCTCGTTCACGCGGGGCAGCGGATGCAGGATGGACAGATCAGCCTTCGCCGTGCGCAGCTTCTCCGGGTCAAGGATGTAGGTGTCCTTCAGGCGGATGTAGTCGGCTTCATTGAAGAAGCGCTCCTTCTGCACGCGGGTCATGTAGAGGATGTCCAGCTCCGGCATGACCTCCTCCATCGTCTCCACCTCGCGGAAGGGAATGCCCTTGCGCTTCAGTTCATCGGTAATGTAAGCAGGCACCTTCAGCTCCGGCGGGCTGATCAGCACGAAGGTCACGCCCTTGTAGCGGCTCATGGCGCCGATGAGGCTGTGGACGGTACGCCCAAACTTCAGGTCGCCGCACAGGCCCACCACCATGCTGTCCAGCCGACCCTTCTGGCGGCGAATGGTCATCAGGTCGGTCAGGGTCTGGGTGGGGTGATTGTGGCCGCCGTCGCCGGCGTTGATGATCGGCACATAGCTCCTGAGGGAGCCGGCCATGGGCGCACCCTCCTTGGGATGGCGCATGGCGATGATGTCCGAATAGCAGGACACGGTACGGATGGTGTCCATGAGGCTTTCGCCCTTGGCGGTGGAAGAGGAATCCGCCGAGGAGAAGCCCAGGACGCTGCCGCCCAGGGAGAGCATTGCGCTCTCAAAGGACAGGCGGGTACGGGTGCTGGGCTCGAAGAACAGCGTCGCAAGGATCTTCCCGCGCAGGGTCTCCTTGTACGCATCCGGGTCGGCGATCATCTTATCGCCCAGGTCGAGGATGCCCTCGATCTCCTCCACCGTGAAGTCAGTGATGTCGATCAGGTGGCGCATCGGTATCGCTCCTTTTCTGTCATCCGTTGTTTTTTTACAGGGAAACCTTCTTGTCCAGCATCCACGCGCAGCCGAACATGGACACGATGATCATGCCCAGGCTGGCCACCCCGAAGGGTACCAGCGTCAGCATCACCTCGCCCAGGGTGGGCGTGGTCTGAATCCCATAGGCGTCAATGATGCCCTGCAGCTCCGGCATGGTCTGGAACACCAGCTTCTCAAAGGGCGAGGCAAACAGGCCGTACACCACGCCCATCACCTGGGTCAGCACCCAGTAAAACAGCAGCGCGATCACCCAGCGGTAGCCCTTGTCCCGGCAGAGGGTGTGGCTGAGGGTCACCGCCAGGTACGCCATGGCGCACAGCGCCAGCACATACAGCATCACCAGCAGGAAGCCCAGCACCACCGCCATCACGAACTGATCCACATGCAGGCCCAGCTCCTCCAGCGCCTCGGCAGCAAGGGTGATGGTTTCCTCCAGCTCGCCGAATTCCGAAAGCAGCAGGGTGATGTCCATGATCCCCAGCGCGCCGTACAGCACCGCCACAAGCACCCCCAGCACGAAGGTGAACACGAATTTGGAGGCGACAACCTTCAGCGTTGAATTCGGGGTCATGAAGATGAGATAGGCGCTGCGGCTCTTGAGCTCGCCGGAGTAGCTGACAACGCCGCGGATGAACACGAACACGCTCATGCCAAGGGTCATCAGCACCAGCAGCCAGGCAGCCCAGCCGGCATGCCACATATCCTCGGGGTTGATGTACAGGCCGTACAGGAAGTACCCTTCCAGCGCAGCGGTGATGCCCAGCATCACCAGCAGCCCCGTCAGCCCCTTGCGGAACTCATACTTGAGCAGCTTCAGCATCCGCCGCACCCCCTTCCGCCGTCACAGCCCGCGTACCGGGGGCAAAGATGTCCAGATAGATCTGCGTCAGGCTTTCCTCGGCCGTCAGCTCCTCGCGGCTGCCCTGCCGGACGATTTCGCCCTTGCGCATGAAGATCACATGGTCAATGTAGTCGTCCATCTCCTCCACCAGATGGGTGGAGATGATCATGGAGCGGCCCTCCGCCCGGTAGCGGATGATCTCGTTGATGACCTGGGTGCGGGTGAGGATGTCCACGCCATTGAGAGGCTCGTCGAACATCATCAGCTGCGCATTGCGGCTCAGTGTCAGCGCCAGACGCACCTTGGCGTTCATGCCGGAGGACAGCTTGGCAATCTTGTCCTTCGGGTTCAGATCCATCCGCATGAGGATTTCCTCGAACCGAGCCATGTCGAAGTCGTCAAAGAAGTCCCGGTAGTATTTCCCCGCGTCCATGATGGACATGTAATTGTAGAAGTAGCTTTCCGTGGGCATATAGGCGATCTTCGCCTTGGTCTTCGGGCCGATTTTGTCACCGTCAAGGCTGATTTTGCCACAGGTGGGCATCATCAGGCCCGCGATCATCTTCATCAGCGTGGTTTTGCCGCTGCCATTGGGGCCCAGCAGGGCGTAGATCTTCCCCGGTTCAATGGTCAGCCTCGCATCCCTCACGCCATATTTCGCGCCGAATTTGCGCGTGACATACCTGATTTCCAGCATTACTTTGCACCGTTGATGGCCAGGTAATTGCGGATGCGCTGCACGTTCTCGGCGTTCTTCTCGTCCATCTCCAGGTACTCGATGATGTCGTACACATCCACGACGGAGTACACCGGGAAGCCGAACTCGTCCCGAACCTCTTCCATGGCGCCCTTGTCGGTCTTGCCCTTCTCCTTGCGGTCCACCATGATGAAGGTGGCCACGACCTTCACGCCCTCCAGGTTGCTGAGAATGGCCATGCTCTCGCGGATGGCGGTACCGGCGGTGATGACGTCCTCCACGATGACGACTTCCTCACCGGCCTTCGGGACATAGCCCACGAACACGCCGCCCTCGCCGTGATCCTTGGCTTCCTTGCGGTTGAAGAAGAAGGGCACGTCCAGGCCCTGCTTGCTCAGCGCCACAGCGGAGGACACCGCGATGGAGATACCCTTGTAGGCGGGGCCGTACAGCACGGTGCGCTTGTTGCCGACCTTTTCCATGTACGCGCGGGCATAGAACTCGCCCAGCTTGGCGATCTGGTCACCAGTCTTGATGTCGCCCGCGTTGATGAAGTAGGGGATCTTGCGGCCGGACTTGGCAGTGAAATCACCGAACTTCAGCACGCCAGCGTCCTCGAGGAACTTGATAAACTCTACCTTGTAAGCTTCCATCTTTGTGTCTCCTTCACAGTTGTTCAAATAGTGTGGCTTTCCACCTCATCCGACCTCGCTTTCGCTCGGCCACCTTCCCCTCAAGGGGAAGGCTAAGGGGGGCGGCCTGCCAAAGGCTTCCCCTTGAGGGGAAGCTGTCAGCTTTAGCTGACTGATGAGGTGGAAACCTGCATCAAAGTCTTGCCACAGGGAATCAGGCTTCCTCCCCCAGGAACTCCCGCACGCAGCGCTCATACGCCGCCACGGGATCCGCCGCAGCAGTGATCGGGCGGCCCACGACGATGTAGTCGCTGGCGGCCTTGGCCTTCTCAGGGGTCATGATGCGCACCTGGTCGCCCACATCGCCGTCAGCGAAGCGGATGCCGGGGGTGACGGTCATGAAGTCCGCGCCGCAGGCCTCCTTGACCAGCGCGGCCTCCAGGGGGCTGCACACCACACCGGACAGGCCCGCAGCCTTGGCGTTCTGGGCGTACTTCTTCACGGTATCGGGCATGGAGGCGTTGATCAGCAGCTCATTCTGCATGCGCTCCTCGCTGGTGGAGGTCAGCTGGGTCACAGCCAGCAGCACGCCGCAGGTGCCGTCCTCGCGGGTCAGGCCTTCCTTGGCGGCCTCCATCATGGCGATGGTGCCGGAGGCGTGCAGGTTGGTCATGTCCACATCCAGGTGACGCAGCACGGCCATGGCCTTCTTGACGGTGTTGGGGATGTCATGCAGCTTCAGGTCCAGGAAGATCTTGTGGCCGCGGGCCTTGATCTCCTTGACGATGGCCGGGCCTTC
>JAFXDB010000118.1 GCA_017516305.1 Clostridia bacterium | reverse complement strand
CGCTGTCCATACGGACAGCGGCCGCCTTCGATATGCATTTACTCGCCCTCGGTCAGGGCGGGAGCGGCGCTCATCGGCGCGTTGATGGCAATATGGCGCAGGGCCTTCTTGCCCTCGGGCTTCTGGCGGGGCAGCGTCACGGTCAGGATACCGTCGGCACACGCGGCGGTGATCCCCTCCTGCTCGATGCCCTCCAGGGAGAAGCGGCGCTCCACCTTCATGGGGCAGAGGCGACGCTCGCTGATCACCATGGCCTCACGCTCCTCACGGGTGCGGCCCGGCAGCTGGGCGGCGATGGTCAGCACATCATCCTCCACCGTGAGGGCGATGTCCTCCAGCTTCACGCCCGGCAGCTCCGCCTCCAGGATGTAGCTATCCTCGGCCTGCCGCACATCCACCCGCATCGGGTTGGGACGTTGTGCGGGCTCCACGCCCATCATCGCGCGGAAAAATGGATCGGCCATCATGCGGGGCTGGCGGGGCATACGGTTCATCGTGTACATCATATTCACATACCTCCTGATATCGTTCACAGTCTTGCTTGTTCTCTTATGCCTTGATGCTTTACGGTGCTCTTGCCTTCACCGTGATTACATGATACACCATTGGTCAAAGAAAGTCAATAGTCAAAGTTGGTCTATTTGTGAATAAACTGTAAACAAATTTTCGATACAAAAAATCCCGCTGACGCGCGATCCGTCAGCGGGCATACTGTCCAGGGCATATGCTCCGATTCAGTCCATCATCAGGTCATCCACCATGCTCACCGGGCCGCCGGCAGCAACAAAAGCCTCGATAGCCGCAGCCAGCTCCTCGTGGAACTCCTCCAGGGTCAGGCCGTTCTCCATGATGTAGGTCGCCACGGGGACTCCCACATAGCGCAGATGCCAGGGCTCATAGTTGATCTGCGTCACGTCCTCCTTGTCGGCAGGATAGCGCAGAATGAAGCCAAAGCGGGCGCAGTTGGCGGCCATCCACTGGGTCTCGGGCTCCCTGGCCATGTCCTCGTTCATGCCGCGGTCCGTCCACTTTTTCGGCACCACGTCGCAGCCCAGGCCGGTCTGGTGATCGCTGGAGCCGGGACGGGCCACCCAGCCGTCATCGTAGCCGTACTTTTCCAGGCGGTTCTCGTACATGTAGGACTGGGTGCGGTAGGAGCGGTAGCCGCTCTTGAGGTACAGCTCGTACCCTTCGGCGCGGGCCGCGTCGCACAGAGCCACCAGGGCCTGCAGGCACTCGCGGCTGAGCTGCCAGGGCCCGTCCACATACCGCACGCCGCCGGAGGTGTTCTCCCCCGCGTCGTTCAGGCGCAGCTTCGGAACATCCACCAGGTTCTGGGGGACAAAATCCTTGGGCAGCAGCGTCTGCTTGTTGGCCAGGCGGATCAGCTCCGGCTCCATATCCATGATGTCCACAGGGAACTCCCAGGGGACGTTGTTGTAGGTGATCATATCCATGCTGATAACGTCGCTGAAGTAGATCTCCTCGTCGTCATCCTCCGCCAGGGCCGTGGCGTTGCATCCGGCCAGCAGCGTCAGCAGCAGCAAAAGCGCCAGCATGCGCAGCAGATTCCTCATTCGCTCATTTCCTCCCCCGTCAGAATCCACATCAGCGTCTCCTCCCGCAGCAGCAGCAGGTAGGTCTCCAGGGGCATGTTGGCCTCGTGGATGCGCTGTGCGTTTTCCTTGCCGACATAACGGACATGCCAGGGCTCGTACTCGTAGCCCGTCACGTCCTCCCAGCCCTCCTGGTAACGCAGGATGAAGCCGAAGCGCCAGCAGTTCTCCGCCACCCATTTGCCGCCCTTGGTGCGCCCGAAGGAGGAGGTCAGGTTGACGTCGTCGCTCTTCTGGCCCACGTCCATCGCCAGGCCCAGCTGATGCTCGGACGCGCCGGGACGCGCCACATACTGATCCGCCCGCTCGCGGGTGCCCACCTTGTCCAGCTTGTTCTGATAGATGGTGGACTGCCGCTGATAGCTGCGGTAGCCGCTGACGGCCTTGAGGGTGACGCCGGTCTCCTCCCGGCAGGCCGCGAACATCTCCTCCAGGGCCGCCGCCGCGTCCGCCCGCATGTCCTGCAGCTGACCGGGAACGTCCGCCTTGATGGTCACCGGCGCATAATACCGGCTGACGCGCCACTGCCTGTTCTGCAAAAACAGCAGTCCGCTTTCATCATTATGGGGTGCAGCCGTCATCAGCGCACCCGAAACCAGCATGCTTCCCGCCGTCGCCAGGCTCAGCAGCTGAGTCAGAATATCTGCCATAGGAACCTCCCATCAGCATATTTTCACCTTTACATTATAAACGCACAAGCACCGGAACGCAAGGCTGCAGACTGTAAATTTTTCATGATTGCCGCGGGCCATCTCTGTACACACTACCCCGCGAGGAGGTGAAAACATGAAAAAGACTCTTTTGACCCTTGCGCTCATGGCCGGTGCGCTGACGCTTTCATCCTGCGCGGCAAAGCCGGACATGACCACTGCCACCAACCCGCCCGCCGCCACCCAGGGCACAACGACCTTCCCGGACATGCTGCCCTCTGCCACCGGCGTTCTGCCCCAGGTGCAGGACGGCATGAACGAGATGCTGGAGGGCATGACCGGCTCGCCCACGTCCACCACATCGCCCACATCCACACCTGAGGCCACCGGCGTCACCAGCATGGAGACCGCCCGCCGCGTCGTGGAGCAAATCGAGGACGAGCTGGAGCGCCTGAGCGAGGTGGATGACGCCGAGGTTGTCCTGGCCGGGAACCGTGCCGTTGTCGGCCTGGAGTTTGACGACCAGTACCAAGGCGGCATCGACGAGCGTCTGCGCGGCATCGTCCGCGAGCGTATCGCCGGCGTCATCTCCGGTGTGACCGACATCGTCATCACCGCTGACGCCGCCATCATGGACGAGATCGAGACCCTGGGCGACCGGCTCAAGACCATGAGCGACATGTCCGCCCTGCAGAGCGACCTGGACGCCATCGTCCGCAAGATCGGCGGCGCATAATCCCCGCCGTCCTGCATATCCTTTGAAGGCAGACCCCTGCGCTGCGTCCGACCGGGCGCAGCCTTTTTACGCCCGAAGCCCTCTCTGCCACCACTATTTCGCGTCCATCCCGGACACAGGCGCCGTTCTCCGCCCCCATGCCGTGCGGACAGAACAGGCCCCATCGCAAATACCGTGGCAAGGCGGGCTGCTTCCCGTTCTTTCTGCTGCAGCGCTGACGGCATGGCGCTGCTTTTTCATTTTCTGCGCATTCTTTCGTGCCGATCCGCCTTCTTTCCTCCCCATTCCAGCCATGCAAGGCATTGCCAGCGTAATGCGCCCTTTTTTGCGCACAATAGCTACCGAAACGACCGGAGATTCCTGCAGCATGCGGCCAGCACGCAGACGGGAATCGCTGGCCGCTTCCATCCCATGAGCAGGAGGTGAAAGCGAATGAGCAGCCAGAAGTCCCGCAGCCAGATGGTGCCCGAAGCCCGCGGCGCCCTGAACAACATGAAGTTCGAAATTGCCCGTGAGCTGGGCGTGAACCTCAAGCAGGGCTACAACGGCGACCTGAGCGCCCGCGAGAACGGCTACGTCGGTGGCTACATGGTCAAGCGCCTCATCCAGCAGGCCGAGAAGCAGATGAGCAACCAGTAACCCAACAACGAAAAGGAGGATTTCCCCATGTATATGAACAACAACAACGGCATGAACGCCAACAACAACACTGCCAACAACGCCAACAACAGCTCCAACAACTCCAACCAGCGCGGCGCGATGGTTCCCGAAGCCAAGCAGGCGCTGAACAACATGAAGTACGAGATCGCAAACGAGCTGGGCATCAACCTCAAGCAGGGCTACAACGGCGATCT
>JAFXDB010000117.1 GCA_017516305.1 Clostridia bacterium | reverse complement strand
GTCGTTGAGGAGCCCGTTGTCGAGGAGCC
Source organism: Clostridia bacterium (assembly GCA_017516305.1). Classification (GTDB taxonomy): domain Bacteria; phylum Bacillota; class Clostridia; order Christensenellales; family Aristaeellaceae; genus UBA11524. Next base: position 14,514 of record JAFXDB010000117.1, on the reverse strand, counting down.
CGTCGTTGAGGAGCCCGTCGTTGAGGAGCCCGTCGTTGAGGAGCCCGTTGTCGAGGAGCCCGTCGTTGAGGAGCCCGTCGTTGAGGAGCCTGCTGTTGAGGCCGAGCCTGTCGTTCTGCCCGAAGTCGTCTACCCCATCATCAACGTGACCGAGGAAGGCACCGTGGTGGAGACGGAGATCGCCATCGTGACCGTGACCCTGGATGAGAACGGCGCCATCGCCACCATCAAGGCCACCGTGAACGGCAACGACATCGTGGACGCGATGACCGCCCAGTTCATCGGCAAGACCGTGCCCGTGGACGCCGCCGCCTTCGAGCTGGATGTGGACGGCAACCTGCAGGCCATCATCGACGCCCTGAACGCCCTGGCCACCCCCGTGGAGGCTGCTGCCTGATTCCCCTTTCCCCAAACAAACAGCACAAGTCCCGAACCGCTTATGGCCCGGGACTTTTCCTTTGCACTGTGGCTGCACGCACCAAAAAGGAACGCACCCGACTGAGATGCGTTCCTTCTGTTTGCCAAAGCTTATGCCTTGCAGTAGGTGTTCATCAGGTTCTCCAGCGTATCCAGAACCGCCTCGGCAGCCGCCTGGTCAGCACCCCTGGCAAAGAGGTAGGCCTTCAGCTTGGGCTCGGTGCCGGAGGGGCGCACGATGATCTTGCAGCCGTCCGCCAGGGAGAAGCTCAGCACGTCGGACTTGGGCAGGCCGGTCTCGTCATTCTCGTAGTCGATGCGGGATGCAGTCTGGAAGACAGCGTCAGCAAAGTCGGAGAGCGGCTTGCGCAGATTCGCCATGATGCCCGCCATGGTCTTCGCGCCGGACTCACCCTCGTACTCGAAGGTCAGCAGGCGCTGGGCGAAGAAGCCATGCTCCTTGCGCAGCTGCTCCAGCTTATCCAGCAGCGTCAGGCCCTGAGCCTTGTAATTCGCGGCCATCTCGCACACCAGCACGGCGGCGTTGACGGCGTCCTTGTCGCGGACGTCAGTGCCGGAAAGGTAGCCGTAGCTCTCCTCGAAGCCAAAGATGTAGCGCTCCGGGTGGCCCTCCGCCTCCAGCAGGCCGATCTGCTCGCCGATGAACTTGAAGCCCGTCAGCACATTGCGCAGCTCCACGCCGTACTTCTGACAGATCGGAACCGCCATCTCCGTGGTCACGATGGTCTTCACAGCAACGGGCGTCAGATCAGACTTCTCACGGCGGCTACAGATGTAGTCCAGCAGCAGCACGCCCATGTCATTGCCGGAAATGAGCACTACATCGTCGCCCACGCGGACGCCTGCGCCGATGCGGTCGCAGTCCGGATCAGTGGCCAGGCACATGTCCGCGCCGGTCTCGATGGTTTTGGCAATGGCCAGGCGCATGGCCTCGCGGATCTCGGGATTCGGGTAGGGGCAGGTGGGGAAATGGCCGTCGGGCATCTCCTGCTCGGCGACGATCTCCACGTCGATGTTGCCCATGCGCTTCATCATCTCGCGGACGGGCACGTTGCCGGTGCCGTTGAGGGGGCTGTAAACCAGGTGCAGGCGCTCGGTCGCGGGGGCGATGCGCAGGCCCTCCATCACCTTGTAGTAGCTCTCGATGGTCTCCTCGTCGATCCAGGAGATCATGCCAGTGGCCATCAGAGCATCGAAATCCGGCAGCTCGGGCACCAGCGTCTCCTCGGCACAGATGTAGCCGTAGATGCGGTCAGCCGCCTCAATGGTGATCTGGCAGCCGTCCGCGCCGTAAACCTTGTAGCCGTTGAACTTGGCAGGATTATGGGAAGCCGTGACCATAACGCCGGCAGAGGTGTGCAGGTGGCGCACCGCATAGGACAGCATGGGCGTGGGCATCAGGGTCTTGTAGATGTACACGCGCACGCCCATCTGCGCCAGGGTGGCAGCGGTGAGGCGGGCAAAATCAGTGGAGTGGATGCGGCTGTCGCAGGAGACCGCACAGCTGGGGTTTTCGAAGGTCTCCAGCAGGTACTTGCCCAGGCCGCGGGTGGCCTTGGAAACGGTGTAGAGGTTCATGCGGTTGGTGCCTGCGCCCAGCACGCCGCGCAGACCGCCGGTGCCGAAGGCCAGTTCCCGGTAGAAGCTGTCGGAAATCTGCTCCTCATTCATCGCCTTCAGCTGGCCCAGAAGCTCCTCATTCATGCCGGGGCAATCCAGCCACGCCTGATACTTTGCATTCATCATCATTTCCTCCTGTTCTCTCCGGCGCTTCAAGCGCCGAAAAAGCGGCAGCATCGCCGGTTTCCGGGCTGATACTGCCGCATCTTAGACATTGTTACTGCACCGCAGCGGTCTGGACGAACTGGCTCTGCTGCTCGGTAAAGGCAAGCATGCGCGCAGCCGCCTCCTCCTGGGGTAGGGGCTGGATCTTCCGCCAGTCCCACTTCACGCGGTCAACCATCAGCATCACGCCGTGGTCGTACAGCATCTCTGCAATGAACTCAAACACCACATGCAGCCGACGCGCGTACACGCCATTGCGGTCATCATCCGCCAGTTGACGCATCTTCAGCAGCTCATCGCAGATAAACAGCGGATGACCGGCAAAGCCGAACATGCAACTGTAGTCCGGCACCGCCTGCTGGGAACGCAGATGCAGCGGCAGCGTCCTGAGCCACCAGGACTCGCTCTGCAGCATCTGCAGGAATCCATCCGTAACCTCCGTCGGCAGCTGGAAGTAGCTGCAGCCGATGTTGCGGTTATACGTATCCAGCTCGTTATAAACCAGCGAGCCATCGGAATACAGGGCGACGTTGAAGCGCTGCTGATCATTCTTCCTGCGGCCCTGCGAAATGCGCGGGCTGTAGATATACCAGAACAAAGGGTACGGACCCATGGTCTTGACCATTTCAGGCCCTCCTCTCAAGTGACTTCCTGAATCATGTATAAATCATAAACCCGATGCCCTTTTTCGTCAATACCTTACAGCAATCTTCCCGCATTTTCGGCACTTGCGACAGAATCATATGCATGATTTGGTGGATTTCATGCACCCGGCTCCGCGCATTCCAAAGCCTTATGCTTCCTCCTGCGGCAGCTGCTGTACCAGGTCCGCCAGTCCCCCGGAAATGAAGTCCAGATTCGCCTGATCCGCGCGGGTATCGCGCCAGGTGTGGATGTCCCCCGTGCAGAAGCCGACGCCGGGAACCTGCCTGTAAGCCGACACGCCCACGCCGCACTTGAAGGAGCGGAAATCGGAATTCCCGCGGGTGGTCAGCGCGCCGAAGAAATGCACGGAGAAGCCCTCGCGCTCGGCCAGGATGCGCTCCAGAAGCGCGTATTCCGCCAGGTTCCTGGCCAGGCTGGGCACCGTCAGCAGGAAGTGGTCGCCCACGCCCACACAGTCCAGGTTGACGATGAGGCGGTTGTGCTGCACCACCAGATGCTCCTTGGCAAACGCCTTGGAGCCCTGGCAGCCCTTCTCCTCGTTGTCAAAGAGGATGAAGGCCACCTTCTGCCGGTGCTCCGGGGGAATGCGCTCCATGGTCTGCAGCAGCGCCGCCACGCCGGAGGTGTTGTCGTTGACGTTATGCCTGTTCGCCGGGCCATACAGCATAAAGCCCAGCAGCGCAAAATATGCCGCCAGAAGCCCCACCCGCAGCATCTCCTCGCTGCCCGTGAGCGCCATCAGCCCCAGCCCCACGCCAAAGGCAATGGCCAGCAGGATGCAGATGATCAGCCCCTGGTAGAGGAAGTAAACCGGCCAGTTGCGGGGAATCATCAGGTTCGGCAGGCCGATGCAGGCCGGGGTATCATAGTGGGCGGTGATGGTCATCCGCGCCGCGTCCGGGCTGCCGGCCACCACATTGCGGTGCTTGCCGTTGCCGCTGGCCTCCACCCGGGGGGAGTAGCCCATGGCGGTCATCTCCGCCATCACCCACTTGCGGAAGGCTTCCTTCTGGGGCTTTGTCCGCCGGATGGGAAAGCGCTCGCTGATTTTGTCCAGAATGCTCATGCGTACCTCCATATGCTCCCGCTCACAGGCTTTCCACAAACTGCGCCAGCCCGCCGGACAGGAAGTCCAGATTGGCCTGCTCGCAGACGGTATCCTTCTTCGTGTGGATCTTGTCGCAGTAATAGCCGATGACCTTCATCCTGTTGCAGGCGCACACGGCAATGCCCAGCTTGTAGCTGGCCTGGTCGGAGGGATAGACGCAGCCTTCCATCTTATTCATCACATAGTTACGCCCCTCCTGCGCCTGCATCGCAGCCTCCAAAGCCGCAAAGGCAGGCAGCTGACGGGTCTTCCGGTTGGCAAAGAAGAGGATGTTCTCCCCGTCGCCCACGCAGTCCATATTGATCAGCAGCTTTTCCTTTTTGACCGCCTTGTGGGCGCCGGCATAGGCGCTGCTGCCCAGCATGCCCTTCTCCTCATTGTCAAAGAGGATGAAGGCCGCCTTTTCCCGCTGACCGACGGGCAGGCGCTGCATCATTTCCATCACCGCTGCCACACCGGAGGTATTGTCGTTGACATTGTTCCTGTTTGCCGGGCCGAACATCATCAGGCCCAGAACCACATACACGCTGATGAAGCCCACAAGCCCCGCGAGCCCGGCTGCAGCCTCCGGCTCCATGCCCAGACGCGGCAGCACAAAGCCCACCAAAGCCGCCAATGCCGCCGGAGGCAGCAGCAGCACTGGCACCAGCAGCAGCTGATAGAGCAGGTACACCAGCACATTGCAGGGCGTGATGAAGTTGGGCAGGGGCATCACCGCCGGGGTATCATAATGGGCGGTGAAAACGACCTGCGCGCTCTCCGGGTCGCCGACAACAACGTTGCTGCTGCGGAAGATCCCCTTGGGCGCGGTCTCCTCCGCCGTGTATCCCTGCTCCCGCGCCCAGTCGATGAACCACTCCCGAAAGGCATCCTTCTGCTTCCTGCTCTTGCGGATGGGAAATTCCTCCACCAGCGTTTCAATGATGCTCATACCTGTTCCTTCCTTTCTATCCCTACCACTGTCAGCCGTTCTCCGGCCACAGTGAAGCGCACGTCCATGTCCCCGTACGCAAAGCCATAGACGCGGCTATCGTCATGCTGATAGGCCGGGCGGGGATCCTGTGCCAGAACACCCAGCAGCGTCTCCCGCTGACCTTCCGGCAACTGCGCCAGCAGCTCCTCCGGGCATTCCACCGACAGATGATAGGTCGCCTTTTCCTCCGTGAAGCCCCCCACCGCCTCCGGGATGCTGTCCACATAGGGCAGGTAGGGCTTGATATCGTAGATCGGCGTGCCGTCCATCATGTCCGCGCCGGACACCACCAGCACCTTCCCCTCCGCAGAATCCTCCACGGCCAGGAGCTTCACCACCGTCAGTCCCAGAGGATTCGGCCGGAAGGGCGAGCGGGTGGCGAATACGCCCATGCGGGTGTTGCCGCCCAGACGCGGCGGACGAACCGTGGGCCGCCAGGCCTGACTCTCCCCTTCCCGGACTGCCTGATGGAATCCCCAGATCAGCCACAGGTGCGAATAGCTCTCGATCCCCCGCAGCGCCTCCGCCACGCGATATTCCGTCTCGAACACGATGGTCGAAACCAGCTCCGGCACCAGCCCCGACTGCCTCGGCAGCCCGAACTTGGTCGGGAAATCGTTGCGGATGCGGGCGATGATCTCCATGGCCATTGGCTCCCTTCCAAAATATCATTCCAGGATACAGGATAACACAAGCGGCGCCAAAATGCAACCAACTTCACCGGGGCGCTTCACATGGTATGCATGAGCCAGAGCTTGACCGCAAGGCTCACCAACAGCTGCGCCAGCGCCGTAATGATCAGCGTCAGCGCGACTGTCATGCTGAAGAAGGTCGCTATAACCCCCGCCGCGATCATCGCCGCGCCGAGTATGAGCGTCATCGGGATCCCCGCCCTGGCACGGATCGCCTGCATGCGCTCGTCATGCTCCTGGTTGTACAGGCGGCGCAGAATTGTATCGTCCTTCAGTGCCCGGCGGTATTTCGCCATACTGATGAGCGCCACCAGCAGTCCGCCGGCCAGGAAACCAAGAAGCCCCGCATAGGCCGGATGCTCCGTCACCGCTGGTGATGCAAAGCGCGTTGCTGCCGTCAGCAGCAGGTACGCCAGCCAGAGAAGGCGGCAGAGCCGCATCCGGCGGTGGAGGTTTTTCCGATATTGCTCAATGTCCATCTGCATCTGATTCATACTTCTTCCTCCTCCATCAAAAACACATCCTCGATCTTCAGCCCGAAGAACCTGGCGATCCGGTAAGCCAGCGGCAGTGAGGCCACATACTTCCCCGTCTCGATGGAGGTGATGGTTTGCCGCGTTGTGCCCACCGCGTCCGCCAGCTCCTCCTGGCTCAACTTCCGTTCCCGGCGCAGTTCCCTGATGCGCGTTTTCATAGCCTGACACTCCGTTTCCCAAAATGCAATGTTGACTTTGCATTTTCAGCATAGCACGCTTTGCACAGAATGTCAAGCATGCTTTGCATTTATAAGTATCAACTTTCCCCCAAAATAGCCAAATGCGCCCACTGCCCTTGCAACCGATACCGAAATGTGCTATACTGATTCCTGTTCAAAGCATCATTCCGCAACGACATCATGAGAGGACCGGTACCCATGAAGAACCTCATCCGTCTTTTCGCGCTTCTCCTCGCGCTGGCTATGTTCGCCCCCTGCGCGCTGGCGGAGACCGAATATGCGCCCATCGAAGACTGGCTCGTCGGCAATCAGCCCGCGCCCGCGCCCTACGCCCCCAACCCGGACTGCTACCTGCCCGACAACGGCGGCTATGTGGATGACTCACTGTCCATCACCGTGGAAACCACCTTCTGGACGGAGGACATCGAACAGGTGGAGGTGCAGGCCGACGGCGTGACCCGCGTGCTGCTCATCCGCGTGAAGCTGACGGATGTGACCCAGTTCCGAACGGCTCTGGCCAGTAAATTCCCTTCCAAGCAGACCGCCCGCGTGGAGCAGATGGCCACCCGCAACAACGCTGTTCTGGCCATCAACGGCGACTTCTTCAATTACCACGACTCCGGCATTTCCTACCGCAACGGCCGCCAGATGCGCCTCAACCCCAACAATCTGCGCGAGCTGCTCATCATCGACATCAACGGCGACTTCCACTATCTGCGTCCCACCAGTCGGAAGGCCTGGGAGGCCTTTGTGGCCAACGGCGGCGTTGCGCTGCACACCTACTGGTTCGGCCCCAACCTCATCCTGGATGATGGCACCCCCATGACCACCTTCACCAACAACGAGAACAACGCCCCCTGGGGCAAGGCTCAGCGCATGATCATCGGCCAGACGGGCCCGCTGGAGTATCTCATCGTCTGCAGCGAAGGCCCCGAAAGCCAGGACTTCAAGGAGCAGGGCTTCACCCTGGGCCAGGCGGCGAAGCTGTGCGTGAAGCTGGGCATGACCAATGCCTACAACCTGGACGGCGGCTCCTCCGCCACGGTGATCCTCAACGGCGAGAAGATCAACTCCCTCTCCAACCCCAAGCGCCGCGAGGTGGGCGACTGCATCTACTTCTGCACACTGATCCCCAACGAGTAATCCGCCACAGCTGTCCCGGCACTTGACCCGGGGCAGCTTTTTCTGTACAATAGACACATGGAAGCGAGGTGATTCCCATCCGCCAGACAGAACGCACCGCCATCGTGCTGCGTTACGCCAATTACCGCGACAACGACCGCATGCTGACCCTTTTCAGCCCCACCCAGGGGCGCATTGAGGCGCTGGCCCGGGGCTGCCGCAAGCCCCGCTCGCCCATTCTCAACGCCAGCGAGCTCTTTGCCCTGGGCGATTATGAGCTGTACCAGAAGGGCGCACATCTGACGGTCGTGAATGCGCAGCTGATCGAGACCTTCTATCCCCTGCGGGCGGATTTCGACCGGCTTTCCGTGGGAACCTATCTGCTGAACGTGGCGGAGAACATCATCCAGCCCGGCGTGGCCGCCCAGGAGCTGTTCATGCTGCTGCTGCATACCCTTTCCCGGCTGACCTTCACCGATCAGCCCTGGCGGCCGCTGGTGGCGGGGTTCCTGCTGCATCTGTCCGCCTGCGAGGGCTTCCGGCCCCGACTGATGCACTGCGTCCACTGCCAGAGAAAGCTGGCAGAGACCGAATCCACCTGGTTTGATCATATGGAGGGCGGTCTGGTCTGCCACGACTGCCGCACGAAGGCCCATACCGCCGTTTCTGCCGCCCAGGCCCGCTGGATGCGCACGATGCTGCAGTCCGGCTCCGCCGCCTGGGTGGACACGCCGGAGATGATCGCCCCCTACACGCTCCTGCGCACCTATGTGGAATCCCGGCTGGACAAGCCCGTCCGCGCCGCCGCCATGCTGCCGCGGGATCATTAGCGTTTCACCCGCCGGATTTCCGTCCATATATAGGATGAAGGATAACATCACACGAGGAGGTACCCCCTATGCTGCTGAACTGGTATCCCGGCTGCATCACCTGCCAGAAGGCCAGGAAATGGCTGGACGAGCAGGGTCTTGCCTATACCGCCCGCCACATCCGCGACGAGAAGCCCTCCCTGGAGGAAATCACCGACTGGTACCGCCGCAGCGGTCTGCCGCTGAAGCGCTTCTTCAACACCAGCGGCAAGCTCTACGCCGAGTACGGCCTGAAGGATAAGCTCCCCTCCATGACCGAGGACGAGCAGCTGGCCCTCCTGGCCTCCGACGGCATGCTCATCAAGCGCCCCGTGCTGGTCACGCAGGGCAAGGTGCTGGTGGGCTTCAAATCCGCCGAGTGGGCGGAGGCGCTTGGCCGGTAAATCCCCCATGCAAAGGAGGTTCCCATGATCCACCTGGAGACAATCAATAGAAGCAACTGGCGCAAGGCAACCTTCATCACCACCGACCCGGAACGCAAATGCCCATTGGACGAGCAATGGGTAACCAGCACTGCTTTTTCCATGGTGCAATCGGTTTACGAACCGGAATGGGTGAGCCGCCTGATCTACGATGACGACCAGCTGATCGGCTTTGTGCTTTACGGCATGTGGAGCGAGAAGGAGGCCCCGCTTCTGTGCCGCTACACCATTGACGTCGCCCACCAGGGGAAGGGGTACGGTCAGCAGGCGCTGCCCGTGATCATCCGTGAAATGGTGAAGAAGTATCAGACGCGCTGCATCTACCTGACCCTGGAGGAGAGCAACACCCGCGCCGTGCATATCTACCGCAAGTTCGGCTTCGTCCCCACAGGAGAGGAAGACGAGGGGGAAGCCGTATATGTGTACCATGTCGGCGATGTAAGCATCTCCGACTGAAAGAACGCCCGCCGCATCCATCAGGAGCGCGGCGGGCGTTTTCGTATGCAATTATTTCAGCTTGGAGAAGTAGGTCTGCGCGTCCTCCACATCTCGGGTGATCTGCGCTCGCAGCGCATCCACACCGTCAAATCGCATCTCAGGCCGCATGTGCTTCAGGAAGCTCAGCCGGACGTGCTGACCGTACAGGTCGGGGCTGCCATCCAGCATGTGCGCCTCCACCGTGACACTGCCCTCCGGCAGGGTCGGGTGGCGGCCCACATTCACCACCGCCGGGTGGTACGCGCCGTCGCCGGTTTCCATCCAGCAGGCATACACACCGTAGGTCGGCAGGGCCTTGTCCTTGGGGATGGCCACGTTCGCCGTGGGGAAGCCCATCGTACGGCCCAGCTGCTTCCCGGTTTCCACCCTGCCGCTGAGGGTATAGGCATGGCCCAGCAGGCGGTTGACCATGGGAATATCCCCATCGGTCAGCAACGCGCGGATGCGGGTAGATGAAACCGTCGCGCCGCCGATGAGCACCTCCGGCACGATCACCGTGCGGAAGCCGTGCTTACGGCCATATTCCCGCAGAAGCTTGCCGTTTCCCTTGCCGCCTCTGCCAAAGCTGAAGTTGAAGCCACAGACCACCACCACCGGTGCGTAGACCTCCACCAGCTCAGCCATGAAGTCCTCCGGGCTCTGGTCGGCACGGGCACGGTCGAAGGTGGTGATGCACAGGTGATCCACACCGAAGGAGTGCATCACGCGGGCCTTCTCCGGCAGGGTGGAGATCAGCGGCGGCGCAATCTCCGGCCGCAGCACCCGCAGCGGATGGGGCTTAAAGCAGCACACCGCCAGCGGAAAGCCCATCTCCTGCGCCAGCTCGCCGCCGCGCATCAGCAGGGCCTGATGACCGCGGTGTACGCCGTCAAACATGCCCAGCACCACCACGCAGGGGTTCAGGCGCTTCGGGTCACGCAAGATTTTCATGAGCGTCCTCCTCGGTCTTCTTTTGCTCAGGCGGATTGGGATGATCCGGCGGCGTCTGGCACTTCCAGGTCAGCATATCGCCCTCCCGGACGGCAATGCCCCAGAACTGACCTCGCAGGTAAACCCGCACGGGCTGGCCCTCCGCCGCATCCGCGCCATTTTTCACACGCTTCACCGGCAGCTTCACGCCGTTGATGACCTGCTTGGCCAGCCATTCCGGCGCGTCCACCCGGTGGATGTGCTGAATGGGGAAATCCAGCGGCAGGAGATTATCCGCCAGTACGCCGGCATCCTTATATGCCGCTGCTTCCTCCAGGGTCATGGCGGTGTCCAGGGTGAAGATACCGCTCTGGGCGCGCAGGAGGAAGCGCATATGCGCAGGGCACCCCGTCAGGCGGCCCAGATCCTCGCAGATGGAGCGGATATACGTCCCGCGGCCACAGCGCACAGTCATCAGCACACCGTGGTTGGGCCGTTCCTCATGCAGGGTGATGGATTCCACATGAACCTGCCGGGCCGGCACCTCGACGATCTCGCCACGGCGGGCCCGCTCGTACATGGGAACGCCGTCCTGCTTGATGGCGCTGTACATGCCCGGACGCTGCATGATGTCGCCGGTCAGCTTGTCCGCTGCTGCACGGACAGCCTCCCACGCGGGATAATCCGTCCCCTGCGCCGTAACCGTGCCCGTTGCATCCTGCGTATCGGTCTCGTATCCGAAAGCGCACTCGGCAACATAGGCCTTCTCCTTGTCCACCAGGTAATCAAACAGGCGCGCCGCCCGGCCGATCATGATGGGCAGCACACCCGCCGCCTCGGGGTCAAGGGTACCTGCGTGGCCCACGCGCTTCTCCCCCGTCAGGCGCTTGACCACCGCCACCACGGCGGCGCTGGTCATCCCCGGGGGCTTGAGGATGTTCAGGAATCCATTCATTCACACTTCTCCAGTTCTTCCTTCATGGCTGCGACCACCTGGCGGACGGCCTCCTCCAGAGGCAGCGCCACCGTTGCGCCTGACGCCGTAGGATGTCCGCCGCCGCCGAAGCGTGTCGCCACGCCGCTCACCTGCCACGGATGCACCGAGCGCAGGCTCAGCTTCACGCCGCCATGCTCATTCTCCCGGGCAAAGACGCTCATGCACGCGCCCTGGATATCCATGCCGTAATTGGCGATGAATTCCGCATCCTCCGTCAGCGCGCCGCAATCGGCAAAATCCTGCCAGGTCAGCATCATGGAGGTAATCTGCCCTTCCTGATGATAGGTCAGCGTATGGAGCGCACGGGTCAGGAGCGCCATCTGCCGGGGCGGGCGCTCCCGATAGAGCCGTCGATAGACCTTCGCTATGGGCGCACCGGCCTCCACCAGCTCTCCCATGACCCGGAACGCCTCCGGCGTGGTGCTGTTATACACCAGATGAGCCGTATCGGTAGAGAGCGCAACAGCCAGGCAGATGGCGATTTCCGGCGTGATATCACAACCCAGGCGGCCCAGCAGGTCATAGGCCAGCAGCGCACAGGCGGGCGCCGTCGGATCCACACAGTTCTCCTGACAGAAGCCCTCGTTGGTATCATGGTGATCAAGCTGCGCAATGCGGGCTGCCTGCTTCTCCAGGGCGCGGCAATCCCCCATGCGGGTCTCGTCGGATATGTCCACATACATCAGCAGATCGAAGCGCTCATCCGCACCGACCTCCTGCGGTTGACAGTAGTGCTCCGCGCCGGTCAGGAACCGCAGATACTCCGGTACCCTGTCCTGGCAGAACACGCGCACATGCTTCCCCAGCTGCACAAATCCCTGCTGCAGCGCCAGGACGGAACCGATGGTATCGCCATCCGGGCTGACATGGCTGACCAGCGCGATGCTGTGCGCAGCATTGACGGCAGCCATCACGCCGTCAAGATTCCTGGACTCCTTCATCGTCATTGGTAGCACCCTCCGTTCTTTGGGCGTCTGCCAGCACCTTGGCGATATGCACGCCATAGGCGATGTTCGTGTCGCTGACAAAGCTCAATTCCGGGCTGTAGCGGATGATGATATTCTGTCCCAGCTCATGACGGATGAACCCGGCCGCCTTCTTCAGCGCTGCCATCATCCCCTCGCGCTTGTCATCCTCCAGCACCGACACATAGATCTTTGCGTGACGCAGATCCCGCGTCACATCTGCGTGGGTGACGGAGAAGGTGCAGTTCGTGCGGGGATCATTCACATCCTCGCGGATAATCCGGTCCACCTCCCGGCGGACCTCCTCGGAAATCCGGTCAATTCGGTTATAGCTCATGTTGTCTCCTTTTGAGCATTCATGTTTCTTACTGCTGCGGACGAGCGCAGCTCGCCCTTTCCTCGGTGGCTGGGTCCGGGAGGCCTGAGGCCTCCCGGGCTCTCCACAGGCAGCGCGCTCAACAGGCAAGGGGAAGGCACGGTAATCGTGTCCTTCCCCTGCCTGATGGATTCAGTTATGCGATATGCTTAGCGCGGAATCTCTTCCATGATGAAGCACTCGATGATGTCGCCTTCCTTGATGTCGTTGTGGCCCTCGAGGGACATACCGCACTCGAAGCCTTCCTTCATCTCCTTGACGTCTTCCTTGTAATGCTTCAGGCTGCTCAGCTTGCCCTCGTGTACGACCACGTTCTCACGCAGCAGGCGAACCTGCGCGTTGCGCTGCATCTTGCCGTCGGTGACATAGGAACCAGCAATGATGCCCGCGCCGGTGATCTTCATGACCGCGCGCACCTCGGCGTGGCCCAGGATGACCTCCTTGTACTCGGGCGCAAGCAGGCCCTTCATGGCCAGCTCCATATCCTCGATGGCCTTGTAAATGACCGTGTACAGGCGGACGTCCACCTTCTCGCGGGCCGCAACCTCGCGGGCGGAGTTGTCCGGACGGACGTTGAAGCCAATGATGATGGCATTGAAGGCGCTGGCCAGGTTGACGTCGTCCTTGGTGACGGCGCCGGCGGCGGAGTGCAGCACGCGGACGCGCACCTCGTCGTTGGACAGCTTCTCCATCGCCTGCTTCACAGCCTCGACAGAGCCCTGCACGTCGGCCTTGATGATCAGGTTCAGGGTGGTCATCTTGCCGGCCTCCAGGTTGGAGAAGAGATTTTCCATGCTCATCTTGGCCATGGAAGCCTCGCGGGAAGCGCGCAGCTTCTCCTTGCGTTCCTCGGCGACCTGGCGGGACAGGTGATCGTCACCAACGGCGATCAGCTCGTCACCCGCGGAGGGAACCTCGTCAAAGCCCATGATCTCCACAGGCATGGAGGGGCCAGCCTCCTTGACCTTCTCGCCCTTGTCGTTGATCAGCGCGCGCACACGGCCGGAAGCCATGCCGGCAACGATGTTGTCGCCCACGCGCAGGGTACCGTTCTGCAGCAGAACGGTCGCCAGGGGGCCACGGGCCTTATCCAGCTTCGCCTCGACAATGACGCCGCGGCCCAGACGGTTGGGATTGGCGCGCAGCTCCATGGTCTCGGCCTGCAGCAGCACCATCTCCAGCAGCTCGTCAACGCCCTCACCGGTGTGGGCAGACACGGGCACCATGATCACGTCACCGCCCCAGTCCTCGCAGACGATGCCGTAGTTGGTCAGATCCTGCTTGACGCGCTCGGGATTCGCCTCGGGCTTATCCATCTTGGTCACAGCCACGATCATGGGCACTTCAGCAGCCTTGGCGTGGTTGATGGATTCGACGGTCTGGGGCATGACGGAGTCATCCGCCGCAACGACCAGCACCGCGATATCGGTGGCCTGGGTGCCGCGGGCACGCATGGCGGTGAAGGCCTCGTGACCGGGGGTATCCAGGAAGGTGATCTGACGCTCCTCATCCACCTTGACGGTGTAAGCGCCGATGTGCTGGGTGATGCCGCCCGCCTCGCCAGCGGTGACGCGGCTCTTGCGGATGTAGTCCAGCAGGGAGGTCTTGCCGTGATCGACGTGACCCATGATGGTCACAACCGGCGGACGGGACATCAGGTTGTCATCGGTATCCTCGAAGTCTTCAGCCGTCAGCTGATCCTCAGCCGTCTGCTCCTGCTTCTTCTCCAGCGTAATCTCGAAGTCCGCACACACCAGGGCGGCGGTATCGAAGTCAATCTCGGAGTTGATGGTGGCCATGTTGCCCAGCAGGAACAGCTTCTTGATGATCTCGCCGGAGGTCTTGCCGATCTTCTCGCACAGGTCGCGCACGATGATCGTGTCGCCGCTCATATACGCGGTTTCGATCTTGATGGGCGCCATCATCTGCTGCGCAGAGGGCTTCTTCTGGCGGGAACGCTTGCCGCCGCGGATCACATC
>JAFXDB010000116.1 GCA_017516305.1 Clostridia bacterium | reverse complement strand
GTACGGTGAGGAGCTGGTCAAGAAGATGGAGAAGTCCGGCGCCAAGGCCTACCTGGTCAACACCGGCTGGAACGGCACCGGCAAGCGCATCTCCATCAAGGATACCCGCGGCATCATCGACGCCATCCTGGACGGCTCCATCCTGAAGGCTGAGACCAAGAAGATCCCCTACTTCGACTTCGAGGTTCCCACCGCTCTGCCCGGCGTTGATCCCAAGATTCTGGATCCCCGCGACACCTACGCCGATGCCGCCGAGTGGGAGACCAAGGCCAAGGATCTGTCCGCCCGCTTCATCAAGAACTTCACCAAGTACACCGGCAACGACGAGGGCAAGGCCCTGGTCGCCGCTGGCCCCCAGCTGTAAGCTGATCCATTGATCCATAGCTGAAAATGTCCCCGGCAGGAGCGATTCTGCCGGGGATTATTTTGTCCACACAAATCGGTTGAACACACCCGATATATGTGCTATAATGGAGCAAATGTGCCCGATAAGTCCATCTGAACGATGTAAAACCATATGGAAAGGACGAATAGGATGAAAAAAGCGACCATCACGCTCCACCCGGCATACCGCGTCGGCGAGGTGTCACCCCGGCTCTTCGGCGCGTTCCTGGAGCCTATCGGCTCCATGGTCAACGGCAGCATGTTCAACCCCAAGCACCCCACGGCGGATGAGCAGGGCTTCCGCCGGGACTACATCGACGGCCTGAAGGAAGCCGGGCTTCCCTGCGTGCGCCTGCCCGGCGGCAATTTCGTTTCCGGCTGGAGCTGGAAGGACTCCATCGGCCCGATGGAGAAGCGCAAGACCCGCCTCGACCCCGCCTGGTTCCAGTACATCCCCAACGATGTGGGCCACGACGAGTACCTGCAGTGGTGCGAGAAGGTCGGCGCGGAGCCGATGTACACCATCAACCTGGGCACCGGCACCCTGCAGGACGCCATGGACATTGTGGAGTACACCAACTTCGAATCCGGCAGCACCTGGGCGGACATGCGCCGCGCCAACGGGCATGAGAAGCCCTACGGCGTCAAGATCTGGTACCTGGGCAACGAAATGGACGGCCCCTGGCAGATCGGCTCCTACGAGCGGGATCCCAAGGGCTACGGCGTGCTGGCCCATGAGGCCTCCAAGGTCATGAAGTGGATCGACCCCACCATTGAGACCGTGGCCTGCGTCTCCTCCTCGCCCTTCCTCAATCACTATCCGGACTGGGACGAGACGGTGCTGCAGGAGTGCTACGAAACGGTGGACTACATCTCCCTCCACCACTACCACTCCGCGCCTCCCGGCAACATCCCGGCGCTGATGGCGGGAGCGATGGCCTTTGAGGATTACATCCACACCGAGATTGCCCTGTGCGACCTGGTGAAGACCCGTCAAAGGGTGAAGAAGACGATGATGCTCTCCCTGGACGAGTATGCCTGCAGCTACCGCCCCGTGCAGGGCGCGCATCTGGGCCTGGGCGGCCGTCAGCCGGCCATGGGCTTCCTGGGGATGGATCCGAAACGGAAGTATGTCCGCCATGACCCGGATGACTGGTCCACCCGCCGCGCCTTCCCCAAGCAGGGCGAGATGCCCCGGACGCTGGCCAACGCCGCCGTGATGCTGGTGATGCTGCGCCATGCCGACCGCATCAAGATCGGCTGCGCCACCAGCGGCCTGGCCATGCTCTGCGCCACCAACCGCGAGCATGCCTGGAAGAGCGCGGCATACTATCCCATGACGCAGCTGATGCGCTACGCCAGGGGCGTTTCCCTGCAGACGGTGACCGAAAGCGAAACCTTCAACGTGGATGGCTACGCCATCGACGACATGAACCAGTACGGCGGCTTCACGGACGTACCCTATGTGCAGTCTGCCGCGGTGCTGAACGAGGAGGCAGGGGAGATGACGGTGTTCGTCATCAACGGCGACGAGTACGACGCCCATGCCCTGACCCTGGATGCGGCGGCCTTCGCGGGCTGGACGTTCACGGAGCATGTGGCCCTGTTCACCGATGACCCCGAGGCGTACAACGACGATGAGCATCCCGAGACCATCGTCCCTGTGCAGGAGAAGGAAACCAGCTGCACCGGCGGCGTGGTGCAGGCGACCCTCCGCCCCCTGTCCTGGAATATGCTGCGCTTTGAGCGGAAGCCCGACGCATAACCCATAACCCAATGACAAACCCTCCTGCTGTTTTGCAGCTTGTGCTGCGGCAGGAGGGCTTTTCGTCTGACAGCCGGGCTGTATGTGTTGCGAAAGGCCGGAGAGTGTGCTATAATGAAAAAACAGAATATGGCAAATGAACATACGGATAGAGATACATCTGTACGGCGGCGCATGCTGCAAAGGAGTGTATACCATGAAGACGACCTGGAAGCGGATGATGAGTCTGGCCCTGGCAATGCTGATGTGTCTGGGCATCGTCCTGCCGGAAATGGCAAAGGTGCCGTGGCGTCTGCTGCTGCCGGAGGCGGCGGCCGAGGAAGCGGAGAGCCGCGGCGTTCCCTCGTGGGCCTACGAGCTGCCGCAGGAGCCCCTGGGCCGGGAGCAGATCAGCGGCGAATGGCGCTACGCCCTGCGCACGGGGGATGGCTATGCGGTCATCACGGGGTACGACGGCCAGTCGGCCACCCCGTCGGTGCCAGCGCGGCTGGACGGGCATGATGTCGTCGGCATGGCGGACGGCGTGTTTTCCCGTGCCGTCGAAGAGGTGACGCTGCACGGCAATATCCTGCGCATGGAGGGCGACCCCTTCTGCGGGGCCCAGCCGGTCATCCGTGCGCTCAACGGCACCTACGCCCTGTGGTGGGCGGAGCAGCACGGCCTGCCGTGGCTGAACACCTCCACCGGCGTGTTTGTGCCGGACGTGGTGGACTTCTCCGACGCCCCCAGCGGCCGTGTGCGCCGCCGCGGCGATACCTATGTGCAGCTGGGCCAGCTGGAGGCCCTGCGCGTACAGGTGGGCAGCCTCATCTGGCTGACGGACGCCCGCGGCATCGTGTTCTTCTACCGTATCACCGCGCTGACGCCCCAGGGCAGCACCGTGCTGGCGACGGTGGAGGTGCCCGAGGTGGGCGACGTGGTGCGCGAGTTGTCGCTGACGCAGACGATTGACCTGGCCGACTGCGATATTATCCCTGCCGAAGGCGTCGTTGAGATTGACACTCCTGCGGGGAGCAAGGATCGCTCCACCAGCGCGCAGCCGATGGAAAGTAAAACCCTGAACTTGAGCGGTGTCATTGCGGATACGGCGGGAGGTTTTGTTGGGTCGCTGAATGATGAAATTGAAATCAACTGTATTATCAGCATTGCAGGCACGATCCGCTATACGGTCGAGGTGCATGATGGTATCCTGACCTTCTATGAAACGACAGAGAATGAGGTCAGCACAGTTACGTTTTCTTTGACTGGTAAGACGAACAATGCGAAAACGCTTCTGAGTGAGGTGCGGGAGAGTAAGGTCAAACCATTTCGCGTTCCCGTTGCTGAGGTCGCGTATGATGTGGGCTTTTTCAAGGCTTCATTCCAACTGAATTTTGTGATGGAACTTGAAGGTGAGATTTCTTATCAGTATACTGCTGTTAAGAGTACGACGGAGCGCTTTGATTTTGATGCTGAAGAGTGGGTGACGGTTGACAAGTATGCAACGGTCAAGGTTGGTGACGGCTGCCATTTCCGTGTGACGGCGCGTGCCTATGTGGAAATGGAAATCTCCATTCATGTCTTGTGGATTGTTGAACTCCTTGAGGTTATTGTGGATATAGGCATTGAGATCGAGATGTCATATAGAACACAACAGACATACCCCTGCGTATTGTTTGAATTGCGAGGCTTTGCCAGAGCAAGTTTTGCGGGCGGCGTCTGGATTGGAGAGAATGATGACGGCAAGATATTTGGAGGTGCCAAGCACACGTTCTGGAAGGGGGACTTGCTGCCACGGGACTGGCTGGTTCTGCGCTTCCATGTATATACAGAAGACCCGGTTTTCCATATGGCAGATGATTGCCCCTTCAACACCGTCTGCACCGTGAAATTCGAACCGCGAAACGGCCAGACCATCCCCAACATCGAGGTGTACAGCGGCCTGCCCATCGGCAATGACCGGGTGCCGGAGATCATCGAAAACGAGTACACCGGCAAGTTCCTGGGCTGGTGCACCGAGCCCACGGGCGAGGGCGTCAACTGGGAGATCGGCAGCATCGACGGCGATATTGTCACGAAAAACATGACACTCTACGGCATCTGGGAAAAGACCGTGCCGGTGGAGTTTATTTCCTATGCCGACGTGACGCCGGACGTGCAGCACGTCCCCGTGGGCGGCAAGGCCGTGGAGCCCGCCACGCCCACGCGCGAGGGCCACACTTTCCTCTACTGGTATGTGGAGCAGGAAGACGGCAAGGCGAAGCGTTGGTACTTCCGGGACTATGTGGTGCCGGAGGAAGGCCTGACCCTGCTGGCGAAGTGGCGCAACGACGAGACCGGCGAGGAGGTTGACGGCGACGGCACCACCTCGGTCATGACCATCGGCGGCGGCGCGTCCGTGTCGGCGTGGCAGGATACGGAGGAGTACTTTAAGTACAGTATCACCTGGTTGGATGGCAAGGCAGCTGGCGTCCAGATTACGGGCCTGACGAGCAAGGCTACCCATGTGCGGATTCCTGCTTTCCTGACAGTGGATGTGGATTCCGGTGTGGATGTGGACTGGGAAACGCTGCCGGTTATGAGTATCAGCAGCAGCATGTTCCGGGGCAACACGAACCTGGTGGCGGTGGACTTCGCCTGGCAGGGGCAGATCGACAGCCAGAGCAGCATGTTCAGCGGGTGCACGAACCTGCAGTATGTGGACATGCGCGGCATTGCCATGACGTCGGTGGCAAGCAGCATGTTCAGCGGGTGCAGCTCGCTGGAGGAAGTCATTCTGCCGCCGGGGATCAAGACGATTGGGTCGAGCGCGTTTAGTGGCTGCGCGTCGCTGGATGGCGATTTGAAGCTGCTGAAGGGTGTTTCGGAGGTTGGCAGCAGTGCATTCAGTGGGTGTAAGGGCCTTGCATGTGTATCCCTGCCTGATTCTGTGAAAACCATCGGAAGCTATGCCTTTGAGAATTGCAGCGGGATGGAGACGCTTGACCTGGGCGAGGGCGTAACGACGATTGGAAGTTGCGCATTCAAGAATTGTTCCAGCTTGGAGGAGATTTATCTACCGGACAGCTATAGTACTACAGATTATTCAGACTCGTACGTGAGTTATGGGCCATTTGTGGGCTGTAAATCTGTGCGCAGATTGAGCATTGGCTGCAGTAATGTTACTATTTATGACTATGATGTGAATATTGACAGCGAGTGCCTGGAAGAAGTTGTTATTCGCGGTTCGGTGAAAACGATCAGTGGTAGTTGCTTCAGGTATTCAGGAGAAATGCGCAGTGGTAGTGTCCGTGTTGTCCTGGAAGAAGGCGTGGAGGTGATACAGGACAGAGCGTTTGAAGATTGTGCCGGTATCACGGAGATCGTTCTCCCCACAACACTTAAGACCATTGGAGCCAGCGCTTTCGAGGGTTGTAGTGGGATAACAAAGATCAATTTTGCTGATACGACGCAAATTGTAACCATTGGCAGCAGTGCGTTTAGTGGGTGCAAGGGGATCACTTCGATAGCATTGCCGGACACGTTGAAAACGATCGGAGGCTATGCCTTTGAGAATTGCAGCAGCGTAAGGACGCTTGACCTGGGAGAAGGCGTGACAACGATTGGAAGTTGTGCGTTCAAGAATTGCAGCAGTCTGGAAGCGATCTATCTGCCGGACAGCTATAGAACCACAGATTATTCAGACGCATCCGTGAGTTACGGGCCGTTTGTGGGCTGTAAATCTGTACGCAAGCTGAGCATCGGTTGCAGTAATGGTGTAATTTACGACTATGATGTGAACATAGACAGCGTATGTTTGGAAGAAGTTGTCATTCGCGGGTCGGTGAAGACGATCAGCGCTGAATGCTTTTACTATGCGAGTGAAATGCGCAGCGGAAACGTCCGAGTGGTCTTGGAGGAGGGTGTGGTAACAATCAAGGAAGACGCTTTCTATGGCTGCAAGGGCATCACCGAAGTCATCCTCCCCTCCACCCTGAAAACCATCGAAAGCAGCGCTTTCTCCGGCTGCACCAACCTCCACACCCTCCGCATCAACGCGACCACCACGGTCGCCAGCAACGCATTCCCCAAGAATGCGGGGATGCAGGTGCATGTCGTGGGCCTGTCCTCCGTGCCGGAGGAAACGGCGCAGAAGCTGACGGATTACTTCGCCTCCCTGGGCGCGAACGTGGTTGACGCGGTGCAGTCCTACACGCTGGAAATGTCTGCCAACGGCGGCGCGTTCGAGGATGAGGTGGTCGAGATCCGCATCAAGTACGGCTGGCTGTCGGTCATTGAGGCCATGCCCCAGCCCGTCAACGGAGAACGCATCTTCAGCGGCTGGTTCACCGATGCGGAATGCACCCAGCGCTTCACCTCGCAGACCATGCCCGCGCGGGATGTGACCCTCTACGCCGGCTGGGATGTGGACGTCCACACTGTGACGCTGAACCTGATGGGCGGCAGCCTTGACCACGCGCTGACCTTCCGCGCGGCGGCGGGCACGAACCCCGTGGCGGGCCTCCTGCCCGAAATGGCGGAGCGCACCTTCACCGGCTGGTATCTGGACCGGTACGCCACGACGCCCTTTGACGGCGAGATGCCCTCCGCGGATGTGACGCTGTACGCCGGGTATACCATGACCGGCGTCAACGGCGAGTATGTGATCGCAAACGGCGCGGCGACGCTGGTGGCCTACCACCTGGTGGAGCACGAGTCCACCACGGTGTACCTGCCCGAAACGGTGGAGGGCGTGCCGCTGACTCACATTGCCGACGGTGCCTTTGACGGCACGGACGTGCGCGTACTGTACCTGCCGGCGGGGCTGACGAGCGTGTCGCCCGCAGCCTTTACCGGCATGGCGCGGCTGTCGGCCATTCATGTCCGCGAGGGCAACACCACCTTCCGCGAGGTGAACGGCGTGCTGTACAGCGCGGACGGGACGGTGCTGGTGTGCTATCCGGCGATGCACGGCACGGTGGGCGTTGTGCCCTCCGGTGTGAAGGAAATCGCACCGTATGCCTTCGCGGGGGTGCCGCTGACGAGCATCACCCTGCCCGAGGGGCTGGAGAAGATCGGCGAGCGCGCCTTTATGGGTACGCAGATCACGACCCTGACCCTGCCGGAGAGCCTGCGCGTGCTGGGCGACCGCGCCTTCAGCGGCTGCGGCTCGCTGTGCCTGGTGATCCTGGGCAGCGGCCTGGAAACGCTGGGTACGGGTGTGTTTGAGAACACCAGCGGCCTGCTGGCGGCCTTCGGCCCGGTGATGAATGCCGAAGGGACCGCGCCGTCCGCCGTGGCGGTATGGGCCGGGGAGAATCACCTGCTGTATAACTACTACGAACTGAAGCTGGTGGCAGCGTCCACCTACACACTGCATGTACAGGCGGGTCAGCCGATGGAGCTGCCCACTGCGGCAGACGTGGGCGAGAACCTGTACTTCACGGGCTGGTACGCGCAAGCGGACGGCAGCGGCGACGCTGTGGCGGTGGACGCGCTGATGCCCAAGGCGGCCACGACCCTGTACGCAGGCTCCCGCGCGGTGTTCACCTATGAAACGGTGACGGACGAGAACGGCGTGAGCACCCTGACCCTGACGGGTTGGGACGCGAACTGCGGTGAGGCTGCCGTGACCATCCCCGAGAGCATCGGCGGCGTGCCGGTGACGGCGGTGGCGGGCGGCTGCTTCACCGCAGAGGCGGAGAGCATTGCTGTGCCCGCGTCGGTGACGGCGCTGGCGGACGGCTGGCTGCCCGAGGGCTGGCAGGGGCAAATCATCGCTCCGGCTGGCAGCGCGGCGGCGCTCTACGCGGAAGCTTCGGGCCTGACCTGCACGGCGCAGACCTGGCAGCTGACCCTGGAAACCAACGGCGGCGCAAGTCTGGCGGCCATCACGGCGGCAGCGGGCGAAATGATCGCGTTGCCTACGCCGGTGCGCAGCGGCTGCGAATTTGCGGGCTGGTACACGGACGAATCCCTGACGGAAACGGCGACGCTGACGGAGGAGGGCCTCTATGCCATGCCGGACGTGTCGGCAGCGCTGTACGCGGCCTGGACGGTGACGGATGAAGCGGCAGCACAGCTGACCTTCACCTACACGGAAACGGACGAGGGCGTCATCGTGACCGGCCTTGCCGATGGCGCGACGACCCTGGACGTCCCGGCGACGCTGCATGGCCTGCCGGTCATCGGCATGGCGGAGCGCGCCTTTGCCCTGGAGACGGAGCTGGTGAGCGTGAAGCTCCCGGGCAGCATCGGCCTGGTGCCGGACAGCGCCTTCATGGGCTGCAGCGCGCTGACGTCGGTGGAACTGGGCGAGGGCATTACGGAGCTGGGGACGGAGTGCTTCATGCGCTGCGTCAGCCTGACGGGCCTGACCCTGCCGGAAAGCCTGGAGCAGATCGGCTCCTGCGCGCTGGAGGAAACGGGGCTGACCACCCTGCACCTGCCGGCGAATGTGACCTGGATTGCCTCCGATGCGCTGAATGGCTGCAGCAGCCTTGCCAGCGTGACGGCGGTGGAAGAAAATGAATTCTACATGTCCGTGGACGGTGTGCTGTACGACCTGCTGGATGACAAGCTGGTGAAGTACCCCGCGGCGCGTCCCGGAACGAGCTACACGGTGAGGGACGGCGTGTGCGTGATCGGCAGCTACGCTTTCAGCGGATGTGCGCTGGAGAGCATAACGCTGCCAGAAAGCGTCTGGTCGCTGGAAAGCTATGCCTTCTCGGGCTGCCGGAGCCTGAAGGCGCTGCCTGACATGCCCTCTGCCTATCTCAACAGCATCCCGGCCAATGCCTTTGCGGGCTGCTACACACTCAAGGAGATCGTGATCCCTGAGAACATCACGGCCATCGGCGACTATGCCTTCACGATGTGCCCTGCGCTGGTGACGGCGCAGGTTCCCGGGAGCGTGACGAAGATCGGCCGCCAGGCCTTCGGGGCCAGTGTGACGATCTATGGCGTCACGGGCTCCGCGGCGGAGAACTGGGCGACGGAGAACCGGCTGCTGTTCGTCGATCCCGACAATACGGTTCTGCCGGAGAGCATCGTCATCAGCGCGGAGACGCTGGACATGGCCCGCGGCGAAACGCAGCAGCTGACGGCGGCGATCCAGCCGGAGAATGCAACGGTGACGGATATCCTCTGGAGCAGCAGCGACCCGGCTGTGGTGACGGTCAGCAGCACCGGCGAGGTTCGCGCCCTCTCGGCGGGTACCGCACAGGTGTACGCGAGGACGCTCAGCGGCCTGGCGGCTGTCTGCGCCGTGACGGTATCCAGCGATATCCTGGTGTACAGCCTGATCCTGGATGCGGACGCCGTCACCCTGACGGAAACGCAGCAGTACCAGATGGCCTGGAGCATGCTGCCTGCCAACGCGACCCAGACGGCCCTCACCTGGACGACCACGGACGGGAACGTATGCCTGGCGGATGAAAACGGCCTGATCACGGCGATGAATGCCGGAAGCGCGACCATCACGGCGACGGCCCCCGGCGGCGTCAGCGCCAGCTGCGAGGTGACGGTGCTGCGGCGGGTACAGGAGGTGACGCTGACGGCGGATACGCTGGCGACGTTCCCCGGTACGCCCCTGACCCTGACGGTCGGGGTGCTGCCTGCGGACGCGGCTGACCCGACCCTTGTCTGGACCATCGAGCCTGCGGAGGACGCGGTATACGCCGACGGTGTGCTGACGCTGAACAGGAGCGGATTCTACACCGTGACGGCGATGGCAGCCGACCTGGGCGTGGTGAGCGCGAGCCTCCATCTGGAGTGCCGTGCCGACGTGGTCTGGTATCTGCCTGCGGAACTGCGGGAGATCGAAACGGAAGCCTTCCTGGGCCTGACTGCGGAGCATATTGTCCTGGACAGCAGCGTGGAAACCATCGGCGCACGGGCCTTTGCGAACTGCGCAAGCCTGTATCGCATCGACATTCCGGCGAGCGTGACGTTCATTGACGCAACGGCCTTCGATGGGACGCGTGTGACCATCGTCTGCCAGCCGGGCAGCTATGCGCAGCAGTGGGCGGAGGACAACGGCTTCCCCTGGATTTCTGACGGTGAATAATTTGGTTCCTCACGTTTTCACAGTTTTCGTGCTTCCTCAGAACTGACCAAACAGCGCAAGTGGGAAGCCGCTTTCGCCCGCCGAAAGCGGCGCAAAGGCGCTGGGGGGATGCAACCGGTGCATCCCCCCCGTCCCCCTCCTGGCCCCCGAGATGTCGGAAAGGCGGCTGCATATCGGGGCGGCGACGTTGCGGAGGGTTGCTTGAATGAATGAGAACGAGGGCGCAACCCTCCGCAAAGACGCCGCATCTTCCCCTTCAAGGTTTCGATGCAGCC
>JAFXDB010000115.1 GCA_017516305.1 Clostridia bacterium | reverse complement strand
GGGAAGTGTTCTCTTGCAAGCCGGTGCGGCTGCATCGAAGCCATGAAGGGGAAGCTGCGGCGTCTTTGCGGAGGGTTGCGCCCTCGTTCCTATTCATTCAAGCAACCCTCCGCAACGTCGCCGCCCCAATATGCAGCCGCCTTTCCGACGTGTTAGGAGCACGGGGGGGGATCGGGGGGAAGCACCGGTTGCTTCCCCCCGACGCCTTTGCGCCGCTTTCGGCGGGCGAAAGCGGCTTCCCACTTACAGTGTTAGTCATTCCCTAAGTAAACGTGAAGAGCCGAAAAAGGCTCGGGGCATGCACCCCGAACCCGGTTGGTTATTCGTTGCTGTCGGCCGCCGCGCTGCTGCCCAGGCCGTTCAGGCGGATCATGTCGTCGTACATTTTCTCGTACAGGCGCAGGATCTGCTGGTTGGTGGTTTCGCGGCTCTGGATGATCTCGGCGATGGCGTTGGCCTTTGCGGCGCCCATCATGTTGCCGGGGCAGCCGGGCTGACCGCTGTCGCCATCGTCCATGGCAAAGAGTGCGGAGCAGGCTTCGCCGATGTAGCTGGTCTGGTTGATGATGTTGTTAATGCGGCTCAGGATGTCCGCGACGGTCATTTCGCCGAAAATGCTGTTGCTCATGGATGCTTCCTCCGATGCTGTATCGGGCGGACACGTCAGGCATATTCTGTTTTCAGCCACGAAGCGCGCCCGCCCGTGCTTCACAAGACCCTTCGCCCGTTTGGGCCAGGTCGGTTCGTACAGGTTTCCCGCTTCATCGACAACTTCAATGTTTTTGTTCATGGGTGTCGTCCCCCGTTGCCGGATTGAACGCTGTTTTTTGTGATGGGTGCCGTCCCCGGTTCTGGGGTGATTATATCACACGGGATGAAGGGGTGTCAATGAAAAAGCGTCCCGGTCATCCGGAACGCCAGATAATGCAATTACACGCGGGGACGGATGCTCAGCCCCACGCCCAGCGCACCCTCGCCGGTATGGCAGGACACGCCCAGGGACAGATCGTCATAGAGCACAGGCATGCCGGGGAAGGCGGCCTCAATCTGGGCAATCCACCTGGCAGTGGTTTCCGCGTCGGCGCTGCCGGCGGCCAGCAGGCGGACGTCGCCGCGGTGCTGCGCCTCCTGGAAGCGGATGGTCAGGTCGCTGCGGATGGCCTCCAGCATGGTTTCCCGGGCCTTGAGCATGCCGCGGGTCTTCTTCCAGCTGTCCAGCTTGCCGGTGGTCAGCTGCAGGATGGGCTTGATGTTCAGCAGCGTTCCCACTGCGGCGGTCGCGCCGTTGATGCGCCCGCCCTTATACAGAAATTCCAGGGTCTGCACGGCGATGTAGATGGTCAGTTCATCCCTGGCGGCCTCCAGGGCGGCCTTGCAGGCGGCGGCGTCCAGGCCCTGGCCGACCAGCTCGATGGCGTCCAGGATACTCTGATGCAGCGGCGTGGCGACGCGGCCGTTGTCCACCACATAGACGCGGCCTGCGTAGGGCGCATCCTCCGCCAGGCCCATGGCGGTCTGGCAGGCGCCGGACAAGCCGCTGGAGATGGGCATGTACAGCAGGGTCTCGTATTCCTCAAGCAGCCTGTCCCACAGGGCGAGGACATCTGCCGGGGCAGGCTGGGAGGTGCTGATGCTCTTCCCGGCCCGCTGATGGGCGAAAAACTCCTCGCGGGACAGGTTCACGCCCTCCAGGTAGTCAACGCCGTCGATGGTGAAGGGCATGGGCAGTACATGCACGCCCAGCCGCTGTGCTTCAGCCGGGGAGAGGCTGCTGTGACTATCGGTGACAATGCCGACCTTTTTCATCAAAGTGACCTCCTTGCGGCATTTTTCCATCATCATTTTAGCACAGGCGGCAGGGAAATTCAAATCAACTTCTGTTGATATTGTGTGCGGAAGCGGAGGAAATCAACCGGGGAGGTGCGTCGCTGTCAGATATAGCTTTCCGGCTGGCAGAAGACGGGCACAAAATCGGTGGAGGCGCTCTCGGGCTCCTGCAGGTAGCCGGGGAGCCCCAGGGCCAGCATGTGGTCGCGGACGCGGCGGTATTCGCGCTCGGTGATGGGGCGGTCCAGGCCCCGGATGTCCACGCCGTTCATGGGGATGTACTGACGCATGAGGCTGACGGGAATGCCGGGCAGGGTTTCCGCCACCCAGGTGAGCAGCTGCATGGATTCGCCGGTCAGACCGGGGAGGATCAAGTGGCGGATGAGGGTGCCGCGGGTCATGATGCCGTCGGGGGCGTATTGGGGGAGGCCGGTCTGGCGCACCATCTCGGTGATGGCGGCGGAGGCGGCGGCGAAGTAATCCGGGGCCTTGGCGCACAGGCGCCCCATGGCCTCCGAACGGTGCTTCAGGTCGGGCAGGTACACGTCGATGACGCCGTCCAGGCGGCGCAGGGTCTCCACGGTTTCGTACCCGGAGGTGTTCCACACCAGCGGCACCGGCGGACGGTAAAGGTCGAGGGCGTCCAGGATGCCGTTCAGGTGGGGCGTGGCGGTGATGAAGGAGATGGTGTGCATCCCGGCGTCCACCAGGCGGCGCATGGAATCGGCCAGCTGGGCGGGAGTGAAGGGGCGTCCGCCGTTGCGGTGGCTGATGTCGCCGTTCTGGCAGTAGGCGCAGCGCAGCGTGCAGCCGCTGAAGAAGATGGCGCCCGTGCCCCGGACGCCGGAAATGGGCGGCTCCTCCCACAGGTGGGGCTGGATGCGGGCGATGAGCATCGTCTCCGGCAGACGGCAGAAGCCGTGGCCGGCGTCCGGTGTGCGCTCAGCGCCGCATTGGCGCGGGCAAAGGGTGCAGTGCATGGCGGCAGTGTCCTCCTTGGTCGTTGCTGACCACAGCTTACCACCTTTCGTCCTTGCATGCAAGGGCAGACCCTGCAAAATCGGCGGAAAATATTGCGCAACTGGCCGCAAAACCCTTGTATTCCCCGCGAAACTGTGCTATAATATCGCACGTATGGATATATCACGCTGCAGGCAGCTGCAGCGGCAGTGTTCGGCGACGGCACTGCCGGGCGCGTGGGGATGCGGGGCATCTCCGGCATGTCCGGCCGACGGAAAGAAAGAAGGGTTTACCGATAAAGAGTGGGCATGGCCAGATGGCCTTACAACGCAGTGCAAGGCGTGATCGCGTTCTTTTCGTGACCGCCGGGAAGCTGCTTTGTTTGTGCTGTCACGGCGATGCAGGCCACTCTTTTATGTTGCCTTGACGGCAGCAGGACGGTATGAGGATAACGGGCCCAGCCCGGATAAAGGAGGTCGTCTGATTGGCAAAAGCGGAGCTGACCCTGGTGGTCGAGCCCAAGTGCCAGCGCCTTGCCGATGAGCAGGGGATTGAGCTGGTGGACGTCAGCCTGGATAAGGAGCCGACGGGGAAGTACCTGCGCATCTACATCGACAAGCCCGAGGGCATTTCGCTGGATGACTGCGAGCGCTTCCACAGGGCCATCCAGCCGCAGCTGGAAAGCTACGATTACGACTTCCTGGAGGTCTCCTCTCCCGGCGTGGATCGTCCGCTGAAAAAGGACAGGGACTTTGAGCGCGCTCTGGGCCTGGAGGTGGAGGTGCACCTGTTCAAGGCGGTGGACGGCCAGAAGACCTTCTCCGGCGAGCTGTCCGCCTGGGACAAGGAAACCCTGACCATTCTGGTCGGCGGCGAGGAACGGGTCTTTGCCCGCCGCGCTGCGTCCCAGGTCAAGCCCATCGTGGACATGGACGGCGTCCAGGAGGTAGACCTGACGGGCGACGAAACGGAAACTGAGGCATAAACGACAATAAATAAACATATAAGGTGAGAGTCATGAGAGCAAAGAAGAACGCGGCCCCGGTCAAGACCCAGGGCCAGGAGATCGTGGAGGCCGTTATCGCCCTGTGCGCCGAGAAGGGCATCAGCGAAGAGATGATGTTCCAGACCGTGGAGACCGCCCTGAAGAAGGCTTACGAGAAGAACCAGCCCAACGGTCAGCCCCGCGTGTCCCCCAACAACATCACCGCGGCCATCGACCGCACCACCGGCGAGGTGCATGTGTACCTGCGCCGCCTGATCGTGGACGGCGAGGAGCAGCCCACGGCCGACCAGATCACCCTGGAGGAGGCCCGCCGGATCAAGGATACCTACCAGATGGGCGACATCGTGGAGACGGACGTGACCCCCACGGGCTTCCTGCGCGTGGCGGCCAAGACCGCCAAGGACGTCATCATCCAGCGCCTGCGCGACGTGGAGCGCGGCCGCGTGTACAGCGATAATATCGACAAGGAGAACGAGATCCTCACTGCCATCGTGCGCCGTATCGACGCCCGCGGCAATGCCTATGTGGACCTGATGGGCCGCACCGAGGGCATCCTGGAGGCGGAGGAGATGATCCCCGGCGAGGTGCTGCAGGAGGAGGATCACATCAAGGTCTACGTCCTGGAGGTGCGCCGCGCCCAGGCCGTCACCGGCCGTCAGCCCCAGGTGCGGGTCAGCCGCATCCACCCCAACCTCATCAAGCGCCTGTTTGAGATGGAGGTTCCGGAAATCGCCGGCGGTACCGTCACCATTGAGGCCATTGCCCGCGAGGCCGGCAGCCGCACCAAGATCGCCGTGCGCAGCGACGATGTGCAGATCGACCCCGTCGGCTCCTGCGTGGGCCAGCGCGGCAGCCGCGTGGAGCGCGTGGTGGCTGAGCTCAAGGGCGAGAAGATCGACATCATCAAGTGGTCCAAGGATCCGGCGGAGTTCATCGCCAACGCGCTGAACCCGGCCAATGTCCTGGCGGTTTATCCCGACGCCAACGGCGCCCGCGCCTTCCTGGTGGTCGTGCCGGACAATCAGCTGTCCCTGGCCATCGGCAAGGAGGGCCAGAATGCCCGCCTCGCTGCCAAGCTCACCGGCTCCAAGATCGACATCAAGTCCCAGTCACAGTACGATGAGATGGTCGGCGCGCAGCTTCCTGCGGAGGAGGAGGAAATGGCTCCTCTGGAGGGCGTGAGCTTCGGCGGCATCGACTACGAGGAGATCGACGACGACACGGAGTGATCCGCTGCCGTTTCGATGCAGGGAGGCGATGACCGTGAAGCCCAAGAAGATTCCCCTTCGCATGT
This sequence comes from Clostridia bacterium, assembly GCA_017516305.1. Lineage (GTDB taxonomy): Bacteria > Bacillota > Clostridia > Christensenellales > Aristaeellaceae > UBA11524. Next base: position 2,514 of record JAFXDB010000115.1, on the reverse strand, counting down.
GCGTGGGCTGCCGGGAAAGCAAGCCCAAGCGCGAGCTGATCCGTGTGGTGCGCGCACCTGACGGAACACTCTCCATGGATCCGGTGGGTAAGAAGCCGGGCCGCGGCGCCTATGTCTGCCGTCAGGAGAGCTGCCTGCTGCGCGCCATCAAGCAGAAGCAGCTGGAGCGTCAGCTGGAGGTGCGCATGACCGAGGAGGTCGCCGCCGCCCTGCAGTACGAGCTGGCTCACCTGCCGGCCCCTGAACCGGAGGGAGATGCGCCGTGACGGAGCAGCAGGAGAACAGGCTGCGCGGCCTGATGGGGCTGTGCGTTCGGGCCAGGCAGGCCGTGTTCGGCGAGGATGGCTGCATGAAGACCATCCGCGCGGGGAACTGCGGCGTGCTGCTGCTGGATGAGGGCGCGTCCCATGCCACGCAGGAAAAATACCGCGGCGTGTGTGAAAACGCAGGCGTGGAGATGGTGCAGCTCCCCGATGGGCTGCTCCATGAGGCGACCGGCAAGCCCGGCGTCGCCATGGCCGTCCTCAGGGGAGGGCTGGCCAATCAGATCAGACAACAGCTTTCGGTTCCGGCGGTTACCACCGGTGTACGGAAGATGAAGCATACTAATTCGCCAAATCATAGCGGGGGTGCAAGCGTCGAATGACGAAAGTGAAACTGAAGGAAGAAACCAAAAAGCTGGCCACGGATGCGGCCCAGGCCCGGGAGGATGCGGCCCGCATGCGCCAGAGTGCCCAGAGCCTCCTGCGCGCCCTGACGGACGCCGAGGAAAACCTGGTCAAGGCCGAACGCGAACGGGAAGAGGAGAAGAAGCGCGCTGAGCATCAGAAGCGCCTCTCTGACCAGTCCCGCGCCTATGTCATGCTGGACGCCGATGAGCAGGCTCAGGTGGACGCCGCTGCGGCGGAGGCCAACCGTGCCAAGGCTGCGCGTCAGCAGGCAGAGGCTGCCAAGGCGGCCCCCAAGGCTGAAGAACCCAAGGCGGAAAAGCCTGTTTCCCAGACGAAGGAGGAGCAGCCCAAGGCTGTGGAAGCGCCCCGCGCTTCCAAGCCTGCCGAGCAGCCCAAGCCTGCCGAGCAGCCCAAGCCTGCCGAGCAGTCCAAGGCCGCCGAGCAGCCCAAGGCTGCTGAGCAGCCCAAGGCCAAGGCCGAGGAGCCCAAGCGTCCTGCCATTGGTCAGATCATCAGCCGTCCCGGTACGGGTGCGCCCACGCAGCCCGTGGGTCTGGCGCCCAATGTGATCCGTCCGCCGCGTCCCGTGCAGCCCCGCCCCCAGCAGGGCGTCCAGGGTCAGCAGGGCCAGCGTCCGATGGGTCAGCGTCCGCAGGGCAACGGTACCTTCCAGCCCCGTCCGCAGGGTGCGCAGGGTCAGCGTCCCCAGGGCAACGGCACCTTCCAGCCCCGCCCCCAGGGCAATGGCACCTTCCAGCCCCGTCCGCAGAGCGCGCAGGGCCAGCGTCCCCAGCAGGGTAACGGCACCTTCCAGCCCCGTCCCCAGGGGGCACAGGGGCCCCGTCCCGGCATGGGCGGCCCTCGTCCGGCGGGTGCTCCCGGTCAGGGCGGCTTCGGTCAGCGTCCCGCGGGCGGCCCCGGCCGTCCCATGGGCGGCGGCATGGGTCGTTCCAAGCCTGCTGCGCCGGACATGACCCCTGCCATGGGCAAGGAGCGCGTCTCCAACTACGATCCCAATAAGAAGCAGTACGTCCGTCAGCATGACCCGGAGCATATTGCGCGCAACCGTAAGCAGCTCTCCCGTGATGCGGGCTACAGCGGGTACGATGATGACGTCGTGCGCGGCGGTCGCCGTGGCCGCCAGAAGAAGGTGTCCGCACAGCAGATGATGGCCCCCATCAAGATCGAGACCGCCTACATGGCCGGTGACACGATCATCGTGCGCGACCTGTGCGAGAAGATCGGTAAGACCAGCGGCGAGATCATCAAGAAGCTGTTCCTGCTGGGTACCATGGCCACCATCAATTCCGAGATCGACTTCGATACCGCGGCCCTGGTGTGCGCGGATTTCGAGATCACCCTGGAAAAGAAGGCCGAGCAGACTGCCGAGGAGCAGCTGACCGCCGAGGACTTCGAGGATACCGACGAGAACCTGATGGCACGTCCTCCGGTCGTCACCATCATGGGTCACGTTGATCACGGCAAGACCTCCCTGCTGGACTACATCCGCAAGAGCCGCGTCACTGCCGGTGAGGCCGGCGGCATTACCCAGCACATCGGCGCCTACACCGTTCTGGTGGACGACGAGCGCCAGATCACCTTCCTGGATACCCCCGGCCATGAGGCATTCACCGCCATGCGTGCCCGCGGTACCCAGGCCACCGATATTGCCATCCTGGTCGTGGCGGCGGACGACTCTGTCATGCCCCAGACCGTTGAATCCATCAACCACGCCAAGGCGGCCGAGGTGCCGATCATCGTTGCCATCAACAAGATCGACAAGCCCACAGCCAACCCCGAGCGCGTCAAGCAGGATCTGACCAACTACGGCATCGTCTGCGAG
>JAFXDB010000114.1 GCA_017516305.1 Clostridia bacterium | reverse complement strand
GAGAGGTTCCACCTGTTCCCATTCCGAACACAGTCGTTAAGCTCTCCAGTGCCGAAAGTACTTGGCTGGACACGGCCCGGGAGGATAGGTCGTTGCCGGTGCCCCCTTTAGGAAGTCGTTCGACTTCCTTTTTTCGTTGTTCTGATGCGATTGTCTATATGAGTATAGATTTGGATAGGTGAGCTGTTCGAATTATGGCGCTTGATCTGGTATGAAAGGCAAGACTCTGTGCGGAGGGGATTTGTACAAAATGGTTTCCTTTTGTATTTATGCCGTTTTTCATTTGATGTCTATTGACTTTTCAAACCCAGTCATGCATAATGATTGAGTCGGCACTTTAGCACGCTAAAGAATGAACGAGGGAGGTTCCGCCATGATCGCCATCATCGACTACGGCATGGGCAATTTGCGCAGCGTACAGAAAGCATTCGAGTTCCTGGGCTACGAGGCGGTCATCACCGAATCGGCGGATGTGATCGCCTGCGCAAGCCATGTCATCCTGCCCGGCGTCGGGGCCTTTGAGGACGCGATGAAGCGCATACGCGAGACAAAACTCGACCAGGCCCTTCTGTCCGCCGCGAAGGCGGGCAAACCCGTCCTGGGCATCTGCCTTGGCATGCAGATGATGTTTGAGTTCAGTGACGAAAATGGTCGTTTTGAAGGCCTGGGGCTGTTTCCCGGTACGATTACGAGGTTCGGGAACTGCGGCCTGAAAATTCCCCACATGGGATGGAACACCCTTCAGACCCGCGATTGCCCCCTGTTTGACAAGGGCGACGATCCCTGTGTGTACTTTGTGCACAGCTACTGCATGGCTGACGTGTCCGACGAATGGACTGCAGCCACCTGTACTTATGGACAGACCTTCACCGCGGCGATCTGCCGGGGGAATGTGATGGCGACCCAGTTCCACCCGGAGAAGTCCGGCGATGCGGGCCTGCGCATGCTGAAGCGATTCGCTGATTGGAAGGGAGCGGGTGAGAAGACATGCTGACAAAACGCATCATTCCCTGTCTGGATATCCGTGACGGACGGGTGGTCAAGGGCGTCAATTTTGTGGACATCCGCGATGCGGGCGACCCTGTGGAAGCGGCAGTCCGATACAACGAGGCCGGTGCGGACGAGCTCGTGCTGCTGGATATCAATGCATCGCATGAGGGCCGCGCCACCATGCTGGACGTGGTCAGCCGCGTGGCGGAGCAGGTGTTCATCCCCTTCACCGTCGGCGGAGGCATCCGGGAGATCGACCAGATCAAGCAGATCCTTCGCCTGGGCGCGGACAAGGTGAGCATCAACAGCCCGGCGGTTCGCAATCCTGATTTCATTACCGAGAGCGCGATGAAGTTCGGCAGCCAGTGCATCGTGCTGGCGATGGACGTGAAGGCCCGCGCGGACAGAAGCGGCTGGGATGTGTACGTCAACGGCGGACGCGTGAACACCGGCCTGGACGCGGTGGAATGGGCGGTTGACGGCGTGAAGCGCGGCGCAGGCGAGATCCTGCTGACCTCCATGGACACCGACGGCGTCGGAAATGGCTTTGCACTGGACGTGACCCGCACGATTGCGGATGTGGTAGGCGTACCGGTGATTGCCTCGGGCGGCGCGGGAAAGCTGGAGCATTTCCGCGATGCGCTGACCGTCGGCGGCGCGGATGCGGCCCTGGCGGCGACGCTGTTCCATTTCGGTATCATGAAGATCAGCGATCTGAAGGACTATTTGGCCAAAGAGGGCGTGCCGGTGCGGCAAAGGTAAAGAAAATTTGGCGCTTATGGAGGTATCATGATGCGTACAATGGTTCTGGACGGTAACAATTTTTCTGATATGGAAGGCTTCTACAATGAAATGGAGTGTCTATTAACGAAAAACCTGTCCTGGAGAACCGGCCATAATCTGGATGCGTTGAATGATCTGCTAAGAGGCGGCTTTGGCGTGCATGAGTATGAAGAGCCGATTACGATCAGGTGGATCAATTACAAAGAAAGCAAAAAGAATTTAGGGAACCTTATGGTTCTGAAGTTGCTGGAAGTTATGCTGGATTGTAATGATTCGGGGCATGATGTGAAGGTTGAATTGATCGACTGATCGCCGAATCAGGATAAGGCTGTACAGAATATGTGCCAGTCAGGAGAGAGAATATGTACGAAAGTGATCTTGCCCTGCGCCTCGTCCCCTATGTAGCGGGTGAGCAGCCGAAAAACGTGAAGCTGATCAAGCTGAACACCAACGAAAACCCCTATCCGCCTTCTCCGAGGGTGGCGGAGGCCATCGCCGCTGTTCCCGCGGACGCCCTGCGGCTCTACCCCGACATGGACGCCACGCCCCTGTGTGACGCCATCGCCCGGGTCAACGGCGTCAGCCCGGACATGGTCTTTTGCGGCAACGGCTCTGATGAGGTGCTGGCCTTTGCCTTTGCGGCGTTCTTTGCCGGGAAGACCCTGTGCGCGCCGGATGTGACCTACTCCTTCTACCCGGTGTATGCCGACCTCTTTGGCGTGGATTACCGGACGGTGCCGCTGAAGGCGGACTTCACCGTGGATGTGGAGGGCCTGATGCAGGGCGGCCCCATAGCGCTGGCGAACCCCAACGCACCCACGGGCATGCTGTTGGAAAACGGCGAGGTGCGCCGTCTGGCGGAGCATGCGCGGGCGAACGGCGCAGTGCTGCTGGTGGACGAGGCCTACGCGGCCTTCGCGCCCCACACGGCCATCGACCTGCTTAGCGAGTTCGACAATGTGCTGATTACGCGGACATTCTCGAAGTCTCATCAGCTGGCGGGCATGCGCGTGGGCTACGCCATTGGCAGTCCACGGCTGATCAGCGCTCTCAAGCGCATCCGGGACAGCTTCAACTCCTATCCCCTGGATCGGTTGGCTCAGGCTGCCGCCGAGGCTGCCATCCTCGACACGGCGTATACCGCGGAAACCGTCCGACTGGTCTGCGAGGCCCGCGACGACTGCTACAACGCCCTGATGGCGGCGGGCATCCCCGTGCTGAAGAGCGCCACCAACTTCCTGTTTGTCAAGGCTGACCCGGTGGACGCTGCCCCTGTGCAGCAGAAGCTCCGCGACGCGGGCATCCTGGTGCGCCATTTCAAGGCCGAGCGCCTCAAATGCTGGCTGCGCGTGACCGTCGGCACAAAGGCAGATATGCAGGTGGTGACGGAGAAGCTGCTGGCCTTTTGCAAAAGCGTTTAAGGATATGAACAAAATAAGCTTTGAAATCAGCCCCAACATCAATTACCTGTACCACATGCTGTCGGTGGCCCGCTGCGGCTATGACAACGATTATGGCTGCAGATACCGGTCGCTGTACCCGCCGGAGGAGCTGGCAGCCTTCGCCGACAACAGCGAATTGCTGACCATTGAGGGCGGTGTGCACTGGGGCGAGCTGTACAGCCTGCTGATTTTCATCCCGGCGGGATATGCGGATTCGCTGGAGGATTACTATGGCGAGGTGCTGGCAACCTGTGAAAGCATCCGGGCAGGGGAGATCCCCGAGTGGCTCGACAAGAGCCTTGTCCCCTTTACGGATTTGGTTGAGCTGCTGTCGCGGATCCTTCTGAAGCACTATGATGCCTACGTCCGCGACATTTTCCCTGCGGAACGGGAGCGGATTGCCGCTGCCATCGTCCCGGTGCAGGAATGGTTCGACACGCATGATTTCACCGCCCGGGCGGAAGCGTTGGTCGGCTGTACGCTGGCGGCGGAGGCTTTCACGGCGACCATGGTGTCCTCCGTGGCGGGCGGGCCGGAAGCCATCGACCTGACAGCCGAGAGGGACCTTTTCGGCATTGAGCGCTCCGTTACGGATGCGGTGTATTTCATCGGCCATGAGTTCATCATCTACCTGCTGAAAACGGCGCTGCAGAATGAGAACGCCTTCCGCAGCAATGCCACCTGGCCGCTGACGGAGGGTCTGGCGGAGTATTATCTGAAGCGCATCATGGGGGACACGCGGTTTTTCCAGGCACAGCAGCGCTGGGTGGGCTTCTATGAGCAGCAGGCCCCGGGGCTGACGGCGGTGCAGCTGTACCGGCTGGCCTTGGAGGAACTGACACGCTCATAAAGGAGGAACATCCATGCTCTGCCCCTACTGCAGCAAGGAAATGACCGACGGCAACCTCTCATGTGACGGCCGCAGCAGCCTCATCTTCAGCCCCGGCGACAAGCGCATGCCCTTCTTTGACTTCATCGGCGGCACGGGCAGGCTCACCGCGGCCCAGGGCGGCGCGTGGTCGGGCATCCGCGTGAAGGCGGGCTTCTGCCGGGAGTGCCGGAAGATCATTATCGACACCGATGTGGTGAAGTGAGTTCCACCCAAAAGAAACAGCGACATCCCACGGAGACATGACGTCCGGGGGATGTCGTTTTCGTATGTGGGCATATGGCTTCCCGTTGACGGTGGGAGCGTTCGTTTTTTTGTTTGGGATAAAGTTACGGCGTCGCCCCGCCCTGTCTGCCCGGCCCGATGAGCCCCCAGGACGCGCTGACCCAGGCGGCCACCTCGGCGTCGAAGTCCCGGGCGGAGTGCAGGATCAGGTGGTGCATCCAGCGGGAGGGGCCGACCTCGGCGGCATAGAGGACACGGGGAGAATAGATGCGGCTGGGCAGGCCGATGGAGAGCATCAGGCAGCCCGCGTCTGCCTTGCGGCGGGGCAGGGAAAGCCACACAAACTGCACCTGGCGGACAAAGGCCGTCTGGGTGCGGTCATGCTTGGGAGTCACATCCGGGCACAGGGCGAGGATGCGGGCTTCAAGCTCCTCATACAGGGCGCTTTCTTCGGGTTTGCCGAGGCAGAAAAGGGCCTGGCTCATGCTTTGTCCCTCCTTGGGGCGAAGAACTCCTTCAGCGGACGGGCGCATTCCTCCGCCAGCACGCCGCTGCGCCATTGGGTCGTACCCTGCAGGGCGGCGTCCCCGGGCAGATCATACACGCTGCCGCAGCAACCCTGCCGCGCGTCGTCCGCGCCGTAGACGCATTGGGACAGCTGGCTCATCACCATCGCTCCGGCGCACATGGGGCAGGGCTCCAGGGTGACGTAGAGGGTGCAGCCCCGCAGCCGCCAGTCGCCCAGGGCTTTGGCCGCCTGACGCATGCAGAGCATCTCCGCGTGGGAAGTGGGGTCGTGATCAGCCTCGCGCCGGTTGTGGGCGCGGGCCAGGAGTTGGCCGTCCTTCACCAGCACTGCGCCGACGGGGATCTCACCCTCCGCGGCGGCCAGCTGCGCTTCGTCAAGGGCCATGCGCATCCAATCTGCGTCCATGAAAATCATCTCCACGGGCATATTTGGTTAATTATATCACAAGCAGGAATTTCTGACAAGTAGGAAGAATAATATTTCTGCATACGTTATGTAACCGAGGTGATGTACCATGAAGAAAATGCTGGCTTGTTTTCTCTCCCTGCTGACGCTGCTGACCCAGGCGGGCTCCGCCATCGCCGAGGGTGGGGACGTGCTGACGCTGTTTGCGGTCAATGTGGGCAAGGGTGATGCACTGCTGCTGTCCGCCGGAGAACACACCTACCTGATCGACACGGGCAAGGCGGAACATTGGGGCGAGCTGTCCCGGGCGCTGAAGACAATGGGGATCACGCATCTGACGGGCGTCATTCTCACCCACACGGACAAGGATCATGTGGGCGGCGCGTGGCCCCTGGCCACCTCCTCCATCCGGGTGGACGCCTGGTATGCCTCCGCCTTCTATGAGGGCGTGAAGGAGAAAAAGCACCCGGCGGTGCTGGCGGCGGCCCTGCGCGGTCAGGAGGTTATCTGGCTGCAGGCGGGGGATGTGCTGCCCCTGGGCAGCGGCGCGCTGCGGGTTGTCGGCCCGCTGACGGCGTCGGAAACGGAAAACTGCAACTCCCTGGTCATGGTGGCCGAGGGCGGCGGCGGACGGATGCTGCTGACCGGCGACATGGAGCATGAGGAGGAGTTTGCGCTGCTCAACGCCGGACTGATCCCCAAATGCGAGGTGCTGAAGGTGGGCAACCACGGCGAGAACGACGCCACCTCCGAGGCGCTGGTGCGCTATGTGCAGCCTCAGGTGGCCGTCATCAGCACCAACAGCCAGGAGGAGCCGGACACGCCGGACATGGCCGTGCTGCGCAACCTGTATGCCCGCCGCACCGCCGTGTATGAGACGCAGCAGGCTCAATGCGGCGTGATGGTGACGCTGGAAAACGGCGTGCCCACGGCGCAGCTGATGAATTACGCCTCCGAGCCGCCGATGCCGGTGAATGTCCGCCTGACCGACCGCGAGCCGGAGGAGGATCACATCCGCATCCGCAACTATGGCAGCGCGCCGGTGGATGTCTCCGGCTGGTACATCGTCAGTGACCGGGGCGGGGAGATGTTCGTGCTGCCCGAGGGGACGGTCATCAACCCCGGCGAGGTGTGCGTCATCAGCAGCCTGTCCTCCACGATGACGGGCGACGTGGTCTGGCCGGAGAGCAAGGTCTGGCACAAGTCGAAGGACGACGCGGCCACCCTGTACGACGTATACGGGCGGCTGATCGACACGCTGGAATGATGCAAAAGGAGCATGAAAGCCGATGGCTTCCGTGCTCCTTTTACATATGATGAATTAAGAATTAAGAATTGACAAGAGCGTTGCGGAGGGGCTGGGCGGCGGTCAGGAAGGCGGTCAGGCGGTGGGCGTATTGGAGTGCTTCCTCTGGCGGGAGCATGTACTCCCGGCCCTGCGGCGGGACGACCATGCGGTTGTCCTCGTCCTTGCGGGCGCCGAAGTACTTGCTGTCCGCGGCCTTGGCGCACATTTTGCCGACGAGCTTGTAGAAGTCCGCCAGGGCGGCGCGGTCATCGGCGTAGTGCTTGAGCAGCAGGTAGCGGCTGTCCGGGGCATGCAGGTCGAAGACGGCACTTTCGGCGTCCCGAAGGAGGATCAGCACGGCGTTTTTGCCTTTGCTGACGGTGGCGTAGCTGCATAGGGGAAAAAGGTCGTTTTCTGCCCGCATGGACATGCGGACGATGGATTCGGTCATGGGGTGGCCTCCTTTGCGCGCTCGTGGATGCGCTCCATGGCGTCCAGCACGATGCGCCGGGAAATAGCGCGCCACGGACACAGCGCGAGATACAGTTCCGTCAGCCGGGGGAGATCCTCCGCCGTGCCGTGGAATCCCAGGAGATGGGCGGCGTAGGCCGGTGCACCGGGGCGCGCCAGTCTCATCGACAGCACCTGGCGGGCGTGGGCGGCGATTTCCTCGGGGGCTTTCTCCTGGGCGGTGACGTAAAGAGAAAAGGCGTGGTATTCGTCCAGGTCCTCATCCCGCAGGCCGAGGGCGGTGTAGCGCGCCGCGTCCATATCGTCATAGGGACGGGGGCTGGCCAGCCTTTCGGCCAGTTCGGCGATGCAGGTTCGAAAACGGCGGTCCCGGTTCGCGGCGAGGATGCCGTCATCAATGTCCAGGGGGCGGTAATCCACCCGCCCGCCGACCAGACGGATGGAGAAGCGCTCGAAGATGAGATCGATGTATCCGCACCAGGTTTCGATGCGCAGGTGATACAGGGGTTTGACGGATTCCGCCTGTTCCCGGTGCAGCCGGGCGCTGTCCAGGAAGCGGGTGGCGTAGATGCGGTCATCCCCGCAGGTGCCTGCGTCATACAGGATGTGCTGCACGCCGTGGAAGCGCAGCAGGTACTCGCCGCGGCGGACGTCATATCCGCCGCCTGAGATGCGCAGGGCGACATAGCCGCGGCGGTCATGATTGTATTCCAGGTTCAGGATGCGTGCGTCGTGGAAAACGCTGTACCACAGGAATTTGCGCATGGCCCGGTCATCGGGGCAGGGGATCTCATGGGTGTACAGGTCAAGCATGCGGCTTCTCCTTCACAAAAGGTAGTTGGAGGAAGCATAGCGGAGAAATGCGTTTTGGTTTTGCCCTGATGATATCACCGGTGGGCGCCGCCTGTCAATCAAGGCACAAAAAAACCGGCAGAGTGTACAACTTCCTGCCGGTTTGCTGTTTATCTGTAAGGGAAAACGTACTTCTCGCCGCCGATTTCCAGGGGCTCCAGGCCCAGGAGCTCGGAGACGGTCACCAGCTCGTAGCCCTCCTCCAGCAGCATGGGGATCAGCACCCGCAGGCACTCCACATCCTTATAGTTGGTGTGGTAGAGCAGGATGGAGCCGTTCTGTGTGTTTCTGAAGGCGGCTTTCGGGTCGGTGTTGCTCACGTCCCACATGATGGTCTTTTCGACGCCGTACTCGTAGAACATATTCAGCAGATTCGTTCCGTTCTCGCTGAAGACGCCATAGGGCGGGCGCAGCAGGCGCAGGGGATAGTGATAGCCCAGCATTTCGTCGATGCGCTCCTGGGTCAGGAGGATCTGGTTGCGGGCGAAATGGATGTTGATGCGGGTGAGGTAGGGGTGCTTCCAGGTGTGGTTGCCGATTTCGCTTCCGTGAGCTATGATGGATTCCCAGAGCTCCTTTTCCTCATCGCGGAACTGGTTGCCCACCACAAACCAGGTGATGGGGAAATCGTACTCAACGCTCAGTTCGTGAATCATGCGGATGACGTTGACGTCGTAGCAGTCATCCACGGTGATGGCGATTTTCTTTTCCTCGCGGCTACCGTGGTACACCAGGAAGCCGGGCGGATAAGCGAAGGCGGAGGTGGTGAGGAGCGTCATGACAAGGGTCAGCACAAAGAGGCGGAATACATGCTTCATACGAGTAACCTCCGTGATATGAATCGGATAAAGGGTCCGAAGACCCGTGCGAGCGTGACAGTAAGCCGAGTTCTGTCGAGGGTCGATCATCTATCCAGGCCCGGCGTTGCCGCGCGGGCTCCAGCGATACCGAGGACGCGACGGGCAGCCGCATATGTCCTCATACGTATCTTGCACCGGATGGGGTTTACAGCGCGGACAAGTCGCCAGGCCGCGGGTGAGCTCTTACCTCGCCTTTCCATCCTTACAGACCGGGGGAACCACTTTCCATCCGTGCGGCACGGATGACTGACGGATTCACCCAGCTGCGGTCTATTTCTGTTGCACTCTCCTTGGAGTCGCCTCCACCTGCCGTTAGCAGGCATCCTGCCCTGTGGTGCTCGGACTTTCCTCATGCCGTTGCCGGCACGCGATCGCCTTGCCACCTCGCACATCTTATCTTACCTCAGATGGCGGGAGAAGTCAAGGGATTTCGGAATTCGGAATGGGTAAGTGATGACCGGGGATTGATGACGGACAGTCGATGTGCTATAATATTCTGGAGCAAGTGAGGAGAAAACAAACCATATGAGCCGTTTGTCAGGCAGGATATTTCATAGGAGATGATGTGATGAAGAAAATCATCTGGTTGCTGGCAGCGTTGCTGCTGCTGGCACTGACAGGATACAGTGCACTGGGAGGAGCGGACAATGCATGGAGCCGCCGTCTTTGCGCCGCCATCGACGCAGGGGACACGGAGCGGGCCATTGCGCTGATGGACGAGGGCATGGCCCGCGGTTACAGCATGGATACCCTGGATCATCCGCATTCGTTTTTGAATGTGATATGTGAGATCGACCGCACGACGCCGCTGGCGAATGCCATCCGGGCGGGGGATGTGGATTCTGTCCGGGCGTTGCTGGAGCGGGGTGCCTGTCCGAATGAGTTTGGGTCAACGGGCGCTGGCGGCAAGGGCAACGGTGAAGCGCCGCTGTCCTGCGTGCTGAGTAATCCCCTGTATGCCAGGACGGACATGGAAATGCTCCGGCTGTTGCTGGCGTATGGCGCAGATTTTTCCGCAGGCTCTGTCGGGACGCTGTGTGCTATGATGGCCGCCCATCGCAGAGTCGATGACAGCCGTCAGCCAGAGGGGGAGAATACACCGGAAAATGTCGCAGCGGGCGTGACGGAGGTGTTCCGCTTCGTGGCAGAGCATGTGGACGTACACGAGAAGTGGAGCGGCTGGACAGTACTGCACATGGCGGCAATACGCGGCAACTGGCTGCTGTGCCGGGTGCTGGTGGAGGAATACGGGCTGGATATCTCTGCCCGGGTCTATGACGGCAGATCGGCCTATGACATGGCATTGGAGAGGAATGCGCCGGAGGACGTGCTGGAACTGCTGTACACACCGCCGGTGCAATACACAACGCCTCCGACGGTAGCGCCTCTGCCGCTGCCGGACAGAGTGAGATAACGCATGAAACTGAAAAACACGGCTGTGCGGTGGAGGCTGCACAGCCGTCTGTTTATCTGACGAGGCGTTCCGTCCCGTTTTCGTGGACGATCAGGTGGAAGGGGAGCGACGTGTCCGTATCGATGGCGATCTGTTCTCCCAGGCGCTGCACACGGAAGCGGAAGCCGTCCGCCAGGGTGCATTCCGCCGCGTCTCCCGGCTGGAACCAGTGCAGGGTCAAGCGGTCGGCGTCGCTTTCGGTGGTCTGTGCCAGGCTGCCGCCGTTCATGCTGATGGGCAGGAGGGTGTTCTCCCTCACCAGCACCGGGGTTTCGTTGTAGCCGCGTATGCACCGGAGATGGCGGGTGTGGGTGGCGCCGCTGAGCTCCGTCCACAGGCCCGGGGGAAGGGGCGCGTCCACCGTGTCATCCGCGGATACGGACAGGATCAGCAGATCATTCCCGGCGAGGAAGCCGCCCGCTGCCGGGGTGATCCTCTGCGCGGCCTTCAGGCAGGGCAGGAGGGAGCGCCGCAGCATCAGGTGACGCCGCAGGACATTGGCGGGCAGCGGGTTTCTTCTGGTCAGGTGGGTCAGCAGCGCCTCCGACGGAATGGGCTGCCCCAGCAGTACCGCCACGGACACCGCCCGCAGGAAGGCCGGGAGGGGAAGCTGCGGCGGGATGGCCAATGCTTCCCGGGTGACGGCGGCGACGGGCAGATCATAATCACGCAGAAGGGCGGAAAGGGCCGCGTCGGGCGCGGGGGAGGAGATGTACAGGCCGGGCATGGCGGCGCCTCCTTTGCAGAAGGGATGGGGAAGAATTCGCCGGGCTGCGGCGGAATTCCTGCCGTTTTCTGGCGGCCTTCGCGGCTGTGAACATATTCGATTATTCTCCTTGCAAAAACGGCTGTTATCCTTTATAATAAATGCAGATGATTCGTTCCGCAGGCCGCAGGGGAGAGGCGGTCTGCCCAAAAGAAGGAGGTATTCCTGTGATGAAGAAGCTGATTTCCCTTGTCCTGTCCCTACTGCTGGCGGCAGCCTGCATTCCTGCCGTGGCCGAGGCTGCGCCGGTGGCCGACGCCGGTTCCATCCTGGCCGTGGACGCCGTGGCCATGGGCCTGGCCAACATGAGCCCCCAGGTAAAGGGCGGCGAATCCACCGAGCGCGGCTGCATCGGTCTGCAGTCCGCTGCCGAGGGCGATGGCTTTGCCGACGGCTGCCTGATGTTCCCGGTGGAGGTCGCCACCTCCGGCGCGTATGAGATCACCGTGCGCTACGCTGCCAAGGCCAAGGAAGGCCAGACCCGCTGCGCCGACCTGATCGTGAACGAAGGCGAGCGCATCCATCTGCCCATCGTCGGTCAGGCGGACTGGAACATTTACGTGGACGCCAAGGTCACCGTGTACCTGCCCGCAGGCATGAACACGCTGTACCTGAAGAATGTCGAGGGCTTCGACAACAGCACCTACAAGGCCATCAACGTGGATTTCCTGGCCTGGACGCTGATCGCCCCCTCCGCCGACACGGGCCGCATCCTGGCTGTGGACGCAGTGTATGCTCACCTCAATGACATGAACCCCCAGTTCAAGGGCGGCGAATCCTCTGACAGGGGCGTGCTGGGCCTGCAGCCCGCTACCCGTGCCAGCGGCGCCTTTGCTGACGCCCGGATTGAGTTCACCGTGGTGGTGGACACCGCAGGTACCTATGAGATCACCGTCCGCTATGCCGCCAAGGCCAAGGCTGGCCAGACCCGTTGCTGTGACCTGATCGTGAACGACGGCGAGCGTGTCCATCTGCCCATCGTCGGCCAGGCGGACTGGAACGTGTACGTTCCCGCCACTGTGACCGTGGAGCTGCAGCAGGGCCTGAACGTCATCCGGCTCACCAACGTGGAGGGCTATGATAACAGCACCTTCAAGTCCATCAATGTGGATTACCTGGAGTGGAAGCTGGTGACCGGGGAGTAAGGCCGGTGCTTCCCTGCAGGGGCGTGATATCCATCGTATTGTCAGGGCCGTGCCTCCTCTGCCGGAAGCACGGCCTTGCCTGCTGATCAAAACGGGACTGCCTCCACCACCGGAGACAGTCCCTGTTTGTATGCACTTGGTTACTTGCCGCGTAGCGCCATCACCTGGTCCAGGATGTCCTGGGCCAGCTCCTTCTTGGTGCGCAGGGGGCACTCGGTCATGCCGTCTGCGGTGATGAGGGTGGCGATGTTGGTGTCCACGTTGAAGCCTGCGCCGGGCTGGCTGACATCGTTGGCGACGATGAGGTCGAGGTTCTTCTTCGCCAGCTTCTTTTCGGCGTTGGCGTGCAGGTTCTCTGTCTCTGCGGCAAAGCCCACCAGGGTCTGTCCGGCCTTCTTCGCTGCGCCGACAGCGGCGGCGATATCCGGGTTCTCCACCATTTCGACGAGGAAGGGCTGCCCGTCGTGAGCCTTCTTGTGCTTCTCCTCGTAGGTGACGGCAAAGCGGTAATCCGCCGGGGCCGCAGCCTGGATGATGACGTCCATCTCCGGCGCGCGGGCGGTCACTTCGTCAAAGAGATCCTGCGTGGACTCCACGCGGATGACCTCGCAGCCCGCCGGGATGGGCGCGGTGACGCTGCCTGCCACCACGGTGACGGATGCGCCGCGCTTCACGGCAGCCTCGGCCACGGCAAAGCCCATCTTGCCGGAGGAATCGTTGGTCATGTAGCGCACGGGGTCGAGGCGCTCACGGGTGGCGCCGGCGGTGACCATCACGCGAAGGCCAGCCATGTCCTGCACGGGGCAGAGCAGGGCGGCGATGGCTTCGGCAATGACGGCAGGCTCGCTCATGCGGCCTGCGCCGGTATCGCCGCAGGCCAGGAAGCCCGCGTCGGGGCCGACGAAATGCACGCCGCGCTTCCGGAGTGTTTCGCAGTTCTCCTGCGTCGCCTGGGCCGTCCACATGCCGGTGTTCATCGCCGGGGCAACGAGTACGGGGGCCTTGGTGGCCAGGACGGTGGTGGAGAGCATGTCATCGGCGATGCCATGGGCCATCTTGGCGATGATGTTCGCCGTCGCCGGGGCAATGGCAAACACATCCGCCCGCTTGGCCAGGGCGATATGCTCCACCTCCCAGGTTTCGGGGCGGGCAAAGGTGTCCGTCACGACGGGGTGGTTGGAGAGAGTCTCGAATGTCAGCGGGGTGACGAACTCGCAGGCGTTTTTGGTCATGATGACAAAGACGTCCGCGCCCAGCTTGCGCAGGCGGCTGACGACCTCGCAGGCCTTGTAGGCCGCAATGCCGCCGGTCACGCCCAGCACAACGCTCTTACCGGTCAGGTCACACCTCTTCATCGGCGTCCACGACCACTTCTTCCACCGGGCGATCGTAGGCCAGCAGGCCGCGCTTGATCTCCTCCACGGCGGTCTTCAGGGGCTTCATGCCCGCGTTGTCAAACAGGGGCTGGGCGCCGCCGACGATCTGGCGGCCGCGCTTGCTGGCCTCCACCACCAGGGTGTAACGGGAATCGGCATGCTCCAGCAGGTCCAGGACGTTGGGATCGACGATAGACATGATTTTGTCCTCCTTCTTTATTCCTGCGTGTGTTCCGGAATTCACCGGGATGCATGACGGAACACACGCTCTCACACCGGCTTGTGCGGTGGGATTGGCTTATTCCTGCGGCACATCCACGCTGTAATAGGCGGCGGAGTGCTTCTCGGCTTCGATGATGGCTTGAACGGTGCGGACGCAGGCGTCCAGGTCGTCGTTGATGACCTTGTATTCGTAGTGATCTTTCTGGGACAGCTCCCAGACGGCGTTGTTCATGCGGCGTTCGATGGCCTCGGGGGTCTCGGTGCCGCGGCCGGTCAGGCGCTCGCGCAGCACCTTCAGGCTCGGGGGCAGGATGAAGATGGAGACCTTCTCCTTCTCGGAGGCGATGACGTTCAGCGCGCCCTGCACGTCGATGTCCAGCACCACGTTCTCGCCCTTTTCCAGCCGGCTGTACACCTCGCTCCGGAGCGTACCGTAGTAGTTGCCGTGCACCTGGGCATGCTCCACGAAGGCGTCCTGGGCAACGAGCTCGTTGTACTTCTCGACGGTCATGAAGTGGTAATGCACGCCGTCCACCTCGCCGGGGCGGGGCTGGCGGGTCGTCGCGCTGACGGAGAAGACAAGGCTCTTATCTGCCTTCATCAGCTCGGCGATGATCGTTCCCTTGCCCGTACCGGAGGGCCCGGAGATCACCAGCAGCATACCCTTTCGCGTTTCGCTCATGTACACGCTCCCTTTCTTCCGTGTTCTTCCCTTGAATCAGACAGCGTTCTGAACCTGCTCGCGCAGCTTCTCGATCTCGCTCTTGAGGTCAACGACGCACTGGGCGACGTCCGCGTCGGAGCACTTGGAGCCGATGGTGTTTGCCTCGCGGTTCATTTCCTGAATGAGGAAATCCATCTTCTTGCCCGTTTCGCCGGGCATGTCCAGGTAACGGCGCAGCTGGCGGATGTGGCTGTCCAGGCGGCTGAGCTCCTCGTCGATGGCGCACTTGTCAGCAATCAGGGCGACCTCCTGGGCCAGGCGGGCGGGGTCGATGGACTCCACCTGCATCTTCGCCAAGCGCTCCTGGAGCTTCACGCGGTAGTCCGTCACCACATTCGGCGCGTAGCCGATGATGCGCTCCCGCAGGGCGGCGGCTGCATCCAGGTGGGCGGCGAGGTCCGCGCGGAGGTTTTCGCCCTCGCGCTGGCGCATGTCGTCCAGGGCATTGATGGCGCCCTGCATGGCCTCGGCGGTCAGGGCGGCCACGGCTTCTTCGTCCATGGCGGCCTCGGTCACGGTGGTGACGCCCTCCATGGCCATGAGCCTGGTCACCGTCAGGTCGTTGACCGCGCCGGTGGCCTCCGCGATCTGCGCGGCTGCCTGCACATAGGCCGCAGCCAGGGCCGGGTCGGCCTCCACCTGCCGGGTCGCGCCCTCCGTCTGCCGGACGGTGATGTACACGTCCACATGGCCGCGCACCAGCGCCGCCAGCGCCTTGCGCACGCCGTCCTCCAGGAAGGAAAGGCTGCGCGGCAGACGCATGGAAATATCCAGATAGCGATGGTTGACCGCTCGCAGCTCCGCCGTGACCTCCCACGGCCCGCGCTGCAGCTGGCACTTGCCATAGCCAGTCATGCTCCGCATCTTTTTGCCTCCTTGCTCAGGGCTGGACACAGTCCTCCCTGAGTATATCATTATAGCACGGGAAAGAACGCTTTGCAAGCAGAATTCGGAATTCGGAATGCGGAATTCGGAATTTGGTTTGGGGGACGGACTCCCTCAGTCTTCGCCCGCCGTCTTGCAGACAGCGGACGAATCCAGCTACCTCGGCCTCCGCCACTTTTTTGACACGCTGAGGGCTGCCGATGAGCAGCCCGGGATCGGGAAGGATCAGTCGCCGAGGGTGAAGGTGAGGCGACAGGTGTTGTCCGGAAGGTCGGTGGTGCGGAAGCCGACAGCGCAGAGCATCCAGCCCTCGCCGTAGGGAGAGTGCTCCGCATCGGTGGGAATGTCGTATCTGTAATCGCGGATTTCCATTTCGCTCTCTTTGTCGCGGATGATATGAAGTGCGTTTGGAGCTGCAACGCCCTCGTCGATGCCGCGGCTTTTCCACGGATGCTCCGTCATTGTGTGGGGCACAAGGAAGATGTAGGCACGGAGTTCTGTACTGCCGTTATCGCGCAGGGCGTGGAAAGGCAGAGCTGTCTGAACCCGCAGCGTATTGCCGTTCATGCCGGCGCGGATTGTGAAGCTGCCGAATACCTCGCAGGCAAGTCCCGATGCGGCGTCCAGCAGGATTTGTGGGCCCTCTGCCAGGGAAGCCGGAATGTGATAGGAGTCATCCACCGTACGGGCGACGGTGCCGACGTCCGTGGGCAGGGCATCCAGGGGCAATTCCTCTGCCAGGGGCTCATAGAGAATATGCGTATAGTCCAGTAGCGTCAGGGTGAGGCGGTCATTTGCCGGTAGCATTTGGAAACGAGCGGGTTCGTAGGCTTCAACTGGGAATGTCCAGGTGTCTGACGTCAGCACGATGGGCGTGTACTCCGGCAGATCGCTTTCGCAAAAGCTGATGACAAATGTGGAAAGCTTCCGCACCGGGTCGTGGCTGAGCTGCTGCGTGCCGACCCAGAAGGTCTGCCCGGTCTTCTCCGATGTGAGGGCGAAGCGCAGGTTCATTACCTCGCTCACGTCCTCACCCTGCAGGGTCAGAACGATGAAGCGTTCGCCCGCTGTGCTCCAGCTGGTCTGGTAGCGCAGGGCCATATCATCCGCCAGGGTCTCGTGTCCAACAGGAATGAAGGTCGGTGCGGGCGTGGAGGCAGGATTCTCGCTGGTTATGTCTAACGCAGCAGGCCGGGACAGGCGCGGCAGCGTCAGCGTGACCAGCAAGCAGACCAGCACTGCTGCGATGGGCAGCAGGCGGCTATGGGCGGGATGGCGGGCAGGAGCCGCAGCATTCAGCGTCTGATGAATGAGGTGTTCGCTTGCGTGGATCCCCTCCTGCAGGCGGCGGTATTCATTCCTGAACATCAATCCATCTCTCCTTTCAGCATTTTCCGCAGCAGCCCACGTGCCCGTGTCAGCTGGCTACGTACGGTGGAGGCCCGCTGCCCGGTAGCGGCAGCGATCTCCTGCGTGGACAGATCTTCAAAATAGTGCAGGTGCAGGACTATACGGTATTTTCCGGGCAGGGTAGCGAGGGCTTCTGTCAGCGGGCTTTGTTCCGGCTCGCCTGCGGCGGTATGGACAGCCTCTTCCAGCGAGGCGGTCTGCCGGAACCATGGGCTGCGGAAGTGTGATTTACAGCAGTTCACCGTCACCCGCAGCAGCCAGGCCTTGCGATGCTCCTCGTCGCGGAATGCGGGGGCCTTTTCTGCATAGCGCAGGAACACATCCTGGAAGATGTCCTCTGCATCAGCGGGGTTTGCGAGGCGGGCCATCGCCAGGCGGTACACCATGTCCGCATACCGGCGGATGACGGATTCCAGCTCCGTTCCTGTCATGGCTGCTGCACCTCCTTTCACTCTTAACACGCAAAAACAGGCAGAAATGCTGCACGGGTCAGCTTTTTCTGCCTGTATTCTGCTGTTTATTTCCTGTGGATAACATTCTGCTCGTGGGCCAGGAGCCAGCGTTTCACGTCCAGGCCGCCGCCGTAACCGGTGAGGGAGCCGTCGGCGCCGATGACCCGGTGGCAGGGGACGATGATGCAGATCGGGTTGCGGTGGTTGGCGCCGCCCACGGCCCGGCAGGCTTTTTCATTGCCGACGCGGCGCGCCTGCTCGCCGTAGGAGATGGTTTCGCCGAAGGGGATCTCCGTCAGCGACTGCCAGCAGCGCAGCTGGAAGGGCGTGCCGGTCATGTGCAGCGGGAGGTCAAAGGCCGTCAGCTGACCTGCGAAATAGGCGTCCAGCTGGCGCACGGCCTCCTGCAGCAGGGGCGTGGACGGGGGACAAAGCGGCGCATCCGTGCGGGTGAGGGCTGTCAGCCCCACCTCGTCATGGACGATGCGCACAGAGCCCACGGGCGTCGCGATGACGCATTCATGCATGGCCATATGGGGGAATCAGTCCAGAACCGTCTGGTCGAAGGGGAGCACCAGGCGGTTGCTGCCGTCCTCCCAGAGGCGTTCCAGGTTATAGAACTGCCGCTCCTCGGGGTGGAAGAGGTGCACCATGATGTGGCCGTAGTCCAGGATGATCCAGCGCCCCTCGTTGGCTCCCTCGATGCGGCGGAGGTTCAGGCCCAGCTCGGCCATGCGCTCGTCCACGTCGTCCGCCAGGGCCTTGACCTGCTGGGCGCTGCGGCCGGAGGCGATGACCATGTAATCGGTGATGACGGTCAGCTCCCGCACGTCCAGGGCGAGAATGTGGTTGGCCTTGTTCTTGTACAGGGTCGCGGCGATCTCCTGGGCCATGTTGATGTCCTGCATAGTTTTCTCCTTTTTTCTTTCAATCTTTTATCAGGTGTTTCTGCTTACGGCTGACACGCGGGGAGGGTACGCAGCCATGCCAGCGTGTCGGCGGTGGCGGGATGGACGGAAAGCCCCTTTTGGCGCACATAGCGCAGGGTGCTGTCCAGGCTTTTTTCGATGGCCTTCTCAAGGGATACCTCAGCCAGGCTGCGCAGCTCGGCAAGGCCGGGGTAATCCTCGCGGGTGGGCTCGATGGCGTCGGCCAGCCACACGGCCATATCCAGCCGGGTCATGCCCGGCGTGCCCGTGGTGTGCCAGCGGATGGCGGAGAGGATGGCGGGGTCGGTCACGCCGTACACGGTGCGGGCGACGTATTCCCCCACGACGGAGTGGAGCATGGCGCCGGAGGCGAGGATGGCCTCGTCATCCGTGAGGGCATTCTCCCGGGCAACGCGCTGCATCCTTTCCAGGGGCCAGCACTTGACGCAGTCGTGCAGGAGACCGGCGGCCTCGGCACGGTCGGCGTCAAGGCCGTGGAGGAGGGCCAGGCGGCGGGCGGTGGCAGCCACGCCCAGCGCATGGGCAAAGCGCTTGACGGTCAGGTCATCGTGTACCCTGTCCAGCCAGGCAGCGGCCTCCGGAATCCGGGGGACGGCGCCGTAGAGGCCGTAAATCTCGGCATATTCCTGCACCAGGGGGGAGAGATGCGGCGCGGGCTTCCCGCTGGCAATTGCCTCGCGTACGGCGGTGGAGGACACGTCGATGGCGGGCATGTCCAGGTAGCGGATGTCGCCGCCCAGCAGGGTCAGCCGGTCACGCTCGGCGTCCAGCTCCTCCAGGGTGTAGCGGGTGGAGCGGGGGCAGACGGCGAACTTCGTCAGCCGCAGCACCCGGCCGTATTCGCGCCACTTCTTCAGCTCCATCAGCGTGTCCGCGCCGATGAGGTAGAAAAACTCGGCCCGGGGATATTTTTCCCGCAGACTGGCAAGGGTATCCACTGTGAAGATGACGCCCTGGCGGTCGATCTCCTCCCGGCACATTTCCAGGCCGGGCACGCCCGTGCAGGCCAGGGAGAGCATCCGCCAGCGGTGTACGGCGGGGATGATGTCAGGCTTGTGGGGAGGGTTGCCGCTGGGCAGCATCAGCACAACATCCAGCTGCAGCGCGTCCAGGGCATACCGGGCCATGTGCAGATGCCCGTCATGCACGGGATCCAGCGTACCGCCCATGATGCCGATGCGTCTTCTGTTCATATGCAACCGCCCCCTTTCATCTGGTATTATAACCTATTTTATATGTTTTGTAAACAGGAATTCGCAGGAGGCGCAGGATGGAAAGGTATCTGAGGCGGAACCGGCTGGCGGCCTGGGCGGACGGCCTGGGGGTGATGGCGCTGATGGAAGTGGGCGGGGTCATGTGGTTCACATGGCTGTGGGGGCTGGGCATCCCGGCGGTGCTGGCGGGACTCTCCCTGGGGACGCTGATGTGGATGGCCCGCGTATGCGCCCGGCGCAGGAGCGTTGTCCGCCGGGAAACGGCCCTGCGCCGCCGCCTGGGCGCGGAGCTTCTGATGGAGGAGCTGCTTTTGTCCGATGCGCAGACGGCCCACAGCAGGGCGGCGGAGCTTTTGCAGGGGCGCTGGCCGCTGCAGGTAGAGGCGGTGACGGGCGAGGGCGCGCGGTGCAGGCTGGGCGAGGAGATGCTGCTGGTGCAGCATTTGCGGATGCCGCCGGACGGGGCGCTGTCCGCCGGGGATCTGATGGCGGCGCAGCGGGCGGTGCGGGCTTGCGGGGCGGACCGGGGCGTGCTGTGTGTACCGGGAAAGGTGCCGCCGCCCATGCTGGCCCGGGCAGAGGAGGCAGTGGTGCCCCTGCGCATCCTTCCGAGGGAGACGCTGCTGACCCTGGCAGGGGAGAAGCACCCGGCGACGGACGCGCAGCTGGTTGCCCTGGGGCGTCGGCGCAGAAGGCAGGTGCACGGGGGTGTTCTGGCGCTGGTGTTCCGCCGCGACAAGGCGAAGCGTTACTTTGTCTACGGGCTGTCCATGACGCTGCTGTATCTGCTGATGAACGTGCGGGTCTACGCGGTGGCGGGCCTGACCTGCCTGACGATGGCGGTCATGTGCCGCCGCAGCCCTGTGCGGCAGGAGCTGTGACGCTTCCGCTGTTACGAGTGCCGCGTCAGCCGTTCCACCAGGGCGCAGACGCCGTCCACCTCCTCCTCGGTGGTGTACATGCCGGGAGAAAAGCGAACTGCGCCGCTTTGCAGGGTGCCCAGCCAGGCGTGGATGGCCGGGGCGCAGTGAAGACCAGCGCGGACGGCGACGCCGCTGCGGTCCAGGGCGTCGCCCAGGGCGCCGGCGTCCCCCTGGCGGGGCACGATGCTCGTCACGGCCACGCGGGGCGCATGCTCATCCCCCAGCAGCATCACGCCGGGCAGCTGGCCGAGCTGGCGGCGGAGGCGCTCGTTGAGGGCATGCTCCCGCTGAACGATCTCCCGGTGATGCCGCCGCAGGTGCGAAATGCCCGCCAGGAGCCCCGCGATGCCAGGGAGGTTCAGCGTACCGCTTTCGTAGCGGTCGGGGAGGATGTCGGGCTGCAGGATGCTCTCGGACATGCTGCCCGTGCCGCCCACCATCAGCGGCGCGGGGGCGATCCCCTCCCGCAGGGCCAGAAGCCCCGTGCCGTGGGGGCCCAGCAGCCCCTTGTGCCCCGGCGCGGCCACCATGTCCGCATTTAGCGCGTCCAGCGATACCTCCAGGACGCCCGCGGACTGGGCGGCGTCCACCAGCAGCGGTACCCCTTTTTCGCGGCAGACGGCCCCCAGATCCGCCATGGGCTGCACCACGCCCGTCACGTTGCTGGCATGGCACAGGACGACCAGGCGCGTGCGCGGCGTCAGGGCCTGGCGCAGCGTCTCCGCGGACAGCACCCCGTCCTCGCCCGGCTGCAGAACCTTCACCGCAACGCTCTGCTCCGCCACCAGCCGCGCCAGGGGGCGCATCACCGCGTTGTGCTCCCCGTGGGAGCAGACGACCTCGTCCCCCGGGCGGACAAAGCCCAGGATGGCCAGGTTCAGCGATTCGGTGCAGCAGCGGGTGAAGATGATCCGCTCCGGGCTTGTGCCCAGAAGCGCTGCGGCGGCCTCCCGGCAGGCCTCCACGACGCGCCCTGCCTGCAGCGCAAGGCGGTGGCCTCCGCGCCCCGGATTGGCGCCGAAGCGCTCCATCACCCCTGTCATTGCCCGCAGCACCTGCGGCGGCTTGGGAAAGGTTGTGGCGGCATTGTCCAGGTAGATCATCCAGTCACCTCCGGAAACTCCTGCGGATTTTTGTATAGGATAGAGGCAGGGGGAAGGAGGTAGAACCCATGATGGAGAAGTTCATGATTGCTGCATTCCGCTCGCGCCTGCATGTGATGGCCTTTGAAAGGACGCTGAACGCGGCGGGGGTGCGGGCCTCGGTGGTGACCACGCCGCGGGCGGTGGCGCTGGGCTGCGGGCTGTCCGTGCGCTTCGAGCCGGGGGATGCGGACCGGGTGCGCGTGCTGCTGCGGGGCGGCCCGGCGGAGAACCTCATTGGCCTGTACAGCGTGGAGAGGGAGCCGTCGGGACGTACGGTGGTGCGGCCCGTGCACTCCCGGAAACCCGTTCCGGGCGGCCTTTGACGGGGCTTGGGGATGATTGGAACGAAAAACGCGGGGGATGTGTGTGAAAAGTAAAGGGAATTTGCAACTTTTTTTGTTTTAGCCCTTGATTTTTCCACCGGAACGTGGTATCATCAGTTGTGCTGGTTTTCGCACGGTTTATGCCGTCCCAATTAGCCATAAGGAGCCAGCGCCGGATGTACCGGTGATGGCCTGCATCGGTGTAAACCGCCGATAACAGTTCAGATCAGCAGGAGGTGAAACAAGTTGCCGAATATCAAGTCTGCCAAGAAGCGCGTCAAGGTTACCGCGAAGAAGACGCTGCGTAATCGTATGGTGAAGAGTGCCCTGCGCACCTCCGTCAAGAAGTTCGAGGCCGTCGTTGCTGCCGATCCCGCCAACGCCCAGGCCCAGCTGACTGCCACCACCTCCGCGATCGACAAGGCTGCGGCGAAGGGCGTCATGCACAAGAACGCTGCCAACCGCAAGAAGGCCCGTCTGGCCAAGCAGCTGGCCAAGGCCCTGTAATTGCCTTTCCATCAGGAGTTCATCCCCCGCCGAGCGATCGGACGGGGGCTTTTTGGTAATTAGGAATCAGGAATTCGGAATTATGAATCGGGAATTTGGTGGGGAGCAAAAGTTTGGCTCTTCACGGAGCGTTAGGGAATGGTTTGTTTGACATGGCGCAAACACCTTCACCGCCTTTCCAACGCCTTGGGGGCAGGAGGGGGACGAGGGGGGAATCGCCGTTCGATTCCCGGATAGGGAAAAGCGCCTTTGCGCCGCTTTCGGCGGGCGAAAGCGGCTTTACACTTACATGGTTGGTTATTCCCTAAGATAATGTGGAGAACCAAAAGTTTTTTGCATTCTCTGGAAGAAATGGGGAGGCTGCTGCGTCTTATAGGTGTACGAAGGAAATAACAGGGAAGGCTTTTCTGCAGGGAAGCAGGAAACTGTACGGGGAAAGCCGAATATCCTATACCAACCGTATGGAAGGAAGGGACTAACAATGAAGCGACTGATGGCGATGCTGCTGACGCTGGCACTGGTATTCAGCGTGATGGCTGCGCCCGCGGCCCGGGCGGCCACCTATGCCACGGCCACCGTCAAGGGCGGATGGCTGCGCCTGCGCGCGGAGCCCTCGCTCTGGGCGGAGACGATCTCCGCTTACTACACCGGCACCAATGTGACCATCCTGGGCGGCTCCGGCCAGTGGTACCATGTATCCACGCCCGATGGCAAGACCGGCTACATGCACTCGGATTACCTGACCATCACCGGTTCCATCACCGGCGGTCAGCTGGATGAGAACACCCAGGCTTATGTCACCAGCGGCAACGGCAAGTCCGTGCGCATGCGTACCGGGCCTTCGAAGTCGTATTCCACCATTGCCTCCTACCCGGTGGGGACGCCCGTGACCATCCTTATTTCGGGCGACGACTGGTGCAAGGTGCGCATCAACGGCCGCACGGGCTACATGATGACCGAGTTCCTGACCACCACGAACACCGGCTCCGGCTCTGCGACCACGGGCACGACCGCCTATGTCACCAGCGCCAATGGCCTGAGCGTCAACCTGCGCAGCGGCGCCAGCAAACTGTACGGCGCCATTGCGTCCTATGCCGTGGGCACCAAGGTGACGGTGCTGGAATGGGGCAAGACCTGGAGCAAGATCCGCGTCAACAACGTGACGGGCTATATGATGACCGAGTTCCTGACTACCACCGCGCCCAGCGTGGTGACCAGCGTGGTGCTCAGCGACAGCAGCGTGTGGCCGGGCGAGACGCTCTATGCCACGGTGGTGCCCTCCGGCGCGTCGGTGACCTACGAATGGCTGAATGACAAGGGAACCCGCCTGGGAACCGGAAGCAGTTACACCGTCAAGAGCAGCGATGCCGGACGCCGCATCCGCGTACGCGTCACCGGCATGGGTGCCAGCACCGGTACTGCCACCTCCGGATGGGCCACGGTGCAGGGGGATGGCTATGTTTCCACGCATTACACCCTGACCGGCGTGACCATCAGCGACACGACCCCTGCCGTGGGCCAGACGCTGACGGCGGCGATCCTCCCCGTGGGCGCCACGGCCAATGTCACCTGGTTCCGGGATGACGGCGTCTATGTCGCCTCCGGCAGCACCTACACCGTCCATGCCACGGACGAGGGCCGCCGCCTGTATGTCCGTGCCGAGGGCACGGGCAGCACCTACGGCAGCGTTACCAGCAGCTACACGGCAGCTGTTACCGCGTCCACGTCTGCCAGCCTGACGCTGCGCAGCGTCACCATCAGCGACACCACGCCCACCGTTGGCCAGACCCTCACCGTGTCCCTGAATCCCGCCGGCGCCACCGCCAGCATCACCTGGTACCGTGCCAACGGCTCCGTGGCCGGTACCGGCAGCAGCTACACCGTGCAGCAGACTGACCTGGGCAGCAGCCTGTATGTCTATGCCGTGGGTACCGGCAGCACGAAGGGCTCGGCGGTTTCTGGCGTCACGGGCAAGGTGCAGGGCAATGCTGCCAGCACCGCCAAGCGCATCAACACCGCCACCCTCAGCGACATGACCCCCTCCGTAGGCCAGACCATCACCGTCAGCGTCGATCCGGCAGGCGCCACGGCGCTCATCACCTGGTTCCGCGATGACGACGTGATCCTGGGCTACGGCGCCAGCTACACCGTGGAGGCCTCCGATATCGGCCATACGATGTACGTCTGGGTGGAGGGCTACGGCGACACCACCGGCAGCTGCACCAGCGCCATCACCGGCCCCGTGGGCGGCTATGTCACCACCTTTACCGATCTGGGCTGGTAAGGAACACTAAAACATGACGCGTCTGTCCCAAAGGCAGGCGCGTTTTTTCCAAACAGGGAGGTCACACCGATGAAGCCCGCATGGCATTTCCGCCCGGATAAGAACTGGATCAACGACCCCAATGGCCTGGTGCATCACAAGGGCTGGTACCACATGTTCTATCAGTACAACCCGCACGGCGACGAGTGGGGCGACATCCACTGGGGCCATGCCCGCTCCCGCGACCTGCTGAGCTGGGAGACCCTGCCCATTGCCCTTACGCCCGATGCATCAAAGGGGGAGCTGCACTGCTTCTCCGGCGGCTGCTGCAAGGACGAC
This sequence comes from Clostridia bacterium, assembly GCA_017516305.1. Taxonomy (GTDB): domain Bacteria; phylum Bacillota; class Clostridia; order Christensenellales; family Aristaeellaceae; genus UBA11524. The sequence continues at coordinate 5,940 of JAFXDB010000114.1, read as the reverse complement.
AACGGGAAGCCGCACTTCTTCTATACCAGCGTGGGCAGGGAGGAGGACGGGCGCGACTGCCTCCACGGTGCGCAGCAGTGGTTCGCCGAGGCGGCGGACGATGACCTGCTGCGCCTTGTCCAGACGGACGAGGGGGCCCTCACCGACGATATCCACGGCGGCATGCACGTCCGCGACTGGCGTGACCCGTGCGTCCTGCGGCATGAGGGGCAGTACCTGATGGTGCTGGGCGGATGCGTCAGGGAGCGCGGGTGTGTGCTGCTCTACACCTCGCCGGACATGCGGACGTGGACGTACCGGCATATCCTGGCGCAGTCAGACAAGGCAGACGGCGTGCCGTGGGAGTGCCCGAACCTGTTCCGGGTGGACGGGAAGTTCGGGCTGATCTACTCGCCCTGCGGCGCGGTGCGGGTCAAGGTGGGCACGCTGGACGCGGAGCTGCGCTTCCATGAGGACGCAGACGAGCTGCTGGAGCCGGAGCGTAACGGCTTCTACGCGCCGCAGGTGTTTACCGACGAAAACGGGCGCGTCATCGTCATCGGCTGGATGCCGGAGGCGGACAATGTGTCCCACAAGGGCTGGAGCGGCGTGATGAGCCTGCCGCGCCTGATGCATGTGACGGAGGATGGCCTGTGCATGGAGCCCGTCCCCGGTGCGGAGAGCCTGCCGGGGGTGCGGCGGTTCTCTGTCACCCGTCAGGAGCTGCCGGTGACCTGCGTCATCCACGACAACGGCACGGAGCGCACGACGCTGACGCTCTTCGGGGACGGCCTGCTGGCCCTTGACCGCAGCGAATCGACTCTGGCGGAAACGCCGGACAGGCACCCGGTCACCCGATACGTCCCGGTGAAGGCGGCGAATGATTTCTTCATTGCCGTGGATGGCTCGGCGGTAGAGGTCATGGTGAACGGCAAGTGGCTGTCGGCACGCATCTACCCGACGAAAGACTGATGTGAAAAAACTCCGCAGGGCGCGACACCTTGCGGAGTTTTCAGTGCGGAGATTATTCCCTTGCCTCGGTCATCAGTCCCCAGCGGATTCCGAACCTGTCCACGAACACGACGCGGGCGGCGCTGTACGGGGTGGCCGCGAGGGGGTAGATGACCGTGCTGCCCTCCCGGATGGCGGCCCAGGCGCGGTGCACCTCCTCCTTCGTGTCGTACATGAGGGTGAGGAAGTTCGAATAGCAGGTGGTGAAGGCGATGTCGGCGTGGTCGCTCATGATGATGCGCTGGCCGTCCAGAAGCAGCTCGGCGTGGTAGACCCAGTCCTTCTGCTCTTCGGTGAGGTGGGGGAGGTATGCGGGGTCGCCTGCGTCGTGGTAGGTGACGAGGCAGGCGATTTCACCGCCGAAGGCCTCCGCATAGGAATGAATGGCCTCGCGGCACTGTCCGCCGAAGTTGAGCGTGGGGGTGATCTTCATGGTGTACTCCTCCTGTCAGAGCATGCCGAAATTCCGCAGGAAGGTGATGTGCTTGAGCACGATATGCCCCTGCCACCAGACCTTTGCGACGGCGAACTCGCTGGTGTATTCGTTGTACCACTGCCACGGGACGGGCCAGGCGCCGTCCTCCTGCTGGGAGCTGATGAGGAAGCGGCATTCGGCCTGGGCGGCATCTGTCATCAGGGGATAGAAGGGGTGCTGAGGGCCGTCGATGAGGTCAGTGGGGCGATCAACGTATTCGACGCCGTACTTTGTCAGGTCGGCGCAGACGCACAGAGGAACGCAGGCGCGGAGCCGCTCTGTCAGCCGGTCGAGGCCGTCCACCGGATGCCCATGGGCATACCGGGCCAGCTGCGCGAAGAGGAACAGGACGTGCTTTTCAGCGAAGGGCTCCTGCCCCAGCATCCAGTCCACGGCCTCCTGCGCAAGGGCGAGGCCCTCCCTGTACACGGCGGACTCTCTGCCTGCATAGCGCAGGATAAAGGCGGCCAGCCCGGCGGTGGGATTGTAGTTGAAGGCTTCCTTGTCTTCCCACGTCCACCAGATAGCGCGGGGATGGTCGTTGTTGGAGGGAATGGAGCCGGGCCACTGGCGGTGGGTCTCGTCGAAGTCCTTTCCGCTGTCCAGGTAGCGCAGGACGCCCTGTACGACCGGGTGGTCTGCGGGGACGTCCAGGTCAAAGAGAATGGCGGTGGCCGTCTGGGTGGTCAGGGGGCTTGAAGCCGGGTTCCAGTTGTCTGCCTCCAGCGCATGTCCGAAGCCGCCGTCCGCATTCTGGTAGGCGGACAGCGCGGTCAGGACACTTTCGATGCTTCCGCCCTCGAAGCGGTGCTGCCAAAGGGCCAGCTCCAGCGGACGGGCGCAGCGGTACATGAAGGCACGGGCGCGTTCGTAGGTGTTCATAAAGCAAATACCTCCTTTGTGCGCTCAGGATAGCATGGATGTGGCGGGCTTGTCTTGTAAAATGCGTCATCGGCGCGCAAATGCCAGGGCTTCCCGGGGCGACATCAGGTGACGGCGGCGGAAGTCGTTCAGCAGGTGCGCCTGGTCGGCATAGCCGAACCTGTCCACCGCGTCCAGCACGGAAAAGCGGGGCGAATACAGCATGTCCTGCCAGAGCAGCTGATAGCGGATGAGGGAGGACAGCGCCTTGGGGGACAGGCCCATCGCCGCATCAAAGCGCCTTTCCAGCTGCCGGGGCGACAGGGCCAGGGCAGCGGCGATGTCGCCCACCCGGGCGCATCCGCTGGTCTGCAGCATGCGGTGGACGGCATTGAGGATGACCGGGTCGGCGCTCCGTGCGTCCAGCAGTGCCACAAGCACCGGCTCGGCCAGGCGGATGGCGTCCTCCAGCGTCCGGGCTTCCGGCAAAACAGGAGCCAGGGCGCGGACGATGCGCCCGAAGAACTGTTCCGCCGGGTATTGGCGGTTGGCGCTGCCGCGGAGGTCGTCTCCGGCAAACAGGCAGGCCGTCCAGGCATAGAAGCGGATAGCGAAGGTGGCGGAGAAGCCGCCGGTCAGGCCGTCGGAGGGCGGGGTAATGAAGGAGGATTCGTCCAGGGCGCAGAAGTCGGCGGACACCCGCTGGCGGACGTGGTCAACGCGGAAGATGATATCCATGCAGGTGTCCGGGATGACGATGCCGGCGGGGCCAGGACGGTCTCGTTGGGGGCCCTCGCTGCCCCAGAAACAGCGGATACAGGGCGCAAGGGCGGCGCAGGGCGCGACCTCACGGTAGGTTTCATCCTGCTGGAAGGGCGTACCGGTGACGGGGTGGTACAGGTGGGAGAGGGTCTTCATCCGCCCCCACGCTCCTGCCATTGCCGCCAGGCGACAGCGGTCTGACGCAGCTCGCGGACGCAGTCGGGCCGCCATTTCAGCATCTCCGGCAGGCGCGGGCAGGGAAATTCGCTGCACACGCCGCAGAAGGCCGCGTTGTGAGCTTCTGCGCAGGCGAAAACCGGGCAGCGTCCGCTTCCTCTCCATTCTTCGCACCGTCCGCCGGTCGCCAGGCAGCCCCGGCATTGACCAGCTTCCCGTTTGGCGCAGCCGTCGCAGCTTTCGCCGCAGGGGGTGATATGGGCGTAGTTCATGCAGGCCTCCCGGAACAGTCGATGCCCTCTGCGTCCAGGCGGATGCAGTTCACAATGTCCGTGGGCTGCGTGCAGTTTTCGCCGTGCTGCCTGGCGGCGCGGATGCCCGCCATGCCATGAATGAGCGCGCCGTACTGTGCGGCGGAGATGCTGTCCAGCAGGGGGACGTCGTCCTCGGGAACGCGCCGGGCCAGCAGGGCGGCGATGATGCCCGCCAACACGTCGCCGCTGCCGCCCTTGGCCAGTGCAGGGGAGCCGACGATGTTGCAGGCATGCTCGTCGCCGTCGGTGATGAGGGTGCGCGCGCCCTTCAAAAGCACGGTGCAGCCGCACTTTTTGTGGAGCCTGTCCAGGGCGTCCAGGGCGTCGGCGGTGACCTCGCTGGTCATGCAGCCCAAGAGCCGTCCGGCCTCGCCGGGGTGGGGCGTGATGACGTCGGCAGGCTTCAGGGGCAGCATGCCGGGCGTGCGGGCCAGGAGGGTCAGCGCGTCGGCGTCCCACAGGACGGGGCATTCCGCCTCCTTGAACAGATGCAGGATGGGAAGTGTGTCTCCGGCCATTCCCAGGCCGCAGCCGATGCAGGCGGCGTCCGCACGGTGGAGCGTCTGCCGGACGAGGGGGATTGCCACGGGCGTGAGGTGGCCGTTTTCCTCCGGCAGCACGGTACAGGTCGCCCCGGGGGCAAGGGTCTGCAGGATGGGGAAGATGCTCTCCCGGCAGAGGATGTTGACCAGCCCCGCCCCGGCGCGCAGGGCCGCATTGGCGCACAGGGCCGCCGCGCCCGCCATGCCGGGGCTGCCGCAGAACATGACCACCCGGCCGAAGTCGCCCTTGTGGCAGACGGTGGGTCGCCTGAACAGGAAGGTGGGCAGATCCGTGGGTGCCATGATGGACAGGCCGGGCACGTCCTCGTCGCCCTTAAAGCCCTCCATGGTCAGCAGGGAAACGCAGGTGATTTTGCCCACATAATCCGGCGCGTCGCCGAGGATCAACCCCTGCTTGACCCGGTGGAAGGTGACGGTCTCCGTGGCGCGGACGGCTTCCCCCAGGGCTTCGCCGGTGGTACCGTCGATGCCGGAGGGGATGTCCACGGCGATGACGGGCACATTGCGGTAGAAGCCGTGGTCGTTGCACCAGTGGATGAGCGTAGCGGCAAAGCCCTCGGCCGGGCGGGCAAAACCGGTGCCGAAGAGGGCGTCCACGATGACGGCGGGTCGGGAGACTTTTTCATAGTCGCGTTCGCTGTGGATGGGGATGTTCGCCATCACTGCCAGATGGCGGTTCAGCAGCGCGTCGCCCTTCACGTCCGCCGTGATCTCGATGATGTGGGACGTGCCTCCGCGCGCCTTCCACAGCCGGGCTGCGGCATAGCCGTCGCCGCCGTTGTTGCCCGGGCCGCAGAGGAACACGACGGCGCCCTTGTCCGTGTAGCGGGCAATCGCGTCCATCACGCCCATGGCGGCATGCTCCATCAGCAGCGCGCCAGGGATGTGATGCTCGGACATATAGCGGTTTTCCAGTGCTTTCATTTCGGTGGGCGTGATGGTCATCATGGTGTGACGTGCCTCCTGTTGCTGCGGGTATTTCTTCTATTATACTCCATCCGAATTGGATTGCAAGCCCAGGTAGCGTCGCCTTGTGGCCTCGCCGCCCCGGAGGTGGCGCACGGCCTTGTTGTGCTTCAGCAGCGCCGCCACCTCCTGCCCCATGCGTTTGTCCAGCCTGGGCAGGCGGGTGACCATGTCCTTGTGTACGGCAGATTTGGAAAGCCCGTATGCGGATGCGGCCTGGCGCACGGTGGCCCGGTGCTCCAGCATGTACTGCGCAATGACCAGGCAGCGGCGGGAAACGGCGTCGTCCATGATGCTCACTCCTTCAAGGCGTTTGCCACAGCCTATGAGACGGCGGAGGAGAATAGACGGCGGACGGGGAGGAAGCGCAACTGCGGCATGCTCATGACGCGCAGAACTGGCACAAATTCGCGTAAATACGCGCAAAAAAATCTGAAAAATTGTGAAAAAGGGGTTGACATTCTTTTTCGGATGGTGTAGTATATATCTCGTCGCCTGACGCAATGGCGACATACGGGAAACCGGGGTGTAGCGCAGTCTGGTAGCGCACGTGCTTTGGGAGCATGGGGCCGGGGGTTCGAATCCCTTCACCCCGACCAGAATGCTTGCTTCGGATGTAGCGTGGCTCCTTGGTCAAGCGGTTAAGACACCGCCCTTTCACGGCGGCTACAGGGGTTCGAATCCCCTAGGAGTCACCATTTTCCTTTCTTCTCAGACTTGGGCCTTTAGCTCAGTTGGTCAGAGCGGCCGGCTCATAACCGGTTGGTCCCGGGTTCAAGTCCCTGAAGGCCCATATGGCCCGGTAGCTCAGTCGGTTAGAGCGCCAGCCTGT